>NZ_JBOFRG010000218.1:0-22317 GCF_051650885.1 Clostridium sp.
GAATTAAGGAGTTATAGATGAGAAAAATAGTTGAATTCTTATTAAGCAGGTTAGTTATTGTTGGAATTTTATTATTAATTCAATTAGGAATTTTAATTTTTGGTATATGGCAATTAGCAGAAGCATTTGCATACATATATATACCATTATTAATTATAAGTGGATTAGTTGTTGTATATATAGTGAGTAGAAGAGATAATCCTTCTTACAAACTTGCATGGACAATTCCAGTTTTGATTTTTCCTTTATTTGGAGGGTTATTATATTTAATCTTTGGTGGGAAAAAAATTAATCTTAAATTTAGGAGAAAAATAGAAAAGGCATACAATGATGCAAGAAAAGTATCAATACAAGACGAAAATGTTATAAAAGAACTAGAAAAAGAAAATAAATATATTGCAAATCAAGCAAAATATACAAGTGAATATGCTTTAGCCCCAGTCTACGGGAATACAAGCT
Organism: Clostridium sp.; assembly: GCF_051650885.1. Classification (GTDB taxonomy): domain Bacteria; phylum Bacillota; class Clostridia; order Clostridiales; family Clostridiaceae; genus Clostridium. The sequence continues at coordinate 460 of NZ_JBOFRG010000218.1, forward strand.
CTGAATATTTATCACCAGGAGAAGTGTTTTTTGATAAATTGGTAGAAGAATTAGAAAAAGCAGAAAAGTACATATTTATGGAATATTTTATTATACAAGAAGGAAAGATGTGGAATAAAATATTAGAAATACTAGAGAAAAAGGTAAAAGAAGGCGTTGATGTTAGAATGTTATATGATGATGTTGGATGTCTTAGGACAATACCTTATAAATATGATGAGGTTTTAAGAAAAAAGGGAATTAAATGTCATGTATTTAATAAGTTTGTTCCGTTTTTATCAATTATACTAAATAATAGAGACCATAGAAAGATAACGGTTATAGATGGACATACTGGATTTACTGGTGGAATAAATTTAGCGGATGAGTACATAAATGAAATAGTTAGATTTGGACATTGGAAAGATTCAGGCATAATGCTAAAAGGGGAAGCAGTTTGGAACCTAACAGTTATGTTTCTTCAAATGTGGAGCTATGAAAGTAAAACAAAAATAGATTATGAAAGTTTTAAGACTGATTTTAAAGAGGACGAGGTTAAGCATGATGGATATGTTCAACCGTATGGAGATAGTCCATTAGATGATGAAATTGTTGGGGAAAACGTATATTTAAATATAATAAGTAAAGCAAAGGATTATGTTTATATAAATACACCATATTTAATTATAGATAATGAAATGGTAACAGCTTTAACTAGAGCAGCAAAAAGTGGTGTAGATGTTAGAATAGTGACACCTCATATAGAGGATAAATGGTATGCACATATGCTTACAAGGTCATACTATACACAATTAATAGAAGGAAAAGTAAAGATTTACGAATATACACCAGGGTTTATACATTCTAAAACAGTTGTTGCAGATGATGAGGTGGCAACAGTTGGAAGCATAAACTTTGATTATAGAAGTCTTTATTTGCATTTTGAATGCGGAGTATGGTTATATAAAACAAAATCAGTACTTCAAATTAAAGAAGATTATTTAAGAACATTAGAAGTATGCGAGGCGATAAGCTTAGAAAAAGCTAGAGGATCAAGTTGGATTTTGAAAATTATAACAGCTGTATTTAGAGTATTTGCACCACTTATGTAAAATGAAATTTACAAAAGAGGAGAGTTTTAATGATTTTAATATTAACGTTTATACTTTTTATGACAGTATTTTTAGTAGTGATAGACTTTTTTTCAATTCTTTTTAGGATGACGGGAATGCCTATTTATAAAGCGAGATTTCAAGTTATATCACTACTATCAAGTACAGGATTTACTACAAGAGAAAGTGAAATGATTGTAAATAGTCCAATTAGAAGAAAGCTTGCAAGCTGGCTTATGATTTTTAGTTATGTAAGCACAGCTACTTTCATTTCATTTTTTGTTAGTATGCTATCCGATACAGTAACTAGTATCGGTTTTTTTGCGGTAATTATATTATTTATATTTGTTGCATTCTTTTTTCATAAGCTATCACTATTAGAAAAGGTTGAAAATAGAATAGAAGATAAAATTGTGAAATCGAAGTTATGGAAAAGATTAAATATAAAAAAAGCTACTTTAATTAGTAGTACAAGAGGATATGGAATATATGAGGTTTACATAGGTGAAGAAAGTAGGCTAGTTGGTAAAGATATATTAAATAGTGGTTTATCAAGTCTAGAAATTGAAATCTTAAATATAGATAAAGGTGAGGAATTTATAAAATTCCCTTTAGCAGATTATATTTTCACAAGTGGAGATAAGGTAACTGTTTATGGGAATTTAAAAAATATTAGAAGTGAATTTGAACCAGAGAGAGAAAGAAGAAAAAATAAAGAAAGCGCATCATAAAGATACGCTTAAAAACGGTGAAATAGAAATACTATACATATTATTTCAGCAAATATTATGATAGGAATTCCAAGATTGAATTTTATTCTTGTAGTTTTATGTCTAAATACATACATACCAATCCAAGAGCCAAAGCCTCCACCAAGGATAGGGATAAGCAGGAGATGAGCTTCGCTTATTCTCCATTTGTGTTTAATAGCTTTTCTTTTATCAATAAACATAGATAGAAAACCTAAAAGATTTATTAATATAAGATAAGCAGTTATAATTTTATACAATAGATAACCCCCTAAAAGTATGATTATATAAATTATATAAAAAATTAGATAAGAATACAAATATATTAGAAAGGATGCTTTAAAACTTCAAAGCATCCTTTATTTTAAGTTTCTTTTTTAGCTGAAACTGTTAATGAAATTGTTTCGTTTAAAGTGTGACAAGAATCATTTAAAGAAGAATCTAAAATAGCCATAATATCACTACCAATTACAGCAAACTCGTCGGTTGAATTTATTGTAGTTGAGTTTATAGTTAGATTAAAAGGCATTTTTTCAGAACAAATAAGTTCATTTTGATTATTGAAAAATGAATAAAGCATACAACAATCTAAGAACAATATGCCACCAAAAACTTTATCAACATTAGCTATTAAAAATCTTCTTATATTAAGATTAGAAAGGCTTACATTTTGAATGGATTTAGGTAATGGCAATGAAAAGCCCTTGTTAATAATAGTATTTAAGACAGGAGAAAATGAATCTTCTAAAGGGAGAATCGCATCGCAAAGTCTATCTAAATCTATAGTAATAGATAGTAAAACACTTTCATTTAAATTAAAAGCTACATGAGAAAATACTCTATGATAAGTAGTTATACTTGAAAGATAATTATCTATGTTAGAGGCGTCTATAGATATAGCTGATAGAGGAATTTCATCAATGTATTGGACCTGTTCAGGTGTTAGGGTAAAGAGTGTTTGAAACTCTTGTTCATTAGAAATACAATGCTCCACTATATTAGAATTAATATCAAAAATTTTATAAGAGATTGTTTTCTTTAAAACACCTTGTATCACAATTTGATTATTAATTTTATGGATTCCGATAATATATGGTTTATTAATAGTATTTACGTCACAACTAACGATAGCAGGAGGAACTAACGGGGTATCCATTTCTATAGTTATGTTAGAAATTAAAAGTTCACTCAAAAAAATCACTCCTAAAAATTTTATATATTAGTATATGTATTAAAAATTTGAAAAAGTGTGAAATAAAATGAGAGTTTTTTTAGAAAAATACAAATGATATAATAAGAATTATTACAAAAGAGGAGAGGAAAAATTTGAAAAAAATAATAATAGGTATAGTAGTTGCAGTTATAGTGGTAGGTGCAGGTTTTTATATGTATACTAACAGAACAGCATCTGCAGAGGAAGGCTTTAAAACGTTCATTGGAGATATAAATAAGTTTCAATTGAGTGGAGCAGAAAATTACATAGAGCAAAATGGTGATATATCTAAGGGAATAACTGAGATAAATAATTCAGATATGACAAGACAACAAGCATTAAAGACATGGTTTAGCTTAATAAAAGTTAATGTAGTTAAAGCTAAAAAAGAAGATGGAGATGTGGTTTTAGAGGTTCAATTCTTTTCACCAAATGGTCAGAAAATAGCTAGTGATTTTCAGTATAATGTAAATGGATTAGATATAAATAATCAAACAATAGAAGATAGTAATGCAAATGGTGACTATCTAGGAAGTCAAATAAGCACTGCATTTCTTAATGCTGTAGAAGGGAATATGACTAATATAGTCCAAACAGATATAAATGTAAAAATGAAAAAAACTATATCAGGTTGGAAGATAGTAAATGATGATGATGTTATAAAAGGATTATTAGGTGGAACAAGGGCAGAAGATATTTTAAACTAATAGAAAAAGAGGTATAATTAGGTAAAAAGGGGGAATTACTTATGAAAAAAATGGTAATAGTTTTAGGGTGTATAGCAGTAGCAATGTTAGCCTTTATTGGGTGCACAAGCAAAGGAGATATGATGTTTACAGCAAGTGGATTAGATAAGGTACATATAAAGGAGTTAGTTGTAACTAATGATGTAACTAAGAAAACATTTAATATAACAGATGCTGATGGAATTAGTAAATTTGAAGATGAATTGAACAATATTGAATTAAAAGAAGCTAAAGAAGATGGTGAACATTCAGGATGTAATGTGCCAGGGAAAAACAAATATTATGTAGAATTCGTAGGTGAAAATAATGAAGTTGTTGGTGACCTTATTATAAGCAAAGAAGGAGATATACAAATAAATAATTTCCAAGCTAAATTTATAAGAGAAGTAAAAAATGAAGAGGCTAGTAAGTCTTTAGAAGAGATAATAGAAAATAATATAAATCCATAAAAAAGCACCATAATGCAATTATAAGCATTATGGTGTTTTTCTAGTCAGATGGTCTGTTAATATTTTCTTCAGAGATACAGTTTAAGCTAAAACTATCATCAGAAGTTCCAACTAAAAACTCATGACCAAAAGAATCTATTGAAGGAGTTACATTTTGAAGAGAGCCACTTCGAGCTAAAGAAAGAGCTTCTTCTAATGTAATTTGAGTTCCGTTAGATAACTCATAGGCCATAGGAACTCCATTATTAGTTAAAACCTTAGTAACGGATAAATTATTCATAAAAACTACCTCCATATACAGGAGTATTCCTAATTAAGAATAAATTTATTCACTAAAAATATCTAAAACAGCTCCATCGATATTAGGTTCTATATGATTAAGAAGCTTAAATATAGTAGCACCTTCATCAATAAGGCTCATTTCTCCAATATTAAAAGCTTTCTTTACTGATGGATTTTTGCAAGTAAAGAAGGTTTTATAGCTTGAATCAAAAGGATTGTATCCATGATTTGCAACAGGGTGAATGCCTTTTGTTTCTTCTATAATAGGACTTGTTAAATCATTTATAAAGTAATAATTATCACTAGCCTCAAGCATAAAGGTACATTTATCACTAGCACCTAAAAGAGAGGCTTCTTTGCTTGATAAAATGCTTTTTATACAATTATTGTTTTCTTTTGAGAAATTAGAAATTAAAGTGTATATTGGTTTAACAAATTCCTCATCTTTAACATAAACGTAGGCAGACCCATCGCAAAAGTTCATATAAGCTATATAATCTTTTATGTTCCCCTTAGAATCAAGAGTGATAAGATTATTATCAATAAAAAATTTATTTAATTTAATAACAAAATCTGCATCTTTAAAGCTATGGTCACCAAGACAAATAATTGTAGAATCCTCATAAATATTATTTTCTTTTAAGAAATTTATGATTTGAGATAATCTATTATTATGTCTTTTTAGAGAGTGAAAAATATGTGGATTTTTTGTTCCAAAATTATGTTTATGAGTATCTGTATCAGTAAGATGAACCATTATAAAATCAGCTAAATCATTTTCTAACACATACATTAAAGAACTAAAAACAAAGTTGTCTAAATAAGGTTGGTCAAAGCCTTGTCTTAAATGTCCATAAAGCTTTTCAACTTTTAATTGGAAAAGAGGACTGCCGTTTAAAGCAGATACCATAATTTGATTTTGAAATTTTCTATTAGGGAAAACTTCAGGCAAGTTTAAATCAATAGTTTTTGCTTTTCCAGTAACAGGCCATAAAAGGGTACAAGTTCGTAAACCATTCTTTTTAGCAATATCATAAATTGTAGTTCCATTAATATATTTCCTATTCCAAAACCAATCAGGAGATTTTCGTTCAGGCTGTATTAAAATATTATTTATAATACCATGATTTATAGGTAATTTTCCTGTACAAATTGAGGTATGAGCAGGATAAGTAAGGGATGGATATACAGATGAAACATCTGATGAGTAAGAGCTTTCTTTAATTAATTCTTCAAAAGAAGAAAGTTTCTTTAAAGAATTAAAATCTTCTGATGAAACTGCATCGAAAGAAAGAATAATAAATTTTTTATTCAAAATAATCACCTCCAAGGTTAAGTTTACTATTAAAATAAAAGAGTTTAAAGAGGGAGAGTGAAAATAAAGTTATCAACAAGCTAAAGTGAGTGATTTCAACACATTGTTGATAAATGTGGATAAAATAGGCAAAAATGTGGATAAGTTTAGTTGTGTAATGAAAAAATATTGACACAATATAAGAGGGGATAGTTTGTTCGACAAACTATATGATGGATATTGTATAAAAAAGTAAGGTAGGTTAAAATTAAGAGGAAGAAAATGTCGAAAAATATTAACATTACTCACACTCCTGTGGATAAAATATGTGGATAATGTGGAAAAGGTGAAGAAAATGAAATATGTAAAAGAAATAATAGAAGCAGAATTTATAGATAGACCAAATAGATTTAATGCATTAGTTAAGATAAATGGCGAAAGTGAAGTAGTACATGTGCCTAATACTGGAAGATGTAAAGAGATACTAAGATTAGGAACAAAAGTGTTACTTAGAAAGGAAGATAGTGAGACTAGAAAAACAAAGTATGATTTAATCTGTGCATATAAAGATGAAATGCTTATAAATATAGATTCACAAATTCCAAATAAAGTTGTAATGGAAGCTTTAATAAATAAAAAAATAAAAGGCCTAGAAAAATATACGGATATATTAAAAGAAAAGACTTTTGGGAAAAGTAGATTTGATTTTAAGTTAGCAGATGAAAATGGAGAAACGTATTATTTAGAAGTAAAGGGAGTAACTTTAGAAAAAGATGGATATGCAAGTTTTCCAGATGCACCAACAGATAGAGGAAGAAAGCATCTTTTAGAGTTAGTAGATGTAAAAAAGGCTAAAATGGGAGCAGGAGTATTATTTTTAATTCAAATGGAAGATATGAAGGAGTTTACTTCAAATGATGAAAATGACCCAGCTTTTGGTGAAGCACTAAGATATGCAAAGGGAAATGGAGTAGATATTTTTGTTTATTCTTGCATTGTAACAGAAAAGGAAATAACATTAGATAAAGAAGTAAAATTAAAATTGTAAAGAGGTGAAGGATTTGAAGTTTAAATACTGTCCTATCTGTGGAAAAGAATTAGAAGAGAAATATAGTTATGATGAAGGTGGAGTGCCTTATTGCTCAAAGGATGATAAATTTTTCTTTGATACACCAAGACCATGTGTTGTTGTAGGGGTAATAAAGGAAGATGAAATATTATTATTAAAGCAAAGCTATATATTTAAAAATTCAAAGGTATTAATTTCAGGATATGTAGGACAAAATGAAAAAGTTGAAGAAACAGTGTATAGAGAAGTTCTTGAAGAAACGGGAATAAAGGTTAAGGATATAAATTATATAGGTTCAGATTATGTGAAAGACAATGATTTGTTAATGTTAACTTTTATTGCATTTTATGAAGAAGGCGAAATCAAAAAGTCTAATGAAGTTGAAGATTTAGGCTGGTGTAAGATAGATGAGGCACTAGAGCAAATGAAGGAAGACATTGTTGGAACAAGTGCAGTTAATGAAATAATTAAGATATTAAAAAATACTAGAAGGAAATAATCCTTCTAGTATTTTTTTAAAGTATAGACTTTCTTTCAAGCTTCATATCTAAAATATGATTATTATAAGTAACGGTTACTTTATCAGTCATCATTCCTACTAAGGTTAATTCAGAATCAAATTCATATTCTCCACCAATCTGCCAGTAATATTGTTCAACCTCTCTTTGACGTGGTGTATTTAAAGAAGTTACAAGCTTTTCTAAGGCCTTTTCAGGAAAATCAGGAATTAAAGCTTGTATTTCTATATAAGACGTATTATCAATATTCTTAATATTAACTTGTATATCCTTTGTATTAAAATGATAACAATAAGATACAAGCTCATTTAAAATTTTTAAATCTTTTTCAGTTCTAAAATTCATCGTGTCTTACCTCTTTTCTAAATGTAATTATAAGTGGTACTAAAAGCATTGCAACAAGTCCTCCAGAAAGACCATTGTTATAAAGGTTTAATCCACCATGTAAATAACCTATATTTGCACTTAAGCAAACATGTAAAAATCCAGCAATAAAGCCTGGAAGAAATCCAAATTTACCTGCAATAGGTGCAAGACAAGTACTAAATAAAATTGATAACAATATACTTGGTGTAGTTATTGGAGCAACATTTAAAAGGGCAGTAGTAGTAGCACCTAAAAGAACTGGAAACATATTTTTAAGATGCTTACCAAATGCTCCAAATCCCATAGTTGTGAAAATAGCACCAAGGGTAGGACCATTTAAATCTCCACCTATAAGTAATAAAAATAAAGTTGAGAATAAGCCTAAGATTCCCATGTTTATGTAAGCAACATCACCATAAAGCAAGTAAAAATCTGATACAAGTCTTCCAGACTGTTCTTTTAAAGAATTCAATTTTTCCATCTTATTATTACCATAATACATTCCAGTAAAAATAAGAAAAAGTGAAATACAAATCATGAACAATAGGAAAAATGTATTATCTCCACTATGCCAAATAAGTCTAGTTTCAAAATCAATTTCTAAAAATCTGAAAATAGACATTAAAACAGTAGCAATAAGACCTCCTGCAAAACCAATATTATAAAGATTATATCCAGAGTGTGCTACCATGCAGTGACTGGCAATAGGAGCTAAAATAAATCCAGTTATAACACCAATTACAGAACCTAAAATCAATCCTAAAAGGATATTTGAAGATGTAAAGCTTAACTGACTTACAGTTGGTGCTAAGGCGGTGGATAAAAGCATAACTAAACTATAGTTTAATAAAGGTTCTTTTCTATATTTAGAGAAAAGATAAACACCAAACATGATTGGCCAAATGTTTAAAATATTTTTTCCGAAAAATGAAAAACCAGTCATTAAAAATAGTGCCATAATAGTTGAACCGTTTGGTTTTACATCTAATGCTATAAGTATAAAAATACTTATAATACTTGTAAGACTTGCATTAAATAAAGCAGCAGCATGTCCACCTATTACAACATAATCAGTTATAAGAATATCTGGGGTAAATAAAATTTTCTTTAAGCCAAAGAGAATTTCAGATGGTGTAGAAATAAAAAGCCCTGCAATCAAGAAAAAAGAATACATGATTAAAAGGATTTTATAAGGCTTAAAGAGTTTTTCTTTTTTAAACAAAAATTTTCACCTCATGAATTTGATTTACATCTATTAATAAAATAGACATATTTTTTACAATTAATTATAATATAAAAAGCTTAATATTTTCTATAAAAAGTAAAAATAAAAAACAAAATATATAGAAAATATTCTCAAAAAAGGATAAAAAATATATAATGAGTAATAGAAGAGAATGTGAAGGGAGGTGAATCTATTACTTTATAAGGAGTAATAGATAATTATGAGCAACAATAACAGTAAGTATGTACCAGAAGTTATGGGGGTTCTCAGAAGCCATATAGTAAAGGTTCCAGAGGTTATAAGAAATTGTACTGGAATTAGAATATTTGGAAAGAGGATAAAAAGTATTTTATTTTCAACAGATGTTGCAATGATAAAAAATACAAATGCAGATGCAATAATGGCAGTTTATCCATTTACACCTCAACCGAAAATAACAGAAGCAATAATAACAGCAGCAGATGTTCCAGTATTTTGTGGTGTTGGAGGTGGTATTACTCAAGGGATAAGAGTAGTAAACCTTGCGCTAGATGCAGAGTTTAAAGGAGCAATAGGCGTAGTCGTAAATGCACCGACATCTAATGACATAGTAAGAAACATAAAAGAAACAATTGATATACCAATTATAGTTACAGTTTGTTCAGAAGAAGAAGACATAGAAGAAAGAATAAACAGTGGGGCAACTATTTTAAATGTATCAGGAGGAAAAGATACAAGTAAAATAGTAAAAAACATAAGAGATAAATATCCAACATTCCCAATAATAGCAACAGGTGGACCAACACTTGAAAGCATAAAAGAAACAGTAGAAGCAGGAGCAAATGCAATAACATATACGCCACCAGCAGGAGCGGAAATAATGAGTGAGCTTATGGACATTTATCGTGAGCGTAAGGGACATAAGTAATGAAGAATTAAGAGTTAAGAATGAAGAATTGGGGGGACTTGCAAGCAAGTCTTCTTTGGGTGGGCTCAAAATTTGTCTGGCGACAAATTTTATCGCATTGGAAGCTTTTTTAGTGAAGAGTTAAGAGGGAAAAGGTTAGAGTTTTTAATTGAAAATGAAGGAGTGGGGGAGTTGCGAGTAAGTCTTCTTTTGGAGGGGCTCAAAATTTGTCTGGTGACAAATTTTATCGCGTTAGAGGGTTTTTAGTGAAGAGTTAAGAGGGAAAAGGTTAGAGTTTTTAATTGAAAATGAAGGAGTGGAGGAGTTGAGAGTAAGTCTTCTTTTGGGGGGGCTCAAAATTTGTCTGGTGACAAATTTTATCGCATTAGAGGGTTTTTAGTGAAGAGTTAAGAGGGAAAAGGTTAGAGTTTTTAATTGAAAATGAAGGAGTGGGGGAGTTGAGAGGAAGTCTTCTTTTGGGGGCTCAAAATTTGTCTGGTGACAAATTTTATCGCAGCATATAGCTTGTTAACTCTTAACTGATAAGCTACCTAATTCTAAATTCTAAAAAACATTATTCAAGCTAAAAACTAAAGAAGAACAACAACTCTTACCTCTAACCTATTAACTCTTAACTACTAAGCTTGCTTGCAAGCTACTTAATTTTAAATTTTTCATTATTAATTCTAAATTTTCTCAAAAACTTGTTGCAAAAGTTGAATTTTATGATATTATAATACTAAATATTTTGAATAAATTGGAAATACAAAATTAGGGTAGAGGTGCCAGATTAAAGAGTAGTTATTAGGAGTTTTGCAAGACTGTGAATAATGATGAAAGGGATGATGGCCGAAGATAACTTTTAGCGAAGAAGGTTTTCTGGGGGTATGTAGAATATACATATCACTGTCACATAACGTGGAGTGCTACAAAAGTCTTATATACAGTTAAGATATGAATGTGTTTTAAAAGTATCAAAGGCATAATTAAATTACACGCTATAGCCCGTCACAGAAATTTACTGTGGCGTTTTGTTTTACTAAAAATAAATAGTGGAGGTAAAAAAATGAAATTATTTGGAACTATGAATGTAGAAGAAAATATTCTAAGTGTAGGAGCGGTAAAACTAAGTAAACTGGCGGAAGAGTTTGGAACACCATTATATATAATGGATGAGGAACAAATTGAAGAAAAGTGTAAAAGCTATTATGAAAATTTTAAGTGTGAGGAAAGAGGAAATAAGGTTGCATATGCTGGGAAGGCTTTTTTGACACTTGCAATGTGTAAACTAATAGAAAAAGAAGGATTATGCCTTGATGTCGTGTCTGGTGGAGAATTATATACTGCGCATAAAGCAGAATTCCCATTAGAAAAGGTATTATTTCATGGAAATAATAAAACTTTAGAAGAAATGAGACTTGGAGTATCACTAGGGGTTGGAACTTTTGTTGTAGATAACTTTTATGAGCTTGAACATTTAAATCATATCGCAAAAGATAATGGAAAAGTTCAAAATGTCTATTTAAGAATAACTCCAGGCATTGAAGCACATACCCATGAATATATTAAAACAGGACAAATTGATTCAAAGTTTGGATTTGCACCTGTTGGAGACAATATATTAAATGGGATTAAGAAAGCAATAAGTTTAGAAAATATAAACTTAGCAGGGCTTCACTGTCATATAGGTTCTCAAATATTTGAGATTGAGCCATATGAGGATGCTACTGAAATAATGTTAAAATTAATAAATAAAGTAAAAGAAGAAACAGGATATTTAATAAAAGAACTTGATTTGGGTGGTGGATTTGGAATTTATTATAGTAGTGAAGATAGTCCAAAAGAAACTAAAGAATATTGTCAAGCTATCCTAGCAAAAGCCGATAATGTATGTAAGGAGTTAGAGCTAGAAATGCCAACTCTTATAATAGAACCAGGAAGGTCAATAGTAGGAAATGCAGGGATGACTTTATATACAGTAGGTTCAATAAAAGATATACCAGAAATAAGAAAGTATGTATCAGTAGATGGTGGGATGTCTGATAATATAAGACCAGCTTTATATAATGCAAGTTATGAGTGTATAGTTGCAAATAGAGTTATACATGATTCAAATGAGAAAATAACAATTGCAGGGAAGTGTTGTGAATCTGGAGATATTCTTCTTCAAGGTGTAGAAATCCCATCAGTTTTAAGTGGAGATTTATTAGCAGTAATGTCAACAGGTGCATATGGATACTCAATGTCAAATAACTATAATAAAATTCCTAAAGCAGCAGTTGTAATGGTTAAAGACGGAAAATCGAGAGTTGTTTGTAAAAGAGAAAGTTATGATGATATATTAAAAAATGAAGTAATGTAATGAAAAACCTATTCTAAAAGTTTATTCTAAGTAAGCTAAAGAATAGGTTTTTTTATAAAATAAATTATATTATGGTAAAATAAGTATATTTTTGGTAAAATATTAAAGGTAAGGGGTTGGGATTATGGTCAAAAAGTTTTTAAAAGAATGGGGAATACCTTTAGTTATTGCATATGCAGTAGCAATTTTAATCAATAAATTTTTAATATTTACAGTTTATATACCATCGGAATCAATGTTACCAGCCATAAATGCAGGGGATAGATTGATAGCACAAAGAGTTTATGATTATGGGAAGATAAAAAGAGGAGATATTTTAGTTTTCGATTTTAAAGAAGAGGATTCACTTTATATAAAAAGAGTGATAGGACTTCCAGGAGATACGATTTTAATTGATGGAAAGAATTTATATGTAAATGGAGAAAAAATTACTGAGGATTACGTGAAATTTCCAGAGGAAACCTTTGCTGAATATGTTGTGCCAGAAAAATCTTATTTTTTCTTAGGGGATAATAGAGCTAATTCAAAGGACGCTAGATATTGGAAAAATCCGTATATAAAAGAAGAAGATATAAAAGGAAAAGCTATTTTTAGATATTATCCTTTTGATAATATTGGAAAATTAAAATAGAAGAAGAGTTATATTTTTATAGAAACTAGGAAAGAATGTAGAAATGCATTCTTTTTTCTATGTTTAAACATAGAATAGAAGGTGAATTTATAGAGAAAATAAAGAGGAACACATTATTTCTATTAAGATAAAATGAATTTACATAACTTTGAAAGAATTTTATGCAATTTTTATGATATACTAAGAAGGAATAACTATATATAAATTTTGAAATAGGTGGTAAAATAATAAAGGATAAAATTTTTATATTTACAAACAGATAGTGATTAAAAGCGGAGAAAAACGTAAAAATTATAGAGACCTAAGTTTTAAAATTTTAACATCTAATATTTTAGAAGGTAAGTAGCTTAATTAAAGAAATGTAGGTGAATGAATGGGTGAAGAAAAAATAAATGAATCTATAATTAAAGATGGAAGAAGAAGTCTTAAGAAAAAAGAGAAAAAGAACAATATATTTTTTGATTGGATATTACCAATATTAATAGCCCTTGCAATAGCATTTTTAATTAATAAATTTCTTATATTTAAGGTTAAAATACCAAGTGGTTCAATGGAACCAACTTTAAATGTGGGAGATAGACTGCTAGTCACAAGAGTTTATGAGCCTCAGAACTTAAAAGAGGGAGATATTGTAGTATTCTATTCACAAGAACTTGGAAAAGTATTAATCAAAAGATTAATAGGACTTCCAGGAGATACAATAAAGATAGTAGAAGGAAATGTATATGTTAATGGAAAGGAAATAGATCAAAGCTATGTAAAATATCCAATGTCCACATATCAAGAATTTCATGTTCCCGAAGGAGAGTACTTCTTCTTAGGAGACAATAGGGCAAATTCATATGATTCAAGGTTTTGGAAAGATCCATATATTCAAGCAAAAGAGATTATGGGGAAAGCAGTCTTTAGAATATATCCTTTTGACAATATAGGTTTTCTTAAAAGATAGAGAAAGGTGAGGTGGAAGAATGGACCAGAAGAAAGATTTTAATAAGGGGAATAATGAAAATAAAAATAATCCTAACATGATGAAAGGGCCAGGTAAAACTATACTTATATATATAATAATTGCAGTGGCACTTATTTTATCAGCAGGATATATTAGAAATACATCAATGAATGAAAAGATAAGCTACACTCAATTCCAGCAGTTATTGAATGATAAGCAAGTATCAGAAGTTACAATAACACCAGACGAGTTATTGATAACTCCAAAAGATGGAAGTGAATTTAAAGGTAAATCTTTATATACAGTAAACATTCCAAATAATAATTTAATACCAGAATTACAAAAAGCAGGTGTTAACTTTACAGGACAAAACCCAACATATTCGCCATTTATGAATACATTAGTAACTTACGGATTAATGCTAATATTCTTAGTATTTATGTGGAAGTTTGTATTTTCAAAAATGTCAGGAAAAATGGGTGGCGGAATGATGCCATTTGGTAAAAACAACGCTAAGGTATATATGGAAGATGAAATTGGAGTTACATTTAATGATGTAGCAGGTCAAGAAGAAGCTAAGGAATCCTTAGTAGAAGTAATAGATTACTTAAATGACCCTAAAAAGTATACTGAAATTGGAGCAAAATTACCAAAAGGAGCTCTTTTAGTAGGACCTCCAGGAACAGGTAAAACTCTTCTTGCAAAAGCTGTTGCAGGAGAAGCAAAAGTTCCATTTTTCTCAATCTCAGGTTCAAGCTTCGTTGAAATGTTCGTAGGAGCAGGAGCTAAGAGAGTTAGAGAGTTATTTAAAGATGCAGCTGAAAAAGCACCATGTATAATCTTTATAGATGAGATTGATGCAGTAGGTAAAAGCAGAGATAGCCAACTTCAAAGTAATGATGAAAGAGAACAAACTCTTAACCAATTACTAGCTGAAATGGATGGATTTGATTCAACTAAAGCTATAGTAATATTAGCAGCTACAAACAGACCTGAAATACTTGATAAAGCATTATTAAGACCAGGTAGATTTGATAGAAGAATAATAGTTGATAGACCAGACCTTCCAGGAAGAGAAGCTATATTAAAGGTTCACTCTAAAGATGTTAAATTAGGTGTGGATGTTGATTTAAAAGATATCGCAAAAAGTACTCCAGGTGCTGTTGGGGCAGACCTTGCAAACATTATGAATGAAGGTGCTTTAAGAGCAGTTAGAGAAGGAAGAAAAGAAGTTTCTCAAGATGATTTAAGAGAAGCAGTTGAAGATATAATAGCAGGTAAGGAAAAGAAAGATAGAATTCTTTCAAAGAAAGAAAGAGACGCTGTTGCATTCCACGAGGTTGGTCATGCTTTAGTAGCGGCACTTTTAGAAGATTCAGACCCTGTACACAAAATAACAATTGTACCAAGAACAATGGGAGCATTAGGATACACTATGCAGCTTCCAGAAGATGAAAAGTACTTAGTATCTAAAGAAGACTTAATAAACCAAATAACAGTAATGTTTGGTGGAAGAGCTGCTGAAGAAGAAGTATTTAACCTTGTTTCAACAGGTGCATCAAATGATATTGAAAGAGCTACACAAACTGCAAGAAGTATGGTAACTGTTTATGGTATGACAGAAAGATTTGACATGATGGCATTAGAATCTGTCCAAAACAGATATTTAGATGGAAGAGCAGTTAGAAACTGTAGTGAGCAAACATCTACAATAATAGATGAAGAAGTATTAAATATAGTAAGAACTTGCCACAAAAAAGCAAGAACTATATTAAATGAAAATAGAGATCTTTTAGATAGAATTACAGAAGTTCTTTTAGAAAAAGAAACTATCATGGGGGATGAATTCATGGAAATAGTTTATGAAAAATATCCTGAAATGAAAGTTAAAAAAGAAGAAAAAGATAAAATAAGAGAAGCTGCTAAAAAAGAAGTTGAAGAAGCTAAAAAGAAAGCAGAAGAACTTAGAAAAGCTAAGCTTGAAGAAATAGCTAGAAAAAATGAAGAAAAAGCTAGACTTGAAGCTGAAGAAAGAAAAGCTAAATTTGCTGCATTAGATGAAGCACTAGAGCAAATGAATCATGAAAAAGATGAAGCTGCAATAGAAGGCGAAGAAAGTGCAACAAAAGTAAATTTAGAAAAACCATCAATAGAAGAAAAAGATGGAGATGAAAATACAAAATAAAGGAGATATCTTATGGATAAAAACATGGATTTCTCATTTGAGAGAGAACATTTAGGGGAAACCTTAAATGTTCTTAATCGTGAGATAATAAATTATATAGAAAAAAGAAAATATATAACTCAATATATAGTAGATTATAGAAAAAAGGTGATTGAGGAATATAAAGATGATGAGGACTTAGTTCAAGAGTATTTTGACCATGAAGCATATGTAAAAGAAGAAGCTTTTAGAACAATTGATAGAAAACTAAAAGAATTTACAAAGTTAAAGGAAACACCTTACTTTGGAAAAATAAGCTTTATAGAAGATAATAGTATGCCTGAAGATATGTATATAGGAAGATTTGGATTAACACCAGAAGAAACATATGAGCCTGTTATAGTAGACTGGAGAGCACCAGTTGCATCGCTTTTCTATAAAGGAACACTAGGAACTACTACATATGATGCACCATCAGGGAAGATTGAAGCAGATATTGTAGGAAGAAGACAAATCATTATAAAAAAAGGTGAACTTAAAGGAGTATTTGATTCAGCATTAGATGTAAAAGATGAGATACTTCAAATGGCGTTAACTAATAATAGTAGTGATAAACTTAAAGATATAGTTATGACTATACAAGAAGAACAAGATGAGATAATAAGAGCAGATGCAGACAAGGTTATTGTAGTAAATGGAGTTGCAGGTTCAGGAAAAACGACAATAGCACTTCATAGGGTATCATATCTTTTATATAATCAAAGAAAAAGATTTGGAGATAAAATTTTAATTTTAGGGCCAAATGATATTTTCATGGATTATATAAGTAGTGTACTTCCATCACTTGGTGAAGATGGTATAGATAATATGACTTTTGAAGTTTTTGCTAAAGATGAAATAGGCTTAGATGAAGAAGTAATAGGATTCTCTTACTATATGGAAGAAGCTATGAGTGGAAATGAAAAGAACTTAGAAGATTATAAAGAAAAAAGTTCAAAACATTTTGTAGAAAAATTAGAAAATATAGTGAAAGAATTAAATGAAAACTACTTTAAAATAAAAGATGTAAAATTCTTTGATGAAGTTGTAATGAGTAAAGAAGAAATAGAAGATTTATTTAAAAATTATTATAGCAACATGCCTTTATTTAGAAGAAATGAAAAAATAAAAAGAATAATAGTTTCAAAAATAAAAGATAAAAGAGATGAAGCTGTAAGAGCGTTAAATAAAGAAATAGAAGAAAAGCTTAAAGATGTAAAAGAAGAAGATTTAATCTTTGAAAAAAATGATTTAGACTTTAAGAAAAGAATAAGAATAAGAGAAATTGTAAGAGAAGTTATAAATGCAAGAACTGAGTTAAACTCTTGGATTGAAAGAGAAAAAACAGTAGATATTTATAAAAATAAACTAGGAATTCAAACATTAACGTATATGGACCTTGCAGGAATACTTTATCTTATGATAAAGCTTGAAGGGAAGAAAACATCTAAAGAATATAAACATGTTGTAATAGATGAAGCACAAGATTATAGCTACATGCAATATGAAATAATAAAAGAAATGACAGGATGTCAAAGTATGACTATAGTTGGAGATAGTAATCAAAGACTTATAGAAACAGATGAAGAAGTAGCAATGGTTAACTTAGAATCTATATTCAAAGGAAAAGTGCAAAACTATGCATTAAACAAAAGTTATCGTTCAACACAAGAAATAATGGAATATGCAAGCAAATTCTTAAAAGAAGAAAGAATAGTTCCATTAGTAAGACATGGAGAAAAGGTACTAGAAGAAAAAGTAGAAAACTTAGAAGATACCATAGATACAATAATTTCAATAATAGAAGATTATGAAGAAGAAGGTCTTGAAAGTATAGCGGTAATAACAAAAAACAAAGAAGTCTTAAAAGAAATATCACCAAAGTTAAAAGAAAAAACAAAGATTTTAACATTTGATAGAAATGATATACTTTATAAAGGTGGAAAGGTTATAATGCCTGCATATTATGCAAAAGGATTAGAGTTTGATGGAGTTATAATACTAGAAGAAGGAAACTCACCAAATCTAGTTAAATATATTATGGCTACTAGAGCATTACACAGACTTTCTGTAATTAAGAGTTAAGAATGAAAAATGAAGAATGAAGAGTTAAGGAAAAAATTCGCTTGGGCGAATTTTGAATAAAAAACGAATTGGCGATGCCAATTCGTTTTTTATTTGGAATAATTAGTAATCAGTAGGCAGTAGTTAGTAGTCAGTAATTAGTAATTAGTCTTGCGATAAAATTTATCGCTAGATAAATTTTGAGCCTCCCAAAAAGAATCGCTTGCGATTCCCCCCTAATTCTAAATTTTTAATTTAAAATTATTAATTACCAAAACTCTAACCTCTAACCTATTAACTCTTAACTAAAAAGCTTCTGGCAATAAAATTTACCGCCAGGTAAATTTTGAGCTTTCAAAAGAATCGCTTGCGATTCCCCTTTAATTCTAAATTCTTCATTTTTAATTCTTAATTATGCTCCAAGCATTTCGATTTCTTTAACAAGCCTGTCATAAATCTCATTTACTTTATCAAAGTCCATGTTATCAACATAGAATTTTTCAAGCTTATCATGTGTTGATTTTGCTTCTGTTATTAAAGAAAGTGCTTTATTTAGTAAGATTTCAAATTCTTCTTTGTTGAAGTCTATGTCTTCTTTTAATGAAGAAAGTTTATCTTTATCACACATATTTGAAAGATTAAAGGTTGTACCTTGAAGACTTAATTTTGATATTTCACTTTCTGAGAATATTCCAGTGTTAAGCTCAGGAATTATAAGGTGTGAAACTCTGTCTGGCAATATTGGATTATGATAATATTCAATGTTGTAGCCATATCCGATAGCTCTATCTCCAAGTTCTTTTAGTATTTCACTTTTTGAAAGTCCAGGTTCTCCTTTTAATATAAATATTGATTCTAAGTTTTCAGCAAGAGCTGATGTGTATGATACTACACCATTTGGGCTGAAGGCAGTTGAAAAAAGGTGTCTTTCTTTTCCAAGGGGTGAAATTCTACAGTTTGGAAATATCATATCTTTTAGAGAAACATTAAATTTAAATAATAAGTTTTTATCTAAGGCACTGTTGTTTAAATCAGCCCAATCTTTATAAATAATACTTGCTGCATTTAGGTATTTGTAGGATCTTTTGAAGCAATTGCTTATATAAGAGTTTAAAGAAAGTATGTCTTTTTTATAAGGCTTTATTTTTTCAAAGTTTAGACAAGTTGCTAAATCTACTATTGAGTCGATTGCACCAGGTGTTTGTGGGTCTATAGTATGAGGTGCAGTTCCATCTAAAAGTGCAACATTAAGTTCTTTGATTAAAACACCATCTAATGATTGGTCATCAGAGGAACAATGGAATTGCTCAATATTATATCCTTTAGTTGAAAAATGAAATGCAATTTTTTTCATAAGCGAGGATTTTCCAGTTCCTGGTCCACCTTTTAAGCAATATATTTTAGTTGCATCTTCTTGAGAAATTATATTATCAAAAAACGAGTAAAAGCCTTTCGAAGTATTTCCACCTAGAAACATATGACGGTCTTTATTTTTAGACAAATGAATCATCTCCTTTGTATTTTATTTAGGTATTTAATAGTACAATATATACTTTTTGTAGAGAATGTGTTCTAAAAGTAAATGAGGGAAAGGAATTTTGATAAAGTATTTTAAATTTAAAGAATAAAATAGAAATTTAAAAAAGTATTATAGAAAGAAAAACGTGCATAAAATATTGTATAAATATATTTTTATGCATTTAAAATTTAAGGTGTATGACTACAGAAAAACAAAGTGTGATAGTGTATGACAGGAAAAGACAAAAAATAAAAATGAAGTTTTTTTTAAAAAACTATTGCATAAAAATGAATAAAAGATGTATAATTATACCAAGGTAAAAAAAGGAAATAAATTTGAGGGGGATTTAAATATGAAAAAAGGGTTTTTAAAGAAAATGATGATAGGATGCATGGCGGGAGTTATGATGCTAAGCTTTGCGGGATGTGGAGCAAAAGAAGAAGGCGGAAAAGAAGCTGCAAAGCCTGCTAATAAATTAGAAGCAGTAAAGGCTAATAAAAAATTAGTAGTGGGAATGAGTGCTGATTATGCACCATATGAATTCCACACAATGGTAGATGGAAAAGATACAATTGTAGGATTTGATGTAGAGCTTGCAAAACAAGTAGCTAAAGATTTAGGAGTAGAGCTTGAAATAAAAGAAATGTCTTTTGATTCATTATTAGGAGCAGTACAAGCAGATCAAATAGATATGATAATTTCAGGAATGAATCCAGATCCAGAAAGAGAAAAAGTTGTTGCATTCTCAGACATATATTATGAAGCAAAACATGGTGTTTTAATAAATAAAAAAGATGAAGCTAAATTTAAGGAAATAGAAGATTTAACAAATGCAAAAATTGGAGCACAATTAGGTTCAACACAGGAAAAATTAACTAAAGATGTGATAAAAGCAAAGAATCCAACATTATTAGCAGATGTAAACAACTTAATCTTAGAATTAAAAGCTGGAAAAGTAGATGCCATAGTTACAGAAGAGCCAGTAGCTAAAATGGCAATGAAAAAAAATCCAGAAATGATGCTAAACAAAATAGAATTTAAAGCAGATGGTGGTGGAAATTCTATAGCAGTTAAAAAAGGTGAAGAAGCATTAATTGCAGAAGCAAACAAAACAATTAAAAGATTAATGGAAAGCGGAGAAATGGAAAAATTCATAATAGAAGCAAATGAAATAGCAAATAAATAAAATGAGTTAATAGTTAAGAAGTAAGAGTTAAGAGTTAATTATAAACTCTTAACTTTTATATCTAAACTCTTAACTGAAAAAGGGAGGATTTATGGGGTATACATTAGATTTTAGTTTTGTGCCGAAGTATTTACCGGTGTTTTTAGAGGGAGCTAAGATGACTTTAATTATTTCAGCTATTGCTGTTTTATTTGGGACATTTATGGGCTCAGTTTTATATTTTTTTAAGAGTGTTAATTTTACTGTTTTAAAGGTGAAGCCTTTAAAAGTCATAGCTTCAATATACATAGAAATAGTTCGTGGAACACCTATGATTTTACAGATTATGATGGTTTATACAGGTTCAGCTTTATTTTTAGGAATTCAAATAGAAGCTTTAACAGCAGCAATTATTGCAGTATCCCTAAATTCAGCTGCATATGTATCAGAAATTATTAGAGCAGGAATTGAAGGAATAGATAAAGGACAAATGGAAGCGGCTAGAAGTCTTGGAATGACAAAAGGACAAGCTATGAGAATGATAATAATACCGCAAGCAGTTAAAAATATTTTACCTGCAATAGGAAATGAGTTTGTTGTAGTTATAAAAGAATCTTCAATGGCATCAGTTATAGGAGTTCATGATTTAATGTTTAGCTCAAATATAGTAAAGGGTGCTACCTATAGAGCTTTTGAGCCATTAATGGTAGTAGCAGTATTTTATTTTGTAATGACATTTACATTAGGTCAATTATTAAAGTACATTGAAAGGAGGATGAAAGCTAGTGATATCCGTTAAGAATTTAGAAAAAAGCTTTGGTCAAAATAAAGTTTTAAAAGGAATAAATGAAGAAATAAAAAAAGGTGAAGTAGTAGTAGTTATAGGTCCTTCAGGTTCAGGAAAAAGTACATTTTTAAGATGTTTAAACCTTCTTGAAAATCCAACAGGAGGAGATATAATATTTGAAGGAGAAAATATTACAGATAAAAAAACTGACATAAATAAAATAAGAGAAAAGATGGGAATGGTTTTTCAACAGTTTAACCTTTTTCCACATAAAACAGTATTAGAAAATC
>NZ_JBOFRG010000219.1:0-10642 GCF_051650885.1 Clostridium sp.
TATACGAAATAAAATATATAGTAATGACAATATAGTTAAAAATAAAAATATTGATTATAAAGAGGTGCCAGGAATAACAAATATATTACTACTTGGGTCAGATGCAAGAAACTTAGACGAGCCATCTAGATCAGATTCAATGATGATTTTAACAATTGATAATAATAAAAAGAAGCTTAAATTAACATCAATAATGAGAGATACCTTTGTTGAGATACCAGGGCATGGGAAAAATAAAATAAATGCAGCTATGTCAAAAGGTGGAATTCCATTAGTTATAGAAACTATAAATACAAATTTCAATATGAATTTAGATAAATATGTAATGGTTAACTTTAATGGCTTTGAAGAGATTATAGATTTAATTGGAGGAATTGATGTAGAGATAAAAGACTATGAAATTGAACAATTAAATAAGTATATAGGTGAGCAACATAAAGAAAAATCTCCTAAGATAAAATATCCAGGAATGCATAAGTTAGATGGGCAACAAGCATTATCTTATGCAAGAATAAGAAAAACTGGAAATGGAGATTATGAAAGAACAGATAGACAAAGAAGAATTTTAGGAATAGTAGCAGAAAAATTCAAGGATGTAAGTGTATTTAAATATCCAGGGATTATGAATCAAATGTTACCTTATGTAAAGACAAATATAGAACCTTTTGATTTATTAAATTATGCATATACTGTATCTAAATTTCCAAGTTTTGATATTGAGCAGTTAAGATTGCCAATTGATGATTTAACAGCAGATGTTTTAAGTTATAAAGGATATGGGGCAGTACTTTTAATAGATACAAAGCAACATGGAAATGTATTGTATGATTTTATTTATAATGATAAGATGCCAACAAAGGAAAGCTATAATATAGAGGAGTGGAAGGGAATTTTAAATACTGAATACTATGGATATGGTGCTATAAATACAAATAAGAATTACTATGGAGTAGAAAAGCCAAGACCACCATTAATAGAGAAACCAGAGGTGGAAGAGGAAGAAGTAGAGCCAGTGGTAAAGCCAGAAAAACCTATAGTTAAGCCAGAAAAACCAGTAGTGAAGCCAGAAGAGCCGACAGTAAAACCAGAAGAACCAACGGTAAAACCAGAAGAGCCAACAGTGAAGCCAGAAGAACCAACTGTGAAGCCAGAGAAACCAGTAGTAAAACCAGAAGAAAAACCAAATGATAAGCCAGAAAATAGTGAAGTTATAAAACCATAAAAATTAAAGAAGTCTAAAAATTAGTAGAATTAGGGGTTAAAATAGCTTTGAGTAAAAATTCAAAAGGCGTTTTGACTCCTTTTGAATGAAGTCTAATTTATGTTTTTAAAAAGTAATAAATACTATATGAAAATATAGTGAAATATGATATAATTGTAAAATGGAAAAAGATTAAAGGAGTAAAACAATATGGCAGATAAACTATTAGGTATTATATATTCGGTGCCAGCGATTCTTCTAGCATTTACATTTCATTCCTATGCAAAGGGATGGATGGCAACTAAACTAGGAGATCCTACACCAAAACTTAGAGGAAGAATGAATTTAAATCCGTTAACCCACATAGATCCAATAGGAACACTTCTTATTTTAGTGTGTGGAATAGGTTGGGCTAAACCTATGGATATAGATACAAGATATTTTAAAAACTTTTATAAAGATGACTTAAAGGTTAGTCTTGCAGGACCACTTGCAAACCTTATGGTTGCAATAGTAGGTGCAATTATATATGCAATTTTCAGTGTAGTTATCTTAAAAATGAATATGGTAGGAAATATAACGATAATAATATCAATAATGCTTAAGTTTATAATAACTATAAACGTAAACTTATTTATATTTTATTTATTACCATTACCAGGATTAGATGGATTTAATATATTTAGAGACTTAAGTCCTAAAAATTTCTATAAATATGGGGAGCCATTAATACAACACCAATTTCTTATATTAATTGGAATAATACTTTTAGCAGGACCAATAATATCAATACCATCACACTTAATCTTGACAGGATTACAAGGGTTAATAAACTTAATAATTAGTATATTTATATTTTAAAAAAGGATGAAGCGAAATGCTTCATCCTTTTAAAATTTTTGAATTGAAAGGTTCTTTTTATAAATTTCAGAAAAATGCTTAGAAGCCCTCATAGCTTGATTTATTTCAAATTCTAAATCAAGACGAGAATTTAAATAAATTGAAACCTTGTCTGAGGTTATAAGAACAGATAAATCTCGAACAGCCCCTTCAAGACTCCTATCAAGTCCTTCAGCGATTTTTAAAATTGTTCCTAAATATTCAATATGCTTCATATCAATTTTATTTAAAATTGAACTGTAGGGCGATAGAGTGATTTTAAATCTATTGTTTCTATGGGATGCGGCAATAGCGGCACTCATTAGCATTTCTTTATGATTTAAACCTTTAAGCTCTGAATTTAAAATAATATAAAAACTATGTCTATGATGATTGTAATAATCAATACTTGTTCCACAGTCATGTAAAAGAGCTGCAGTTTTTAAAATTTTATCAAAATCAGGTGAAAGCTTATGGATAGGTCGTAGTTCATTGAAAAGCTTCTGGGCAATAAAATACACTTGATTAGCATGAGGTCTATTAACGTTAAGCTTATCCATAAGGCTGTTGATAGAGTAATCTAACATATCATCTTTAATATGGAAGTTTTCAAGTATATAATTGTACATTAATCCACCACTTAATCCATTAGAAGATGAGATGATAGTATCAATATTAGAAATATCTAAAATATTATTAAGTATTAAGCTTCCTGCTACAATTATTTTAGCTTCACGTGGTTTAATTCCATCTATTAATTTTCTAGATTTTAAATCTTTAGTTTTAAAAAGATTAAAGTAGTGATGTACATCATCACTATAAAGTTTATAATTGTGAGCTATATCTAAGGGATAGCGTTTTTTTATTCTGTCAATACGACCTAATGAACGAACAACAATATCACTTGATATTAAAGAATCGAATTTATTTTCTTTAAGCCAAGAAAAATCTTGAAGTGGAAGTAAATTTTCATGTGTAGCTCGTTCAAGGTTATCTAATGAAATAACATCTTCTAAATCGTAATTAGATGTTAAATTAAGATATCCTGTAGGAAGGCAAACACTTTCCTTTATCATTCCGTCCTTTATCCAAGAAATATGAGTAGAACAACCTTCAATATCAACTAAAAGTGAGTTATCAAATGAGATACTATATGAAACTGCTAAAAAGTTGAATTTGATTTCTTCCTCAACAGACAGGATTCTTATATCAATAGATAAAAGATCTTTTATAAGGTCTGCTAAAAGATAGCTATTTGTAGCTTCACGAAAAGCTTCAGTTGCAACTGCAATTATTTTTGTAACCCCTGAAACTTGGCACATTGATTTAAAGGATTTTAATGTTGAGATTGTTATATTTAACTCTTCTTCCGAAAGCTTTGTATTGTCTAAGAGACTTGTTGAAAGTCCAACGGAAGAATGGATTTGATCTATAATTTTAAAATATCCATTATCATCGACTTCTGATAAAGTTAAATTAAAAATATCTACACCGATTTCTATGATTCCTATTCTATTCATAAATATTTTCTCCTTAATTACCTATCTAAAAATTATCACTTTTATATATTATACACCTTTTACAAAAATAATCGCTTTTATTAAAGAATATTTAAGGGTTTATTGACACTATGATAATAAATTGTGTATAATTAACAAATAGAAAAATGAAAATTAAATCCTATGAAGAGAAAAGTAGTCTTATAAATTTCTTGAAGCGAGTGGGAAAGTTTGGTGTAAGCCCATAAGAAAAGTAAGATGAAGAGAGCCTCTAAGGAACCTTATTTAAAGGTCGCAAAGGAATACTTTGCGTTAACAAAAAAGTGGCATTGTTTATGCAATTAGAGTGGTACCGCGGAAATTTATTCGTCTCTTAATATTATATTAAGAGGCGTTTTTTATATTTAAATAAATTTTAAAAGTATAAAAATTAGGAGGAGAAAGATGGATTACAAACAAAAAATAGCAGAACTTATAAAGACAAAAGTAGATTTAGAAGTAGAAGAAATTAAAAAGCTTATAGAAATTCCACCAAAATCAGATATGGGAGATTATGCATTTCCATGTTTTCAATTGGCAAAAGTAATGAGAAAAGCACCAAATATGATATCGGTAGAATTAAGTGAAGAATTAAATAAAGATGGTTTCCAAGAGATAAAAGCGTTAGGACCATACGTAAACTTCTTTGTTGATAAAGGAGATTTCACTAAAAATACAATAGAAGCTGTTTTAACTGAAAAAGATAACTACGGTAAAACTAATGTAGGAGAAGGAAAAACAGTATGTGTTGAATATTCATCACCAAATATTGCAAAGCCTTTCCACGTAGGGCACCTTTTTACAACAGCAATAGGAAATTCTTTATATAAATTATTTAAAGAAGAAGGTTACAACGTTGTTGGAATAAATCATTTAGGAGATTGGGGAACACAGTTTGGAAAACTTATATCAGCATATAAGAGATGGGCTGATTTAGATGCTTTAGAAAAATCTCCAATAGATGAGCTTTTAAGAATTTATGTTAAATTCCATGAAGAAGCAGAAAAAGATGAAAGCTTAAATGATGAAGGAAGAATGTATTTCAAGAAGCTAGAAGATGGAGACGCTGAAGCTACAGAACTTTGGTCAAGATTTAGAGAGCTTAGTTTAAAAGAATTTAATAGAGTTTATGATCTTTTAGGTGTTAAGTTTGATTCTTTAGCAGGAGAAGCTTTCTATAATGATAAAATGGATGTTGTTATAGATGGATTAAAAGAGAAAAAGCTTTTAGTAGAAAGTAATGGGGCACAAGTTGTAATGCTTGATGAATATAACATGCCACCTTGTATCGTATTAAAGGGTGATGGAGCAACTATATATGCAACAAGAGACTTAGCAGCAGCTAACTACAGAAAAGAAAAGTATGATTTCTGTAAAAGTATTTATGTAGTAGGAACTCCACAAGCACTACACTTTAAGCAGGTATTTAAAGTTTTAGAACTTG
Source organism: Clostridium sp. (assembly GCF_051650885.1). Taxonomy (GTDB): domain Bacteria; phylum Bacillota; class Clostridia; order Clostridiales; family Clostridiaceae; genus Clostridium. Next base: position 5,063 of record NZ_JBOFRG010000219.1, read on the forward strand.
AAGGAAAAGATTGGGCTAAAGATTGCGTTCACGTTGGATTTGGATTAGTTAAATTCCCAGATGGTGGAATGTCAACTAGAAAAGGTAATGTAGTATTATTAGATGATCTTTTAAGAGAAGCTATAGAAAAAACTTTAGAAGTTATAAATGAAAAAAATCCAGGACTTGAAAATAAAGAAGAAGTTGCTAAGAAAATAGGAATAGGTGCAGTTGTATTTACTTATCTTAAAAACTCAAGAGAAAAAGATATAGTATTTGATTGGAAAGAAATTCTTTCATTTGAAGGAGAAACAGGACCATATGTACAATATTCATATGCAAGAGCAAATTCTATATTAGAAAGAGCTGGAGAAGTTGATAATAGTAAAGTTGATTATTCATTATTAAATACAAAAGAAGAATTTGAACTTATTAAGACATTAGAAGGCTTTAAAAAGAATATTCATAATGCAATAGAAAAATTAGAGCCATGTGTTATTACTAGATATGCAATTGATGTTGCAAAAGCATTTAATAAATTCTATAATGCACATTCAGTATTAAACTTAGAAGATGAAAATTTAAAAGTAACAAGATTAGCGCTTGTTAAAGCAAGTTGTCAAGTTATTAAAAATGCATTAGGGTTAATAGGAATTGAAGTTGTAGATAAAATGTAAAATATGTAAAAAGAGCCTATCTGAATAGATAGGCTCTTTTTAGTTAATAATTTTAAATGAATAAATTTAATAAACATTTAAGGAAGAGTTTCTAAAAAGAAAAGGAAAATTATGATATACTAAATTTAAAAGAAAAGGGGGACGAATAGTGCTTAAAAAAAATATAAGATATTTAGATATATTAATACTTGTTATAGTAGTAGTGATAGGATATAAGATAGTTGATAATTATAACGTTTATTTTTCATTAATAAAGAAATTTTTAGTTATATTAAGTCCATTTATATACGCAATTATAATAGCATATATACTTAATCCAATTATGAAAGTATTTGAGAAACGATGCAAATTTTCAAGAGGAGCATCAGTTGCAGTAACATATATTTTAGTTACAGGAGTCGTTGTAATCATTGGACTTTATGTAGTACCAAGCGTTATAGATAGCATTATATCTATAACAAAAGAAATTCCAAGCTATGTAGCAAAAGGACAAGAGTGGTTAAATGATTTACTTAGAGACGATAGATTTTATGATTTAATGAAAGATGCAGGAATACTACAAACTATAACAAATATTTCAACAAAATTTGGTCTTATGGCAGTTGGAATATTAGAAAGTTCAGTAGCATCACTTTTATCTATTACAGCAAATGTTGTAATGGCTGGATTTGGATTTTTAGTTTCAATTTATATTCTTTTAGATAAAGAAAGGCTTATATATAATTCAAAATTATTATTTACTATGATAATAGGAGAAAAATGGAGTATTAAAATTTTAAATGCATTAAGATTATATCATAAGATGATAGGAGTATATGTTGGAACAAAAGCATTAGATTCATTTATTATTGCAGTTATTGCATTGATAGGACTTATAATATTAAAAGCACCATATGCGATTCTTTTAGCTATCGTAGTAGGGTTTACAAATATGATTCCGTACTTTGGACCATTCATAGGTGAAATAGTAGCAGCTATAGTTTGTGTATTTGTATCACCATGGAAAGCATTGGTTGTATTTTTATTCTTACTTGCAGTACAGCAGTTTGATGCATGGTACTTAGATCCAAAACTTATAGGGGATAAAGTAGGGGTAAAACCATTTTTCATAATACTTGGAGTAACAATAGGTGGAGGTTTCTTTGGACCTATAGGAATGCTACTTGCATCACCAACTATTGCAACTATAAAGATATATTATGATAGAAGAGTTGAAAAATATGAAAAGAATAACAAAGAAGTTATAGAAAAATTATAAAAAAGAAGCTTAGGAGGATAAACTATTCTCTTAAGCTTTTTCTTAAATTAAGGGGAATTTTCTAGAAAAATAGCATAGTATGTAGAAAAAGAAAATAAGGAGTACCGTATGGAGAAAATAGAAGAGAGAGGTTTGTCAAGGTTTATAAAACTTGATGATGAGAAAACAAATGACTTTGTATACAATATAAGTAATGAATGGTGGAGTAGATTATATGAATATCCATGGGCAGGAAGCTTTGCAGAAGAAAATGATGTATGCTTAGACGCAGCTTGTGGAGTAGGACATCACTTAAAATATTATTTAGCAGAAAAATGTAAAGAAGTTTATGCTTGCGATTTAGACTCTTTTTTAAATGACAGAGTAGGAATGCTTGAATCAATAAAAACGAGCTTTGGTATTGAGGCTTATAATAGAGTTATGAAAAATGCTCATAAAATAGAATTTAAAGTGGAAAATTTAATTAATCTATCTTATGAAAATAAAAAGTTTGATAAAATATATTGCATATCCGTACTAGAGCATATGTCAGAAGAAGAGAGAAAGCTTGCTTTAATGGAATTTAATAGATGCTTAAAGGAAGAGGGGATTATAGTAATAACTATGGATTATCCATCAGTAGAATTAGAGAATTTTAAAAAAAGTGTAGAAGATAGTGGCTTGAAATTTAAATATGGATATGATTTTAGTGAACCGGAAAATATATTGGTATCTACACTATATCCAGGTTTAAAATGCTTTAGAAGTATATTAAGTAAAAAATAATTTGACGAATTAGAGAAAAGATGTTATTCTAAGTGAGCAGTTGGTACGTATAAGTGCTTACTACAGGGGCTTGGTTTGTCTTTCGCCGGATTTCCAAGCCCCATTTATATTTTAGAAAATAAAATTGAAAAAATTATAATAAAAAGCCAGTTATTCTCGAAAGGATAACTGGCTTTTAAGCTATTTAAATGTGATATTATTTTTGTTTTGTGATTTTCTTGATGGACAAGATTTGTGGCAGTCACCACAGTTACATCCGCCTTTAGAAGATTTCTTTACATTTTTATATATAATAAAGGCTGCTAATAAAACGATTAATCCTGTAATAATTATTTCTATTCCCATAAATATTTCCTCCTATATAATCAAGCTACCGATAGAGAATACTATAAATGAACATCCCCAAGCTAGAACACATTGGAATACGAATGAAAATACTGTAAGCTTAGTTCCAAATTCTTTTTTCATAGCTCCAATTGTTGATACACAAGGAACATATAAAAGTATAAATATAAGGAATGAATAAGCTGCAAGTGATGAGAAGAAATGTGGTAATATAACCGATAAATCACCAGCATATACTATTTGCATTGTAGATACAACAGTCTCTTTTGCTAAAAGTCCTGATAAAAGAGAAACTGAGGCTTGCCAATTTCCAAAACCAAGTGGTGCAAAAATTGGAGCTATAAAGTGTCCTATTTGAGCTAGGAAACTACTATTTATATCTGTAGCCATACCATGAATGTTAAAGTTTGATAAGAACCATATTAAAACACTCATTGCAAATATAAGAGTTCCTGCTTTCTTTAAGAATGATTTACATTTATCCCATGTTTGAAGTCCAATTGAGTTAAATTGTGGCATACTATATGCAGGTAATTCTATAATAAAAGGTTCTTCTTCTTTTCTAAATAAAGTTTTCTTAAAGATAATTCCAAATCCAAAGGCTATAAGTACGCTTATAAGATATAAAGAAGCTACTACGAGTCCTTGATGTTCTTTAAAGAAAATTGATACAAAGGCTGAGAAGATAGCAAGTCTTGCATTACATGACATTAAAGGAACAAGAAGTGCTGTAAGCTTTCTATCCTTTTCACTTTCTAAAGTTCTAGCTGACATAAGTGCAGGAACATTACATCCAAAACTAATTATAAGTGGAATAAATGCTTTACCTGAAAGTCCCATTTTTCTCATTATTTTATCCATTAAGAAAGCAACTCTTGCCATATATCCACTTTCCTCTAAAAATGTTATACAAACAAAAAGAGTTAAAATAACAGGAAGTAAAACAATAACGCTTCCAACTCCTCCTACGATACCATCTACAAGAAGTGAACTAAACCAAGGGGAAGTTCCTGAAAGTAAATGAGAAAGCCATGGAATTAAATTTTCATTTAAAAGACCATCTAATAAATCTGAAATTGGTTGTCCAACCCAAGAAAATGTTAATTGGAACATTAATGCAATTGCAATTATAAATAAAGGAAATGCAAGTATTGGGTTTAAGAAAAACTTATCTAATTTTTCTGTTATAGGTCTTTCTATAGATTTAGAAGACTTAATAGATTTTTTTAGTACATCTTCAATAAAAGAATAGGCTTCTTTTTCATTATTAAAGTTAAACTTTTCATTTGAAGTAGAAGTATTGTAACTTTTAGTTTCAATAGCTTGTATAATTTCGTCAATACCAGATTTTTTCGCAGCTGATATAGGAATTACAGTCACATCCATTTCAGATGAAAGTTTTTCATAATCTATTAAAAATCCATTACTTTCTAGTATATCAACCATATTAACAGCAAGTATTATTGGTTTATTAAATTTTTTAAGTTGAGTAGTTAAATAAAGGTTTCTATCAAGCTTAGAACCATCTACTATATTTAAGATAACATCTACTTCATCCTTTAAAAGAAATTCTTTAGAAACAATTTCTTCATTAGAATAAGTATCCATAGCATAAATACCAGGTAAATCCACTACCTTTATATCATTAAAATATCCTTCTTTTTTATCAACTGTAACACCAGGCCAGTTACCAACATATTGATTAGAGCCCGTTAGTGCATTGAATAGGGTAGTTTTTCCAACGTTTGGATTACCCAGTAAAGCAACTGTAGTCATTATTATATTCCTCCTAAGTATTTGTAAAGTTTATTAAGCTAATTTAATATTTTTAGCATCATTTTTTCTTATAGCTAAGTCAAAGCCTCTGAATGATATTATTAATGGATCTTTAAAAGGAGAAAGAGCTTTTAATTTTACTTCTGTTCCTTCTAAGCATCCTAGTGCTAATAATCTTTTAGCTAATTTTTCGTCACCATTTATTGAAGAGATTACTCCTGATTGTCCTATTTTTAAATCACTTAAACTCATAATTTACACCTCACAATGAAATTCATTATCATATTCTATACTCTTAATATACGCTAACTGATAACGGATGTCAACTAAAAGTGAAAAAAAGATGAATAAATATAATAAAATAAGAAAAAACTAAATAGTTAAGAGTATAGTAATGATTTTAATATTATTTAATGAGATAATAAGGATAGAATTTTATATACATAGGAGGAAAATAATAATGGAAAAAAAGGTAGCAGCATTTTTTGATATAGATGGAACATTATATAGAGAAGGACTTATAACAGAAGTTTTTAAGAAAATGATAAAGTATGAGTTAATAGAGCAAGAGAAGTGGTTTAACGATGTAAAACCAGAGTATACAAAATGGGATAGAAGACAAGGGGATTATGATGATTACTTATTAAAAATGATAGAAATATACATAGATGCAATAAAAGGGTTATCAAAGCACCAAATGGAGTTTATAGCACAAAGAGTTATTGAACAGAAAGGTGATAGAGTGTATACTTTTACTAGAGATAGAATAAAATGGCATAA
>NZ_JBOFRG010000220.1:0-2727 GCF_051650885.1 Clostridium sp.
CAGTATTTGCACTGCCATTTACTGTTGCTGAGTTTGAAACAAATGTAACACCGCTTGCTTGAATAGTATCCGTAAATACTAATGATGTAAGTGGAAGATTTCCATTATTTCTTATTACTGCTGTATACGTTAGTTGATCTCCAATATTAGCATTTGTTTTATCAACACTTTTAGTAATACTTGCACTTCCAGAAGCTGGAGTAGTTATAGTTGTATTTACAGCATTTGAAAGATTACTACCACTTCCAGATGAAGTTTGGAATATTCCATTTGCTACATTTACTATTGGATTTGGTGTTGGAATTGTAGTTGCTTGTATTGAATAAGTTACTGTTGCTACTCCACCTACAGCAAGTGGTGGCGTTATTGCAAATCCAGTTTGAGGATTGAAAGTAGGTTGCGCTGTTCCATTTACATTTACTGAACCACTTACAAATGTTGTTCCATTTGGAATAGTATCCACAAATTGAAGATTTGTATAAGGAAGAGTTCCATTATTAGTTAAAACAACTGTATATGTTATAGTTTCATTTATAGCTGCAGTTGTTTTGTCAGTACTTTTGTTTATAGAAATGCTTCCACTTCCTCCAGATGGTGCAGTTACTGTTGTAAAAACATTTCCTGTTAATCCCGCACCAGTAACGGTTTGAGTTCCATTATTAAATTGGAATCCTAAAATCCCTTGATTAAAGAAAGGATTTGGATTTGGGATTGTATCTACCTTTACCTTGAAAACTATTGTAGCACTCTGACCTGATGTTAAAGTTCCTACATTAATTCCAGTTTGAGGATTTGTATTTTGTGCAGCACCATTATTAATAGTAGTAGAGTTGCTTACATAACTAGTTCCTTGAGGTATTGTGTCTGTAATTGTTACATTATTTATTGTTACTGAACCAATATTTCCGGCAACAAGAGTATAAGTTACTTCCTCACCTACAGCCGCTGTAGTTTTATCAACAGATTTAGTTAAAACTGCTCTTCCATTTACATCTGGACCTGGCACTGTCTGGGCTTGACCTACATTTCCTCCTCGATTTGGAAATACACCTCCATTTCCCCAAGTATAGTCAATAGTTGCATCATTTTTTATGACTCCTCCTGGAAAGGTTGTTACTAAAACTTTGAATATAACTTGATGACTTTCTCCAGGTGCTAGACCTGAAAGAGTAAGCCCTGCTTGAACATCTCCTGTATTTGGAGTTCCATCCACTAAAAGAGTTCCTGGTAAAAGAACCGTTCCAGTTGGTACCGTATCTTGAAAGGCTATAGGTGATGTATTTACACCACTTCCTGATGGATTTGTTATAGTTATTGTGTATGTTAAGGTATCACCAACAACCCCCTGTGCTTTATCAACTACTTTGTTCATAGTAAGAGGGCCTGTAGCTTGGGCATTTATATCATTTCCTATATTTAAATCATTAAAATTTTCCATAAATCCTCCTCATAAATTACTACTATTAATATTTTATGAAATAATAGTAAAAGAGGGATTAAATTATTTTATTTAATCCCTCTTTTTCTAATTAATTATTTATATTTGCTTCTAAATTGAAAGTTATATTAGTGTATAACTGTCTATCATTCAATTGCTTGAAGGACACATCTTCAATTAATGCAGCTGCACGTATTTCAGCACCTAACGTGCTTTCACCTTGGATTACAATAAATGTGCTAAATTTCTTAGTTCTACAAGTGTAATGAGCTGATTGTCTTTCTACTAAAGCTGTATATTCAATAGTTTCATGAATATATCCATTAACAACTAGCTTTTGACCTGTAAGCTTAGAATTTTCAGGTGAACGTCCTATCATAGTATCTATTACATAATAATTCGTAATTTCAACCTCTGCTTGAACTTCATTTATTTCTTCTATTGGTGGCATATGACAATCAAGAGTTATTACCCCATCTACATTCATCTGTCTAAAGTTCGGACTTTGTCCTATTACAATATGGTCTGCAATATTTGTTTCCATAACTCCTATAGATGATTTATCTAGAATTTTGTACTCAAATTTACCAAATGCAGCATTTTTAATCTTTCTATCACAACCTACATGAGTTAAAACAACACTATATTTAATAGTAAGTTTTTCACCAGGTTTTAAATTTCCTAAATTAACACCTTTAGAAAGATTCACTGAATTTATTTTTCTTCCATTTACGCTAAAGCTTCCTTCAATATAGCTAACACCATCTGAAATACTGTCAAAGAATATTAAATTAAGTGCATTAAGTGTTCCTACATTTTCCATAATAACTGTATATTCAATAACATCATCAATTTTTGCAAATCCAATATTAGATGACTTAGTTACGATTACTTTAGCTTCTTCAACTTTGATTGTAACTTTATTACTATCAATATTACTTCCTCTAGGTGGTTTAGTAGGGTCTGTAATATAGTTGTAGCTTACACTTGCTATATTAGATATTTCACCTTTTTCAGGTTTTTTAATAATAGTTGCTTTAAATTTAATAGTTTGAGTTTCTCCAACAAGGATTTTTGGTATCTCTATACCAGAGCTTATATTGTAATTCGTATAAGGCTTACCGTTTATGGTTACAGAACCTTCTACAAACTTAATATATTCTGATAAAGCATCAGAAACCTTAACATTAATAGCCTCTGTATTACCTGTATTCATCACTTTAATTGTATACTCTACAGTCTCGGAAACAACAGCCTCACTATTGCTAGAAGTTTTCGTAACTTCTATT
>NZ_JBOFRG010000221.1:0-2943 GCF_051650885.1 Clostridium sp.
TTGATTATGTGAAAGTTTTTTTATTTGTTGTAATATTGTTGCTACTTTATTCATTAATTGCCTCCTAAAAATGTGTATATTTAATTATAGACATTTTCTCAATATTTAACACAAATCAACAGTTATTTATAACAGAGCCAAATTAAAAAAAGCTATCACTTAGATTTTCTCCTTGTGATAGCTTTATTTTATATTTCTAACTATTTAATTATATTAATCTCTAAATCTTAAGTTTTATCTTTTTATAATATCTTTTTAACTCTTCCTACAATTCCACCTTCGATCATTACTTTTATTCCATGATGGTGATCTCTAGAGTTTGTTAATATTCTCATTACAACTCCTTCAGTTAGCTTTCCTGTTCTTTGGTCACCTTTTTGAACTACAGCTACCTTTGCTCCTATTTTTATATCACTTCTTTTTGTTCCATCCATTTCTCTTTCCTCCTATTCTCTTATTAAATATAATCATTAATGCTTTCATAAATATTCTTATCTGGGTACAATGCTAGTATATTGTCATCCTCAATTAATTTATAATACTTTGTTGAATAGCTTACAATAAACTTACTGTTAGGCAATGTAAATTTCAGTATCTCACCATAACAATTTGGCTTACCACCTGAAGGCTCACCCAATATTTCAGCATTAGTAAAAAACTTAAATTCATATGCATTTAACAAGGCTGATGAAAAAGTTTCTCTTCCTATAATAACCTTTAAATTTTCTTTCTTATTTATCTTTTCATTATTTTTCAGAAAATCTATAAGAGGCTTTATTAATGTAGAATCTCCCCCTAAGTTATTTCTTAAATCAACAGTAACCTTTGAAATATCCTTCTTCTTAATAACATCTATAGTCCTATTAATCTTTTCACTTAAAGCTTCAACGCCATCTTCTCTACAACTGTTATACTTTATATATAACTCATCTTCAACTTCTTCAAACCAATAATTATTACTGTTATATCTTGCATATATAGGTAGCTTCAACTGTTCTATATACCTTAAATCCTGCATTGAAACAGTCTTTAAGGATACCTCTTCTAAGTCTACAGTTATCATTACCTCATCCTTACTATCACAGATACAAAGTCCATATAAAACATCCACTGCCTGCAAATATTTAGAAGCTTGTGCCTTTAATAAAAATTCATTTTCATGAGAAATAATATTAGATAACTCCATCAAAACTTCGTCTATAGGGATACCTTCAATAAACTCCACCTTCTTATACAATAACTCCCTATACTCTTCACTTGCATTAATTATATAAACTCCATCCTCAAAAATATAAAACTTAAGTGGTAGATATGTATTCACAGGAAAAACCACACTAGTATGTGCATCACCAACAGTTGCAGCAATTCTACTTAACTCAACCTTCATATCATCATACTCCAAGCTATCCACATCATCCTTAAGTTTATCAATCATCTCATTAAATCTCTCTTCTGCTAAATTAAAAAATAAATTCTTATGTCCCTCAATCAAATTAACCCTAAAAAACTCTAAATCCTCATGCCATTTTTCTGTCCAAATACTCTTCATAACATCTCCTAAAATATACTTTCACTCATTATATCACGAAACCTCATAAAATATAGCATACTAAAAAGCCAGCACATTCAAGTACTGACCTTTAATTTATAAATTAAATTCATTTCATTAATTGTAGCTCTTATACTTTCTACTAAAACATCTGGTCCAATAACCTTTATATCTGCTCCCAAGCCTAATAACCAATTAATTAATCCATTATTGTTAAATGCTTCAAAAATTAATATATATTCATCATTACTTTTATTTACTTTAACCAAATCACCTAATTCTTCAATTATATAATTTTTAACCCAATCTTTACATGTTATAATTTCAACATTTATTTTGTCTTTATCTTTTCCCGCATACATTTTAAAGCATTTCATCATATATTTATTAGGTGTAAATTCTCTATCAATTCCTTCTATTAATCCTTTTTCTTTGATATCTTCTTCTAGAATTTGCACATTTAAAATTCTATCTAATCTATACCATGATAAATCTGTATGACTCTCTTTATTCAATAATAAATAATAGTAATCATTCTTAATACCCAAATAAATTGGATTCGCTATATATCTTTTTAATTTTCCTTCTTCACTCTTACAGATTAAATCTCTTTTTTCATCAATACTTCCATAATTAAAACTAATTTTTTTCCCTTCTTCAATAGCCTCATATATTACATCTATATTATCTATTATTTGCTTATTCTTACTTCTTGCTTCTTTATATAATTCATTTTGCTTTTTTATTGAATATCTTGTATAAACTGAATTACATTTAAGTAGCTTTTTTTCAATTTCTTCTATCAATTCATATGGAATACACTTATTACTATGGAGACAATCACTAATTACTTTTATCTCCTTTTTCTTTATCATAGGATTCTGAATATAATATCCACTGCTTCTATTAAATTCAGATATTTCAATCCCCAGTTCTCTTGCATCTTTTATATAGGCATAAATAGTTTTTCGATTAAGCATTTCTCCAACTTCAGCAAACATAAACTTATTAATATCTTCAATACTTAATCCATTTTCTCTACTGCTATTTTCCCTTAATATAGAAATAAACTTAAAAAATTTTATATTATTTTTCATTACTCTAATAACAGTAAATTTAATATATTTATTTCAGTTGAACAAAATATATTTTTACTGCTAAACCCTGCCTTTCTAAGTGGTTCTAAAGAATTACTCTCAAATTGAATAAAAGGAATATCCTTATAAATGTCTGTAATTGGTAATACTCCTCCTATATTATAAAATGCTCTACAATAGCTTGTTATTAAATCTTTTAAATATGGCTTTTCCTCTCTTTCATAATATTTTTTTAATTTCTCTATCATATGAAAGCTTGCTAATGGGATTGCTATATATCTACTATTAATTGCTTTT
>NZ_JBOFRG010000222.1:0-1340 GCF_051650885.1 Clostridium sp.
TCTGCTAATTAATAAAGAGAAAACGAAGACTAACCTCCGTAAAACAGACTTTGTAGGTTATACACTCAGCGAAGACGAAATTCGACCGATGATTGAGAGTCAAGAGGCGATAGAACAATATAAGAAGCCTTCAAATAGAAACGAGGTTCAAAGATTTGTAGGGTTGGTGAATTATTATAGAAAGTTTATTCCTCGATGTTTGCTGCTTCTGGAACCAATTTCTAGATTAATAAGCACTAAAGTACCATTTTATTGGCAAGACGAACAAGAAGAAGCCTTTGTAAAGCTTAAGAAGATTCTTTTGAGTAGCTTAGTTTTAGCACAGCCAGATTTCACGAAAATATTCACATTCGAGACGGATGCAAGCACGCCTGGAGTAGCATCTATCCTACCACAAGGAGATGAAAAGGATAAAGTTCCTATTATGTTTATTTCAACGAAGCTTAGAGACAGTGAACTCAACTACAGTATAAGTGAGAAGGAATGTCTTGCTGCATTGTGGGCCATGGAAAAGCTCAAATATTTTTTATATGGCCGAGAGTTTGATTTGATTACTGATCACCAGGCTTTGGAAGCATTAAACAATGGTGAAATGAAATCACAAAGGATTGAAAGGTGGTTAGAAAGATTGAATGTATTCTTACCGGTGATACAGTACAGAAAAGGTGAAGAAATACCTCATGTGGATGCGTTAAGTAGAAGTTTAACATCCGAAAAAGACATGGATATAGCCACAGTATCCGCAGGAAGTCTGAATGAAGCTGAACCTATAGAATATGAAAAAATAATAATAATCAGGAAAAAACATATAGACTTAGTACACAGAGGCTATAAAATTGTATTGAACGAGTTAAAACAAACGTACAAGTGGAAAGATTTAAATACTTTAGTGCGTAAAGTTCTGCAGAAATGTAAAGAGTGCAAAGAGTACAATGCTAAGAAGAAAACAAGGATAAGATTTGTTAACAGCTTCGAAAAGGGAGAAAAGATGGCAGTCGATATCATTGGACCCATAAATGGGAGGTATATAATCTCAGCTATAGATTATTTTTCTAGAAAAGGCTTTGCAAAAGTAATTTCTTCTAGAAGTGCGAAAGCAGTCGTAAAATTCTTAGATGAAGTTGTTCAAGAATTACCATTTAGAATGCTTATTATGGATCAAGCTAAGGAATTCTTAAGTCGTGAAGTATCGGTTTGGACACAAAGAAGAAATATTAATCTACATTTTACAACTCCATTTCATCATCAAAGTAACGGGAGAGTGGAAAGGTTTAACAGAACCTTACAGGAAGGAATATTTAAGTCAAAGGATAAGGAGAGTTTAAAAGATATAACAGCAA
>NZ_JBOFRG010000223.1:0-2859 GCF_051650885.1 Clostridium sp.
ACCACCAAAAGGTGTTGCGTTTATGTGTAAATTATTTCAAAAGGTGGAGTCGGCTTCTATTAACTATAAATTTTCAATTAAAAGTAAAGCTCAGTCCCACCAAAGCTGCTTTTCTATCAGAGCCTTTTAAAGACACTCAGAGATTTCCTTTACTTTTATACACTTTATACTGGACATTATGAATGGGCTTTAAGGTGTCCAGCACTTCCTCTAAGACTACACCAAGCAATTAATCTAGAAACTGTAGGCTATATTATTGTGAAAAATTCTAAGCCAAAAAGACTTACTTTGTCAGACATTGTATTCATTAAATAAATAAAACCATCACTTGTTCTCTGAGTTTTGTCAGTCAATTAAAGTAATGTCCACAAAAACTGCCGTTCTGAGTGGATGATACTTGAATTAAATGAATGAATGATTGAATATAAAAGACGAGTACTCTTAGGCATCATATCTGAACTGAGATAGGTCACAGACAGCTCTGTATGTGAGCTATGCAAATAAATTGTACAAGATTTGCAAGTTCACCACATGCTTCAAAGTTTAGTCATACTGTGAGTCTCCTCACTTTGCCTGCTCTCTAAAGCTACATTACAGTGAATAAGGCCACTCTGGAGACGTGGAGGCACCATCAGTTATCTTCTTGGCTTTAGAAATCCCAGTGTGGAAGTCATTTTCAGTTATTGACAATTATTAAACACAAAATACTGTTTTTGGCACAAAGGCTTGGACAGAGTAAATATGGGACTCTTCCTTCCTGACTTCAACATCTATGTGAGAAAATGATCAAACAAATTTTGAGGACATTTTCAGTGAAAGTAATTCTCTGAGGCAGGAAGTTGGTTTTAGTGAGTTTATTCTACGAGTACAGCAAAAACTTGCTTGTTTGCTACAGTATGAATGAAGACCAGCTGAGTACAGGAAAGATATGCAAGGTAACTGAGTGAAGAACATGTCAGCATAATGCTTGTGACTCTAGATTGTTTGTATATTCACAGAAAACATTTTCTTCTCACAATCCCTTATTATTTTTAAGCAAACAGAAGATAAATCATAAGAAGCATATTCAAAACCACGTTAAAATGTAAACATCATACTTCAGATTTTTATGCTTGACAACAAAATGAAGCACATAGCAGATGTTTAAGCAACTGGACCAATATATTTCACAGGTTGACCACCTTCACAGCCAAGTTTAATTTTTGTATTTAAAGCATTACCGATGTAGACACAATCAGGAAAGGTTCCCGTTTTATGTGTACAGGCAACAACTTTAAAGCGTTCGGTACTTTGTTGCTTATTTTGTGCACAGACAGCGTTGATTAATTCGTTATTGGCCAGAATGAAGTCATTTGCGTACGAGCATTTATTGTTGTTATTGTGGATATTCCTCTCTTTCATCACTCTAGTACAATCTTTCGGCATCATGTTTTCAATGGCATGCCTCTCATAAAAGGTCAGAGCCCCAGAGACCTCTGTGGCACAGAGCAGCACCAGCAGCAAACAGGCAATCTGGATCTTCATGATTCACTGGTGAAGGAAAAAGACAGAATGGTTCTTATAGAGTATTTAGAGCAGCACAAGTGATAGCCTTGCAGTGACTTAAGTAATATTGTCTTTGAAAGAGCAGAGCCTTTTTCTCCAAATCTAACTATTTGCTCTAAATGTAGGCTCAAGCAAAACCCAATTATCAGAATCCCAAAAGTTGTATATTCTAAGAGTAAAGATTTAATGTTAGTGTGTTGCAGACCTGCTGTAAATGTGATATTTAGCTTGCAGCAATTCACATAATAGCAAATAATAATTTAATTTTTTTTAATTTAACTATTTTGATGACGCATACCACCAAGCATCTCTCATACAAACTTTTTCAAATTAGGTCACCTACCTTATTTCTTGCTCGGCTGATGAACGATTGGCTGGTAGGTTGGTCAGTTCACCGGCTGTGGTCCAGGCAGGAGATGGTCGTCTGAGTCACGGCACCACTTGGTGAAGATGTCTTCAGTGGAGGAAATTCTCTGAAGCTGCAACCTGCTTACAGTGAGTTCATTATATAGTGTCCAGGTGGACAGGCAACACCTGCTTGTCTATCCAATTTGAATGAAGATGAATACTTATCTGACCAGAAATCAGTTAAAGACAGCTCTGTATGCGAGATATGCAGGTAGATTATGCAAAATATACGTTAGGCAAGTTCACAGACTCAGGACCAAGCCAGCGTACGCTACAGCCCATATCCGGACAGTGATGCAGTCTTCGTTGTTGTGGCTCTCCACTCACAGTTTGCAAAGTATTTTACACCAAATATTACATTTGTCTGCTCTATGTCTGGTTGTTTTCATTTGTCCAATTACTTTTTCTACCTAAAATTGGGGCTATGTATAAAAGGGCTACAACTCCTTCACAATTCATTTGATGTGGTTGCAAATTAAAGCTGACAGTTGGCACTTTAACCTTTTAGTCCTTGTTTCATAACAAATATATAAAGCTGGAATACAGCAACAACCAGCCCAGTATCCTAGGACCTATGTGCATATCGGACGACTATGCGCCTCACAATTTAAGTCTAATGCCAACGTTTAGGAAGTATAATGTGAAAGCGAGAATGGCTGACTACACTGTAACTCTTCTGACTGTGGATATTCAGTGAAAACATTTCAGTCCCAGACCTACATCTACAGCACGTTTATAAAGTGCTCTTGTGTCTCTGGAGCGACATGGATGACCTTGGAGCAGAACAATATAGTCTGCGAAGACCACAATGCCACAGCAGCAACATCCATGTCATGTACCATGTGTGGACAGAAAAATGTAGGTACAGCTCAAATTCTAAGACAATGAACAGAAGGGACCATTTAT
>NZ_JBOFRG010000224.1:0-1956 GCF_051650885.1 Clostridium sp.
TTTAAGGTTCTTATTAAGGAATTACAAGCACTTTGTTTAGATGTTAAAGTTTTAAATGATGAAAATGAGGAAGTTAGATTAAAAGAATCAGTTGATGAAGAATCAGAAGAGATAGAAGTAAACATTGAAGAAACAGAGGAACTTGTTCCAGGAGAAACTGTAGCAGATACAGAAGATGGTTATACTTCAGAGGAAGAAGTTGAAGAAGAAGAAGAATTCGATGGATTCCAACTTGAAGATTTAGAAGATAATTTAGAGCTTGATGATTTTAATGATGAACACTAATTTTGAAGGGAGGATTACCCTTGTTTGAATTAAATAATTTTGATGCAATACAAATAGGTTTAGCATCTCCTGAGCAGATAAGAGCATGGTCAAGGGGAGAAGTTAAAAAGCCAGAGACAATTAACTACAGAACTTTAAAGCCTGAAAGAGATGGTTTATTCTGTGAAAGAATTTTTGGACCAATGAAAGACTGGGAATGTCATTGTGGAAAATATAAGAGAGTAAGATACAAAGGTATAGTTTGTGACAGATGTGGTGTTGAAGTTACAAAAGCTAAAGTAAGAAGAGAGAGAATGGGGCATATAGAATTAGCTGCCCCTGTATCTCACATTTGGTACTTTAAAGGAATTCCATCAAGAATGGGATTAATACTTGATATGTCACCAAGATCGTTAGAAAAAATACTATATTTTGCTTCTTATGTTGTAATTGATCCAAAAGAAACTCCATTATTAAAGAAACAACTTTTAAACGAAAAAGAGTTTAGAGAAGCTGTTGATAAATATGGAGAAGAAAGCTTTGTTGCCGGAATGGGAGCAGAGGCGGTTCAAGAGTTATTAGGTGAAATAAACTTAGAAGCTCAATCAAAAGAATTAAAAGAAGAGTTAAAGCAAAGTACTGGACAAAAGAAGGTAAGAATAATTAGAAGATTAGAAGTAATCGAATCATTCAAAGCTTCAGGTAATGATCCAAGATGGATGATTATAAATGTTATACCAGTAATTCCACCAGATTTAAGACCTATGGTTCAATTAGATGGAGGAAGATTTGCAACTTCTGATTTAAATGACTTATATAGAAGAGTTATAAACAGAAACAACAGACTTAAAAAGCTATTAGATTTAGGAGCTCCAGATATCATTGTAAGAAATGAAAAGAGAATGCTTCAAGAAGCAGTAGATGCTCTTATTGATAATGGTAGAAGGGGAAGACCAGTAACTGGACCTGGAAATAGACCATTAAAGTCACTTTCAGATATGCTTAAAGGTAAGCAAGGAAGATTTAGACAAAACTTACTTGGTAAGAGGGTTGACTATTCAGGAAGATCGGTTATCGTTGTTGGACCTGAATTACAAATGTACCAATGTGGATTACCTAAAGAAATGGCATTAGAGCTATTTAAACCATTTGTTATGAAGAAATTAGTTGCTGATGGTGTTGCACACAACATTAAGAGCGCTAAGAGAATGGTAGAAAGAGTTAGTCCACAAGTTTGGGATATATTAGAAGAAGTAATTACTGATCATCCAGTATTACTAAACCGTGCCCCTACTCTTCACAGACTTGGAATTCAAGCATTCCAACCTGTATTAGTAGAAGGAAGAGCTATTAAATTACACCCATTAGTATGTACAGCATATAATGCCGACTTCGATGGAGACCAAATGGCTGTTCACGTACCTTTATCAGTTGAAGCACAAGCAGAGGCTAGATTCTTAATGCTTGCAGCTGGAAACATAATGAAGCCATCAGATGGTAAACCAGTATCAGTTCCTACACAGGATATGGTTCTTGGTTCATACTACATCACAATGGATAAAGAAGGTGCTGAAGGTAGCGGAAAATACTTCTCATCTAAAGATGAAGCTATAATGGCTTATCAAGTAAAAGCTATTGAAATTCATGCTGATATATTTGTAAGAATGTATAGAGAAGTAAATGGGGAAATGA
>NZ_JBOFRG010000225.1:0-1460 GCF_051650885.1 Clostridium sp.
GATCAATCACATTGTATTTATAGTAAGCATGTGATACATTTATTAATCATTCCTACCTGGAACATGGATGTGTATTTCTCTGGCCTGGTTGATGTTCTGCTGTTGGACTCTACAGGTGAAGCTGTTGCCGTGTCTCGTCTCCACAGTCACTCTGCTGCTGACAGCCAGAGGTCATCAGGACCTTTAAGTAAAGATCTGAATACTTCTTCCACCGCTGACTGTTTCCTCATGGTGCCTGGGATCAGCAGCAGTTATGTAAAAACAAACACATACATGCTCTATATCATATTATTAAAATATAAATGTTAAATGATACAAATATACTGTGTATCACTTACCAACAACAAGCTTGGTACTGTGGGAACGTCTGCATGTTTGCTCATCAGAGACTTTTACGCTGGAGAGTTTCAGTGAAACGTCTCCGAGCTCCAGTTTGTCGATGGACACTGATGTTCTTCCTCTGTAGGACGGCTGTTTGGTAACTACGTATTCTTGACTGTTTGCCCTCACAGACACAAACCCAGGCCTCAGCTCACTCCAACCTCATGTCAGAAGCATTCATTGCAGGTTCCAGGTGGCATGGGAAAATGATGTCATCACCAACTATCGCCACTATTGGTTGAGATGGACCAATCAGCTGAAGTTGACCTGAGAAACAGATCTGTGGTTTAATTCCTGGCTGCCTTTCTAACTACAGGACTCTGTAGATCAGTGTGTAGGTCAGGAGCTACTAATGAGTAAATGGCCCACATTAGTCTGAATAAAACTGCTTTGGGAATTGTGACCTCTAGCGGCATTTTTGTCATTTGTGCAGGACTCAACATCTGAGAATAGATTAAACCACAGTAACTGTAATTTATATGGTTAAAGTAAAGTACAGTACCGTTAGCAAACTCAACAACCTGACATTGGCACTGAAAATAAGAAGCAGCTAACGCTGAATCTGGAGGGTATTAATCAGTTTGCTAATATTTGGGATAATAGTTTGGAATCATTTGTTGAAGTTAAAGTTGATGAAGTTGAGTTGTGTCCTTTAACTTCCAGTGCACATAATGGTGTTATTCATGTGTTTTGCACTGAAATTACCTCCGTGCAAACAGCTGTCCATGCAGTCCTGCAGCAAAGTGTTGATTTAAACATTAAACTGCCTTTCTCATTTCATATGTGCTATACGATGGGTTCCCTGGCATGGAGGCAGTTGTGCTCAAGAAATTAAAATTCATACAAGTAAATGAAGACAATGAAGACATTTTAGTGTTCTCAAGTCAACCTGTCTGGGTCGGCTTTTCTAAATACTATATATGTTTCTAAAATCAACAGACTCTGTAAATCTTAACCATATCAAACACAACATCTGTCTCCACCTCTGACTAGAGTCTGTAGGTTTACATTCATTTTGTTTATGTTTTTTCTTAAAGGGGCCATATAATACCCATTTCCTGCTTTACATTTTCATTTGA
>NZ_JBOFRG010000226.1:0-2801 GCF_051650885.1 Clostridium sp.
TTGTTCTTCAATGGTTTGTTGGGGTCGTATAAGATTTACAAAGTGGTTATCTTGGAACACAATTCTATTAAGATAATTGTCAATGATAATTTTGTTTCCTTGTATGAAATCTCTTCCAACTATCAATTCTGCTGGGAGATTCCTCAAGACATAAACTACCATTTTGTATTTTTTTTCCATTAAGTTGTAACGAAAGATTGACTGACTGGCATGTAGTTTCTCTGTTTCCACTTCCGAATATTGTTGTCAAAGGTCTTGTTTCTTCGACTTGGAGATCAAGTTTTTTAATCATATTAGAAGACATGAAAGACTTACATGAAGCCGTATCTACTATAGCTTTTACCTTTTGGCCATTTATGAATCCTTTGACTGCGATGTCTTCAACTGAACTTGGGTTTAATTCTTCAATAACTAGATTTTGCTGAGTTTTATTTAATTTATAGCAAACAGCAGTATTATGTGTATTAGTTTTGCAGTGATTACAATATTTTTTGTTGAAAAAGCAAGCTTTTGTTGTGTGACCCTTCTTTTTACAGTTGAAACAATATTTCTCGTCTGTGCTCTTAGTATAGTTTGAGATAGGGTTTTGTTTCGATCAATGAATAAACTCCGATTGGGAAAGGATAGAGTCTTCGAGTTTTCTGAGAACAGTTAAAACCTCTTTGAGATTTTCCATGTCAATGTCCTGTCTACTGAGTTCTATCGAAGTATATGTTTCTAGTCCATTGTGGAAATATTATACGTGTACCCTCCCTTGTTCCTTTTTGGTTAGGCCTTTAATGAATGAATACCCTTGTAAAAGGTTAGTTATTTCTGCATCATAGTCTGCTATGCGCATGTAATGAGTTTGTCTGAGGCTGTCAAGACTTCTTCGTAAATGTTGGGCATCCGATTTTGGATATTTTATTGCTTTTAGTTCATTTTTTAGTGTTTTAAAACTATTCTTTGTAAGACTGTTTTTGTATTCTTCATCATATATGAGGCTTGAATATATCTGACCTTGGTCCTCGTCAGTCCACTTATTAGCTTTAGCTAGTTCTTCAAATTCCTTTATGTTATTATCGTCATAGTCCATTTTAATGTTGTATATTTTAAATATTTTTTCTCTCGTGGTCACACTAAGTGATCCTATCTGTTTTTCGAAATCGGCATATGGCCTGATATTCGTTTGAGAATTTTTCCCTTGATAATTCCTAGTCTTTTCATGACTTATTTTGGAATGTCTTCTTTCCTCACTTTCCTGTTGTGAGTCTCTTCTAATGACGTTTTCTTTTAGGTCTAGGCTACCCATCATTGAATTCAATTTGGCGTAAAGCCATGGGGGAACAGAGCCAGAGCTGAGAAAGCATTCGAGAATGCTTTCTGGACCCTGGGATATTCCAGTAAACCTATTTTTAAAACCTTTTATTTTCTTACTAATTCCTTGGTAGACCATAGGTTCTTGGGGTAATTTTCTTATAAGCTTTTGTTTAATTTAAATAAACAAATAAGTCCTTATTCATGTGGTAGTGTTATACCACAGGTCTGCTGCGCAGTCAACTACCCCTTACAATAAGCATCTTACCATATCATGTGTACGGAGGTGGTACGGACCTACCGATAGATTATATCAGCAGGAGCACTCAGTGCCCGGTCGTTCGATCTGGACCGTTTTTAGCCGATACTAAGCTCCATCCAACAAGTTGAACGCTAGGGTACTCCCTCGAGAAGATGCACAGTGTCTTTTCCTTCCCTTATACGAACCTCTTTCCCCATGCATGGACTTCTCTTAGCGACTTATGCAGACTCACCTAGGCCAAGTAATTTTCAATTTGACTTAACTCCAGCAGTCACGTACCCGTTTTTGGTTCGCTTTAAAAGGAAAATAATTCGGACGTATGCTATTCTGGGTCATCTCGACACCCAGTTTCACATGCTTTTGCATGGACAGTCACCTAACTGATGCATACAGCTTCTTTGCATCCCTTACATAAAACATCCGGTGGAGAAATGTTTCAGTTCAACTCTAAAGCCTTTGCACTAATTAGTATGCAAGTCTAGCATTTAAGACTCAAACTAATATTGATATATCTTTCAACATTAGTCAAGAGAATCTGAGCCATTAAGACTCTAGATCAGAGTAACCCATGTTTAGTCGTTGTGATATTGCACCACAACGTCCGCTCTATACCACGTGGAGGTAATTGGGTTTAAAGAGCTTTATTAGGTATATTAAAGTTTTAATAACATCAAGTAGACTTACAGTTTTGAAGAAGATTAGAAGTTAGATGGTTTTAATGCCCAAATTAAAGCTCTTACTTCTCCTTAAGCTGCATAGAGGAATGGGGTTTTTCTGCGAGCTTCCATGGATAAGTTCTTCAAAGTCATCTTGAGGACTCTGGACTGTATATACGCCTCGATGAGTCTGTAGAAGCCTAGTTCCTTCAAAAGTTGTGGTGATAAGTTGTCATCAGAAAATTCCAGGTCATCGTTTACGAGTTATTCTTGTATTGAACCCGTGTGAAGCGCCACAATGATTTGCGAGAGGGTCATACTTATGTTTCTTCCCTACCCTGACCGCGGGTAGATGATCGA
Source organism: Clostridium sp. (assembly GCF_051650885.1). Taxonomy (GTDB): domain Bacteria; phylum Bacillota; class Clostridia; order Clostridiales; family Clostridiaceae; genus Clostridium. The sequence goes on from NZ_JBOFRG010000226.1 coordinate 2,575, forward strand.
ATCTTTTTGCCATCTTCTAAAATTAATATCTCCTTCTTGAGTTTGTCTAACATAAAGATGTCTGGCTTATTGTGCTTGACTTTGATACACGTTAGATACGCAAATCTACTCTTATCTCGATCCGGTTGTTTGATATAAATTCCTGCAGGAAATGATTTCGGTTTTAGTTCGACTTTAATAAGCCCGTAGTTCAAGCATAGATGGAGATGTATAACCCCTTAAAGCCT
>NZ_JBOFRG010000227.1:0-4607 GCF_051650885.1 Clostridium sp.
AGCAGATAATATTAGAAAAGGTGCTGCTTTAAATGCAGTTCAAATTGCAGAATTAATTATTAAAAAGTAGAATTGGAGGAATTCAAATGACAATTTTTGAAGGTTCAGGTGTTGCTATAGTTACACCTTTTACTGAAGACAAGATAAATTATGATGAATTAAAAACCCTTCTTGAATGGCAAATCAAAGAAGGAACTGATGCTATAGTTGTGTGTGGAACTACTGGTGAAGCTACTACAATGACTTTAGAAGAAAAAAAGGAAGTTATTAAATTTACTGTAGACACTGTCAATAAACGTATTCCTGTTATAGCTGGTACTGGTTCTAACTGTACTTCTTCATCAATAGCTATGAGTAAATATGCTCAAAGTGTTGGTGTTGATGGTCTTTTAGTTATCACTCCTTACTACAACAAGACAAACACAAAGGGACTTATCAAACATTTTGAAGCTATTAACAATGAAGTTAATACACCTATTATTTTATATAATGTTCCTTCTAGAACAGGGATGAATATGTCCCCTTCAGTTTTAAAAGAACTTTCAAAACTAAAAAACGTTGTAGCTGTAAAAGAAGCTAGTGGTGACATTAGTCAAATTGCTCAAATAAAAGCTATTTGTGGTGATTCTTTAGATATTTATTCAGGTAATGATGATCAAATCGTTCCTATAATGTCTCTTGGTGGAAAAGGAGTAATATCAGTTTTAGCTAATATAATTCCTAAAGAAGTTCACAATATGACTAGATTTTATTTAGATGGAAAAGTAAATGAAAGCTTAAAATTACAACTAGATTATTTAAACCTTTCAAACTCTCTTTTCCTTGAAACAAATCCTATCCCTGTAAAGACTGCTTTAAATCTTATGGGATACAATGTAGGACCACTTAGACTTCCATTATATGATATGGATGAAAATTTAAAAAATCAAATGATAAACGAATTAAAAAATTCTAATTTAATTTAAGGAGATTTAAAATGATAAAAGTTTTATTAAACGGATGTTCAGGAAAAATGGGTTCTGTTATAAGCAGAATTGCTGAAACTGATTTTGAAAACTTAGAAATAGTAGCTGGTATTGATAGAAATGATAACTCATTTAACTATCCTGTTTTTAATTCACCAGAGGCTGTTAATGTAGAATATGATGTTTTACTAGATTTCTCAAGAGCTGATGCCTTAAAAGGTCTTATGACACTTACAGAGAAAACTAATAAACCACTTGTTATATGCTCTACTGGATTCACAGAGGAAGATTTAGCATTTATAGATTTAAAAAGCAAAACATTACCACTTTTTAAATCTGCTAACATGTCACTTGGTATAAACCTTATTAATTCATTATTAAAAAAGGTTTCACCTCTTCTTTATGGAAATTATGATATTGAAATTATTGAAAAACATCATAATCAAAAAGTAGATGCACCAAGCGGAACTGCTCTTTTACTAGCTGACACTATAAAAGACTCATTACCTGAAGAAACTCACTATGTTCATGGCAGAGATGGACAAAAGAAAAGAGAAAAATCTGAAATCGGTATTCATGCAGTTCGTGGTGGTGGAATCGTTGGAGACCACGACGTAATTTTCGCTGGTACTGGTGAAGTTATAACCCTTTCACATAATGCAATCTCAAGAGATGTTTTTGCAATTGGAGCTTTAAAAGCCTGTGAATATATGAGTAACATCACAAAGCCTGGAATGTACGATATGAATGATGTAATTGGATTATAGTCTAAAAAGGTAGCAAAATCATTGCTACCTTTTTATTATATGAAGCTTTTAATTTTCACCTTAAAGGTTACTGTTGCTCTTTCTCCAGCTTTTATGCTATTTATCAATATCCCAGTCTTTTCTGGATCTTCCATAGTTGTAACTCCATTTAAAGTACTACTTCCTATTATAAAATTAGTCTGACTTGGAATTGTATCCTTAAATATTAAATTATTTATATCTACATCTCCAGTATTGTTCAATACAATAGTATAAAGAATATCATCCCCTATATCTGCATATTTCTTATCATTATCTTTTGTTATTAAAAGTTCTATAAACTTTACATTTGTAGTCACAGTATTACTTATAACTTTATCACTTCCACTTTTATATGAATAATCGTATTCTGATGTATTTAAAACAACTTTTATAGTTTTATCTCTAGTGTTCATAACTTTAAAAGTTACTGTAACAACAGAGTTATCTCCAAAGTTTCCAAGGTTTATTCCATTCTCAGGATTTGTTCCTGTTTGAGCTACTCCATTTACAGTAACACTATCTGCTATAAAAGTAGTTCCTGCTGGCACTGTATCTTTGTAAATTAAATTTGTTACTGCTAAATCTGTTTTAAATACTGATGTATAAGTTATTATCCCACCTTCTATTATTTCACTTTTATCTACACTTTTTTTATTCTCAACAACTGGTATTGAAGGTCTAACCTCTTTTAAACTTATATCATCTATAGCATAGTCATTTCCACTTGCACTTGGTCCATCACTTAAAAATTCCACTGTTAATTGTGTAGCTGTTCCACTATTAAATACTGCACCTGTTTCAACCCATGTAGGAATAGCTGTTTCTTTTATATCATTTAATGTTTTTTGAAAAAATACCTGTCCATTATTTCCACTAATCTTAACTGCAAGTCTTGGAAGTGCTAAATTAAAAATTCCTGCTGTCATATTTATAATCCATGATGAAAATAAATAATCTGTATTACTTTTCACAGTAACCGTATCTTTATATAAGGTTGCCCCTGGATTTGAACCATTAACAATAAGAAAGTTCCCTCTTTCATCAAATGTTGTATGATTTGCAAGTTTCCACCATCCATAATCTTGAAGCGCAATATTGCTTATTGAATATTTTCCATCTGACGGCTTTCCCGCTGTATACTGTTGATATTGAAAACCTGATACAAGACCTGGATAAAGAGTATTTGCAGGACTCGAATTTTTAGGATATCCTGGTGGATTAACTCCAAAGGTTCCTTTATCTCCTGCATTTAGCAAATTAGGGTCTATAGCTATTGCATTTCCAATATTTATGGGTTCTTCTCTTATTGCTCCATCTAAAAAATCATTATTTAACAAATCACTATTCGATACTACTAAATCTATGTAGTTATCTGTTAGTGAGTCCATTCTTGTAGCTTCTACCGGTGCCCCTTGAACTAATTTAATATCTGGGTCATTTCCTGATGGAATTCCTTTAGCTACTGCATTTGTAAAATTCACTGGCGAAAGTGTCCCATCTGTCTGTGAATTATCTTCGACTAATCTATAATTACCTCCTGGTACATTATTAAATTCATAATTTCCATTACTGTCTGTTATTACCGTTATTCCTACAAGGGTTTGCTTATCTTGAAGAACTACCTTTGCTCCACCTATTCCTGTATCTCCTGCATCTATAGTTCCACTTCTATTTTTATCATATACTACTCGTCCTGATACCTTCATCTTCTTCTCCTTATAATTATTTATAAATCTATCTATATTTTATGTATCTGTAAAAGAAAAAGACACTTAAACCTTTAAGCTTAAGTGTCTAAATTTCTATTCCATTGTTACTTTATCAAAGTAAATTTGTCCAAGTACTGATGCATGAACTCCTTTAATGTTGCTGTTGATTCCATAAGTTTTAGTGTAATCATAAATTGGAATTACAGGCATTTCATCTAAAAGAATTTGCTCTGCTTTTGCCATATATTCAAATCTCTTAGCTGGATCTGATTCTTTTTTAGCTTTTCCTATAAGCTCATCATACTCTTTATTTGCAAAGTGAGCGTCATTGTTACCCCAGCTTGATTGATCTCCATCTTTTCCACTAACCCACATATCTAAGAATGTCATTGGATCTACGTAATCTGCTGACCAACCATGTCTTGAAATTTGGTATCCACCATTATTTCTTGTATTTAAGAATACTGCCCATTCTTGGTTTGTTAATTTAACATTTACACCAATTTCTTTCCAGTTTTGCTCAACAACTTCCATAACTTGTTTGTGAGCTCCTTCTGAGTTATACATGATTTCTAAAGTTGGTAATCCCTTACCACCTGGATATCCTGCTTTTTCTAATAATTTTTTAGCTTCTTCTTTGTTTTTATCGAAAGCTTTTGGATCAAATTTGTCTTTCTTAAAGTCTGCTCCTGAAGGATCTTTGATTCCTGCTGGAGTAAAGCTTGCTGAAGGAACTTGTCCTGTCTTAGTAACATTAGTTACGATTGTTTCTCTATCAATTGCTAATGCTAATGCGTTTCTTACATCTTTATTTTGTAGTGCTTTTCTAACTTCTGCATCTAATTTATCAGCATGGTTATTTACATTTACACATAAGAAGTAAGTTCCTAAGTTAGGGAAAGTTTGAGCTAATCCATCAGTTTTTCCTTTATCAACTAAAGCTGGATCTGCTAGACTTATTACATCAAATTCTTTATTTTGTAAACTTGCATATGCTGTATTTTCGTCAGTTACCATTTTATAAGTAACTCCTGGAATTTTTATAGCATCTTTATTCCAGTAATTTTCATTTTTAACGAATTCATAAGAATCCTTCATTTTAAATTCTTTTAATTGGAAAGGTCCATTAGAAATATAAGTATCTG
>NZ_JBOFRG010000228.1:0-2957 GCF_051650885.1 Clostridium sp.
GTAAATATGAAGTATAAAGGATTAATTGTAAGCGTAAAAGATCAATTTGAAGACAGAAAGATTAAAATTAAGAAAAAATCAAAAAAAGTCTAAAAGATCAATATTTAGTAAAAATCAAATATGAAGTCTAAAAGATCAATATTGAGTAAAAATCAAATAATAAATAAATGAGATCGATATTGAGTAAAAATCAAATATGAAATGTAAATGATCAAAATTTAGTAAAAATCAAATATAAAATGAAAATGAACAAAATTTAGTAAAAATCAAATATTAAATGTAAATGATCAATACCAAGTATAGAAGATTATCGTGTAACTACGCCACTCTATTCATTCTCATGAATCTTCACAGAATTCTAGACTTCTTTCTGGAACTTCTAACGTTTCAAAACCAGACACAGAGAAATAGATTAAATACTCTTCAAAACGATCAACCTATAAGAGTACCTCGGAACTGACGAACCATCTCAACGTCTCGGAAACCTGATTATTAAGACACTAGGATGATGGGATCGTTCATAACCTTCTTACTCTTAACTCAAGATCTACCTTTCTCACGCAGAATTCTAGAACCTCGAAAAATAAAACATAGATAAATTCTGAGAAATGACTCCAATCGAACTATTAATTAAATGTCTTTCAATGTTGTTCCCCCTTTTCTATTTAAGGAAAATATATTATTAAAGTACCCTTATGTTAAACATTGTCAACATGGCACCCGATGTCGAGGACACGAAAAAGAATACAAACGCAATGGTATTCAGATTGAAATATGCAATGGTATATTGCATGAAGTTTGACGTATATTTTAAGGCCAAAAATATAAGTTTAGATAAGGAGAAGATGGTTTTTTATTATTTAATTCAGACGGAGACACTGTTCGACTTTTACTAAGTGAAGAGGAAAAATTTTTTAAAATAAGTTGGAGGCAGTTTAAAGGAAGGATTAAGAAGTATGTCCAGAAGAAAGCATTGGAAGATCTGTTGAAACAACGGCAGAAGATCACAGAGAAGACTAGCACATGGCTACAGAAAGTTATCCTTCTGGCATATGATGCCAACCTCGAGCAAGAGAACGCAAAAATGATTATCTGCAACACTGCACAAGAAACCTTGACGTCCCAAATCTTACTTAAGGAGTACATATGGGAGAAAGACATCTACCAAGAATATGACTACATTGTGAAGGAAGTTGACTATATTGAAAAATTTTCTGCGATGGTTGAAAATGAGAAGGAGATGAAACTTCTAACTCGAGCAAAAAAGCAGATAAAGAAACCATATATCCCAGAGAATGTAAACAAAAACTCCAAAAAACTAGAAACTGAAACCAAGAAAGATGAGGCTAAAATGTTAAACCAAGTGCTGAAAGCCGTAAACAAGGAGAAGGAAGATAGATTTAAAGAAATCAAAGTTAATGGAGAGATAGTTAAAGCTTTTTTAGACCAAGGGAGTGATGTAACAATAATAAGTAGAGAGAAATGTTTAGAGAGGGGTTTAGTTGAAGAATCCTGTTCTGAAATAACACTGAAAATTTTTTTTGGATTAATCACAACTGTTAATAGGAAAGTGAGCTTGACACTAACCGTCGATGACGTGACGATCACTGAAGAATGCTTGATCGTTGAAACTTCTACTAAGGAGTTTGACATTTTGTTGGGTCTGGGAACCATTCGCAAAATTGAAAAGCAGAGGAAGGAGCTAAACCAATTGACGAAGAGACATCAAACTTTATTTGATAATTCAGTTAGTGTGGGATACGACGAAATTATGTGTGAAATAAGTACACCACTAAACAAAAAAGTGAACATTAAATACAGAAACATTCCCCACCACATGTTAGAAGGAGCCAGTAAAACAATTGATAAAATGCTTGAAGCTGGTTACATTGAACCATCAACATCATCGTGGCGCAACCCCATACGAACAGTTTTAAAACCCACAGGTGAAGTTAGAATAACATCTAACATGCAATTTTTGAATAATCTAGTTGAAGACAACAACTAAACGATTCCTCTAATACAAGCATCATCGAGAAGACACAAGGTAAGAAATTTTTTACAGTTCTGGATCTTAAGGACGGTTACTTTCAGATCAAGATAAACACAAGACAGCTTTCTACTTCAAAAATAGGCTGTACCAGTACACAAGAATGCCTCAAGGGTTTAAGAACTCCCCAGGACTCTTCCAAATGATAATGGACAGAGTACTCAAGGACCATATAGACAAGAAATGTTGTGTATACTTGGATGACATAATAGTTTTTGGAGAAACAGAACAAGAACACGATTTTAATCTAGAAGCAGTTCTGAAAGCACTTAGTGCGAATAAATTTAAACAAAACGAAAGGAAGATTCAATATAAACAAAAAAAATTAAACTACTAGGAATGTTTATAGATGGTATCCGAAAGTTCCCGATTGAACAACATTTAAAGAAGATACTCGACTTTAAATACCAAAATCAAGGAAAGAACTTCAGAGATTTCTAGGATTCTGTAATAACTACAGAAAATACATTAAGAATTTATCCAGTATTGCTGCCCCGTTATATAATCAATTGAAAGAGAAGAGTTCAGAAATTGAGTGGGATAAGAAATGCAATGAAGCATTCATTGAACTAAAGAATAAGATCAATTGAGACATATCTCTCTGTATACTAGATTTAACAAAGAAATTTGTACTGACAACTGACGCATCTAGAAGTGGTATCGGTGCATCACTTCAACAGGAAATTGAAGGAGAACTGAGAGTTGTTGAATGGGCATCTAAAATGCTAACCCCTGCAGAAATAAAGCTAGGAATCACAGAGTTAGAATTCCTTGCGATGGCATGGAGTATCAAATATTTCGACTACTATTTAAGAGGAAGGAGGTTTAAAGTCATCACCGACCACTCCGCGCTAAAGAGCATGAAAACAAAGCATATCTTCGGAACATTGAAATTGGAAAGATTAAG
>NZ_JBOFRG010000229.1:0-7934 GCF_051650885.1 Clostridium sp.
GGCCTTTATGCACTTCAGCATAGAGGTCAAGAAAGCACTGGAATTGCAGTTTCAAATGGAAATGAAGTGAAAATTCATAAGGGACTTGGAATAATAACAGAAGCATTTAGAAATGAAGATTTAGAAAAACTTAAAGAGGGAAATGGACATATAGCAATAGGTCATGTTAGATATTCAACAGCAGGAGCTAAAACTATTGAAAATTCACAACCCCTTTTAACAAATACAAAACTTGGACCAATATCAGTTGCTCATAATGGAAATCTTGTAAATGCTGATGTTATAAGAGAACTTTTGGAGGATGGTGGACATGTATTCCATACTTCAGTTGATTCAGAAGTTTTAATTTCATTGATAGCAAGAGGAGCAAAACGAGGAATGGAGAGAGCAGTAGTTAATGCTGTTTCAGCTGTAAGAGGTTCTTTTGCAATGGTTATTATGACAAAAGATAAACTTATAGGAATAAGAGATCCACATGGAATAAGACCACTTTGTCTTGGAAAGATAGATGAAGGATATATTTTATCTTCTGAAAGCTGTGCTATAGATTCTATTGGCGGAGAACTTATTCGTGATATAGAACCAGGAGAAATTGTAGTAATTGATGAAAATGGAGTTAAATCTATTAGATATTCTGAAAATACAACATGCCAAACTTGTGCATTTGAATATATTTATTTTGCAAGACCAGACTCAGTTATTGATGGACTTGATGTTTATGAAACAAGAGTAAAACAAGGTGAGGCTTTATATAAAGAAAATAAAATAGAAGCTGATTTAGTAGTTGCAGTTCCAGACTCAGGAATTCCAGCAGCAATGGGGTATGCAAAAGCATCAGGAATTCCTTATGAAATGGGGTTTATTAAAAATAGATATGTAGGAAGAACTTTTATATCACCATCACAGGAACTTCGTGAAAGAGCAGTTCGTGTAAAATTAAATCCATTAAAAGCAACTGTTAAAGGGAAGAGAGTAGTTTTAATAGATGATTCAATAGTAAGAGGAACAACATCAAAGCATCTTGTAGAATCTTTAAGAAAAGCAGGAGCAACAGAAGTTCACTTTTTAGTTGCATCACCAGCAGTTAAATATCCATGTTACTTTGGAATTGATACACCTTACAGAAGTGAGCTTATAGGTGCTAATAATTCAGTAGAAGAAATAAAAGATATTATAGGTTGTGATACATTAGGATACTTAAGTTTAGAAGGAATGTATGAAAGCTTTTTTGGAAGAAGAAATTTCTGTGTAGGATGCTTTAATGGAGTATATCCAGTTTCAGCACCAATGGAAAAATTAAATGATAATCTTGAGGAGGAAAAGGTATTATGTTAACTTACAAGGATTCAGGAGTAAATATAGAAGAAGGCTATAAGTCAGTAAAGCTTATTCAAGATTATGCAAAGAAAACTATGAGTGAATATGTATTAAATGGACTTGGTTCTTTTGGAGGAATGGTAGAACTTCCAGAAGGATATAAAAAGCCTGTTTTAGTTTCAGGAACTGATGGAGTTGGAACTAAGCTTCAAATAGCTTGTACAAAAAAGAAATATGATACAGTTGGAATTGATTGTGTTGCTATGTGTGTTAATGATATTTTATGTCATGGTGCAAAGCCATTATTCTTTTTAGATTATATAGCTTGTGGAAAGCTTGAAGCGGAAGTAAGTGCTAGTTTAGTTAAAGGAGTTTCTGATGGATGTTTAATGTCAGATTGTGCTTTGATTGGTGGAGAAACTGCTGAAATGCCAGGCTTTTATAAAGAAGGAGATTATGATATTGCAGGATTTGCAGTAGGAATAGTTGATAAAGATAAAATAATAAGTGGTGAAAAAATAAGTGAAGGTGATGTTTTAATAGGAATACCATCATCAGGAATTCATTCAAATGGATATTCATTAGTAAGAAAAGTATTTACTGATTTAGATAGAGAGTTTAATGGAAGAGAAATTTATAAAACTCTTTTAGAGCCAACTAAAATATATGTAAAGCCTGTTTTAAGTCTTATAGAAAAATTTGAGATAAAAGGAATGGCACATATAACAGGGGGAGGATTTATAGAAAACATTCCAAGAATGTTTAATGGAAGAAATCTTACTGCAGTTATAGATAAAAATAGCTTTAAAATTCCGCCAATATTCTTAGAGATGGAAAGACTAGGAGTTAATAGAGACCATATGTTTAACACATTTAATATGGGAATTGGATTTGTAGTATGTGTTTCTAAAGAAATTGCAAAAGAAGTAATAGAAGAATTAAATAATTTTAATGAGGATGCAACTATAATAGGTAATGTAGTTTCAGGAGGTGAAGGGATTTGTTTAAAATAGCAGTCCTAACATCAGGTGGAGGGTCAAACCTTCAATCTATTATAGATAATATAAATTCAGGGGATATAAATGCAAAAATTGAGATAGTTATAGGAAGCAAGGATGGAATTTATTCATTAGAGAGAGCTAAAGAAAATAATATAAAGTTTGAAGTTGTAAGTAAAAAAGAGTATGGAAATAAAACTTCAGATAAAATATTAGATTTAGTGAAAAATGTTGATTTAATAGTTCTTGCAGGATATCTTTCAATATTAGAGGGCGAAATCTTAAAAAGGTTTGAAAATAAAATTATAAATATACATCCATCACTTATTCCAGCTTTTTGTGGAGATAAGATGTATGGAGAAAGAGTGCATAAAGCAGTAATAGAAAAAGGGGTTAAATATACAGGGTGTACAGTTCATTTTGTAAATGAAGAAGTTGATGGGGGCGCAATTATTCTTCAAGAGATAGTAGAAGTAAAAGAAAATGATACTGTAGAAACCTTGCAAAAAAGGGTGCTTGTAAAAGAGCATATATCACTTCCTAAGGCTGTTAAATTAATAAGTGAAGGAAGAATTAATGTTGAAAACAATAAAGTTAAGATAAAAGAAGAGGTGTGTTTATGAAAAGAAGAGCTTTAATTAGTGTATTTAATAAAGATGGTGTTTTAGAATTCTCAAAAGAACTTATAAATATGGGAGTAGAAATACTTTCAACAGGTGGAACATATAAGTATTTAAAAGAAAATGGAATAGAGGTTATTGAAGTTAATAAGGTAACAGATTTTCCAGAAATGTTAGATGGAAGAGTAAAAACACTTCACCCACGTATACATGCAGGGATCTTAGCAATTAGAGATGATGAAAAGCATATGAACACATTAGAAGAGCACAATATAAATACTATTGATTATGTTGTAGTTAATCTTTATCCATTCTTTGAAAAAGTAAAAGAAGATTTAAGCTTTGATGAAAAGGTTGAGTTTATAGATATTGGTGGACCAACTATGCTTAGAGCCGCAGCTAAGAACTTTAAAGATGTAACAGTTATTTCAGATACTAAGGATTATGAAAGAGTAATAAATGAAATAAAAGAAAATGGAGAAGTTACATTAGGACTTAAAAAAATACTAGCAGGAAAAGTATTTAATTTAATGAGTGCTTATGATGCTGCAATATCAAATTTTCTTTTAGAAGGAGAAGAAGAATATCCTGAATATCTTTCAGTATCATACAAGAAAAAGCAAAGCTTAAGATATGGAGAAAACCCACATCAAAGTGCAGCTTATTATGGAAGCTTAGAAAATGATGGAGCTATGAATAGCTTTGAGATTTTAAATGGAAAAGAACTTTCATATAATAACCTAAAAGACGTCGATATAGCGTGGAAGGTTTGCAATGAATTTACTGAAATTGCTTGTTGTGCATTAAAGCATAATACACCTTGTGGAGTAGCAATAGGTGAAACAGTTTTAGATTCTTATAAGAAAGCACATGATGCAGACCCTGTATCAATTTTTGGTGGAATAGTTGGAATAAATAGAGTTGTAGATAAAGAAACAGCGGAGGAAATGAGTAAGATTTTCTTAGAAGTTATAATAGCAAATGGATATACTGAGGAAGCTTTAGAAGTCCTTAAAAAGAAAAAGAACTTAAGAGTTTTAGAAGGAAAAGTAAAACCAAATTCTAAAAAGTTTATGGTTACAGTTGATGGCGGAATTTTAGTTCAAGAAGAAGATTTAAAATTAAAAGACAAAATGGAAGTTGTAACTGAGAGAAAGCCAAGTGAAAAAGAACTTAGAGATATGGAATTTGGAATGAAGGTAGTAAAATATGTTAAATCAAATGCAATAGTGGCGGTTAAAGATGGGGTTGCTGTTGGAGTTGGTGGTGGACAGGTTAATAGAATTTGGGCTACTACTGAAGCTTTAGAAAGAGCAAAAACTGCAAATGTTATAGCATCAGATGCATTCTTCCCATTTAGAGATTGTGTTGATGAAATTGCAAAGTATGGTGTAAAAGCAATTGTACAACCAGGTGGCTCAATGAGAGATGAAGAATCAATAAAAGCTTGTAATGAGCATGAAATATCTATGGTATTTACAGGAATAAGACACTTTAAACATTAATTAAGTAAAAGCTTACAGGATATTATATTTTGTAAGCTTTTTAAAAGAGGGAGGATTTAAGAGTGAAGATATTATTAATAGGATCAGGTGGACGTGAAAGTGCAATAGCATTTAAATTACTTCAAAATGAAAGAGTTTCTAAAATATATGTAGCACCAGGAAATGGTGGAACAGCATCCTACGAAAAATGTGAGAATATAGATTTAGAAGATATAAATGATTTAAGAGTATTTGCTATAAATGAAGGAATAGACTTAACTATAGTAGGACCAGAAGAACCTTTAACCAAAGGGATAGTTGATATATTTAAGGAAGAAGGATTAAAAATATTTGGACCAGCACAAAATGCTGCTATGCTTGAAGGAAGCAAGGGATTTTCTAAGGATTTCATGAAAAAATATAATGTAAGTACAGCAGAGTATGGTGTATTTTATAATGAAGAAGATGCAAATAAATATCTAGAAAACTGTAAATATCCAATAGTAATAAAAGCAGATGGACTTGCAGCAGGAAAAGGTGTTGTTATTTGTGAAAATGAAAAAATGGCAAAAGAAACTATAAATTTATTTATGGTAGATGATATATTTAAAGGTGCAGGTAAAAAAGTAGTTATAGAAGAATTTTTAGAAGGAATAGAAGCATCAATTTTATCTATAACAGATGGGAAAAAAATAGTACCATTCTTATCAGCAAAAGACCATAAACAAATATTTGATGGAAATAAAGGACCTAATACAGGTGGAATGGGAGTAGTATCACCTAATCCATATGTTACAGAAGAGGTATTAGAAGATTTCTATAAAAATATAATGAGCAAAACTTTAATAGGAATACAAAATGAGAATATGGACTTTAAAGGAATTATTTTCTTTGGAATAATGATAACTAAAGAAGGGGTAAAACTTTTAGAATATAATGTTAGAATGGGGGACCCTGAAACACAATCAGTACTTTCATTAATGGAAAATGACTTTTTAGAAGTAATAGAAAAAGCATTAGATGAAAAGCTTAATGAAGTAGAAATGAAATGGAAAGAAGGTTACTGTATAAACGTGGTATTCTCATCAGAAGGTTATCCTGCAAAAGCTAAAACAGGATATGAAATAGAAATAGAAAAAGATGTATTTAAAGACGTGTTTATAGCAGGAGCTAAAAAAGAAAAAGAAAAGCTTATAACTACAGGTGGAAGAGTGCTTTCAGTTGTAGGTAATGGAAAAGACTTGGAAGAAGCTTATAAAAATGTATATGAAAAGACTGAAAAAATAAAATTTAAAGGGGCTTACTATAGAAAAGATATAGGAAAAGCTAAATAAGAGAGAGTGAATGCTTTTAAAAGAAGTATTCACTCTTTTATTCATTAAAATCAAAAATAAAAATCATAAAAATAAATAAAAAATAGTGATAAAATGGAAAAAATGGTATATAATTTAAATAAAGATTAAATGTTTACATTAAGAATAAAAAAATGTAAATTGGAGAAAATAATTTTAAATTTATATTATTAGGAGGTTTTAAGTAATGGATTACAACAATATACCAGGGTTAGACAATTATGTAGCAAAATATATGGATGAAAATGGGTGCAGCTTTGAGCAGGCATGTGAAGAATTAGAAATTGATAAAAACAATGTGTTTAACCAAGGAAATACTAATTTAGAATAAATTTAGTTAATTAGGAATTAAAAGTTAAAAATGAAGAATTAGGAAGCATCCTGTTTAAAAAACAGGATGCTTTTAGATGGTTAAAAACGAGTACAACAAAAAAGGGAGAGGGAAGACATTATGGAAAAAGGTATAGGGGAAGATATGAATATATTTAATTATGATGGAATGATGTTTAGTCCAAAAAGCAATACAGAAAATGGAGAGGTAAGCAATTTAACAATATTTAAGTATAAACAAAAAGGAAATGTCCTATCAGGTGAATATGCTAGTGGAGATATTGTTAAAGGAACTTTATTAGGACAAGTACTAGAAAATGGTGAACTAGAATTTTATTATAACCATACAAATATTAAGAATGAGCAAAGAGTGGGGAAGTGCAAGAGCATTCCGAAGATATTAGAAAGTGGAAAGATAGAATTATATGAAAAATGGCAATGGCTAAATGGTGATATGTCAGAAGGAGAATCAGTAATAATTCAAATATAAGTTTAGAAATAATAAGTAAAACTTATATTAATCTCTTTTTTGGGTTGATAACTGATAAATATAAATCAGTAATATTCGAAGAGTTAGAAATAGATTTAAATAGAATATATTCAGATATAATAAATGAATAAAAAAGGACTTTTTCAAAGGTGAAAAAGTCCTTTCTTTTATTGTATAAATAGAAGATTAAAAAAACATAGTCTATGAGTTATAAACTTCTACATCTAACATATTTTCAGATTTTGCCACAGCAACTGATGTTGCTGCATCTCCAACTACGTTTAAGGCTGTAACTAACATTTCAACTGGTCTGTTTATTGCAAGAATTAATGAATAGGCAAGTAGAGCAGATTCGTTGTTGTAGCCCATTCCTGTTAATACTGTAAATAGTATGATTGCACCTGCACCTGGAGCAGCTGGTGTTCCAATTGATGAAATTAAGGCTAAAACTCCGATTATAATAATGCTTGATAATGTAACGTCATATCCTGCACTTGAGGCTATGAAAACTGCAGCAATAACTTGCATTATAGCTGTTCCGTTCATATTGATTGTCATACCAAGAGGTAAGGTGAATGAAGCAATTTCACTATGAACACCAAGCTCATTAACTGTTGTTTGAGTGTTTAATGGAAGTGTTGAAGCTGATGATGATGTTGAAAATCCAAATAAAGCAACCTTTAAAATCTTTCTTACGAAGATAAATGGATTTAATCTAGTTGTTACAAAGATAAATGCCCCATAGCCAAAGATTAAGAATAAAAGTAAGGCTATTATAACAATTACTACATAAGTTAAAGCTGGCTTAAGGTGCTCAATACCATATATTGCAAAGGTTCTAGTGATTAAAACAAATATTGCAAAAGGACCAAACTTTGTTATTATAAAGCTTAAAAATACAGTTATGATTTTATTAACCTCTTCTAAAACTTTCTTTAAAACTTTAATTTCATCTCCAAGTTTATTAATACATAAACCAGTTGCAACTGCTAAGAAAACAACAGAAAGTACTCTTCCATTTTCAGAAAAAACTGAGGTTATATTAGATGGAATAGCTTGTACAAAAACTAATAATGGATTACTACCAGTCGTCCCTGCTGTTTCTTGAAGATTTGATATTGTTACATTGAATAAACCCATATTATGAGCAACTAATGCAAAGATTCCTGCTAAAACTAAGGAGAATAATGAAGTTCCAAGAAAACCTAAAAGTGTTTTACTTGAGATTCTTCCAAGCTTTTTTGTATCTGTAATTTTACACATTGCTAAAGCTATTGAAGTAAAGACCATAGGAACTATAACTAATTGAAGTGAATTAATAAATAATTGTCCTATTATATAGA
>NZ_JBOFRG010000230.1:0-15259 GCF_051650885.1 Clostridium sp.
AATACTCTTTTTTTATTTACTATTTCATAATTCTTATTTAAACGATACTTTGTCCCACTATAACTTTTTCCTTCTCGTATTTTAGGAAAAACAATTTCATTTTTAACTAAGTCACTTTGAATATACGCTGAATATTCACTTGTTATAAGTTCTTCTAATTCATCAATCAACTCAACTACCTTAACTTCTTTAACGTCTACAAAATCTTCACTTCTTCCAATAGATTTTAAGTTATATATATTTTCTTCTATATCCTTTAAAACTTTTTCATCAGCTCTTATATGAAGTACAAGCTCAATATTATTTAAAACCTCATAATATTTTAAAGATGTTGTAAGGGTTGCGAACTTTGAATATGGCTCAGTATAATTTTCTTTTTTATTTTTTTCAAAAGCTTCCTTTAGTTCCTTTTCTTCTTTTTTAAGCTTTAATTCTTCCGCTTTTATTTCTTCTAAAAGAGTTTTATCTTCTTTATTCTTTTTCTTTTTATCCCCTAATTCTTTTTTCTTTATTTTTATTTCATTTAATTTTGGTTTTAATTCATTTTTATTGTATTCATCAAGCTTATCATTTAAATCTTTTAAATCTCTATATTCTTTTATAAGCTCTTCATTATATACATGAATAGTATCACCTTTTCTAAAACTATTACCTGTCTGTTTCAAAACTTTTGCTACTTTATCATATGCAGTCGACATATATTTCTCATTTCTTAATTTAACAAGTATTCCTCTATCATCATGCACAGAATTTAAAAAACAATAATCAGTATATGGCTCTAATACCATAGACTCATATTTCCCTTGAATGCTTATATCCATAGGCTTGTATTCTTTATACCCACAAGCTACATGGATAGCTCCTATGACTGTTGAGTATGGTGGAAGAGGGTATGTCATTTTATTTTGAGAAGTTTCTTCTTTTTTATAGTTTGCAGAGCTTTGTGTTAATATTACTCTTAAAGCTTTCATTACTCTACCCCATAATATTCTCTAACTTGTGTTTCTAAATTTCTAAAGAATGTATTTACTGTTGTTGCATTTAATTCTTCTTTTATAACCATTTCATTATCAAAGTTTCCACCTTGTAATAACCCTACACCACATCCATTTGAAACTCTTTCTTTTAAATCTTCTGTAATAACCACTTTATTATCTTTTACATTTACTACATTTTCAAAGTAATGAGTTTTTCTATCAACTAACCCACCAACAACAAATAACGGTTCTGCATTATCAAGATTTCCTTTAACTACTAATGATAAATTTTCTACTGCATTTATAAGGGATAGAACTCTATCTATTTTCTCTTCTTTGCTAGCCTCTTCTGAATCAAAGTTTTCATCCGTTCCTATCATATCTAAATCAATAGTCATACTATATACCTTCTTACCTTTATCATACTCATATTGATATGGCATAAGTCCTGCTTTTCCAGCCTCTGCTTGTAAATTTATATTGTTATTTTTAGCAAAATTATTTGCTAAATAAAGATTGTTATGGAATCTGCTTTCAATTACATACTCATTACAAGAAATTGCATCAGTTAAATAAAATGAGCTTTTTCTAATGTTAGTAATATCAGTAGTATTCATATATCCACCTTCTAAGGCTCTACAATTTGTTGCATTTTTTTCTTTGTTTGCAACCTTTTGATTTACCTTTTTATCTACATTCGTTTCCAAGTCTTCATACATACCACTTTGGTCCATAACAGCATTTTTTAAGCTTTCACGACTTCTAGTTGCAAAAGTTTTTCCACCTCTAAAAACCTTTTGTACAGATGCTCCATTTCCAAGACCTTCACCATAGTTTGATGTCATATTTGCTATAATTGTTAATGTTAAAGATTTACCCTTCATTTTCATTTCCTCCCTTTTTATCTTCACCTTTTGCTAATGCCTGAACAAATGTATAAATTAAATTTTTATTATCATCATAGTTCTCAAATAAATCGTATACAAAATTAAATTGAACTCCTGAATATGATGATAATTGAATTAATGTTTCACATACTTTACTTGAATCTTTAAAGGTAATTGCACTAATAAGCTTTTGTCTATAACTTCTTAGCTTATTTTCTTCTAACTTTTTAGAAACCTCTTTAGCTGCAGCATAAGCTGATTTCATATTTTTATTCATCTTTTCATTCCCTCCATAAATTAATATATTTGCTTCTATTAAACTCTTTATATTAAAACTATAATTTCCATCATCTCTTAAAAGCATTTCAATTATAGAATCCAATCTTATATCATTTAAAATTGCATCAACAACTTCACTTTCCATAAACTTTGGATTTTTAGGATCTCCTCTATACACCACTTGTAGCCCTTTATAATTTTCTATTTGTTTGAAAATATTGATGGCTTTCTTTCTTATAAATAAAGTTTTAAAATAATCCTCATCTCTATTTTTAACAATCACTTCTACATCAAAATCTATATAATCAGAAGCTTCCTTCATCTTTCCAAAAAGAGTTTCCCTTGGGTTTTCTCCTGCTACAAGATTTTTTAAAATTTTTGCTGTATTTTCTAAATTATCCACTGTTGTATTATTATTTATAAAAAAGCTATCATAAGTTTTACTAAAGGCAAATGGAATAAAATCAAAAACCATATCATCCTCAAATTCAAAAGTTCCAGCATCTTGCTTATATGCTACACTTTTAAGCTTTCTTCCAGTATCTACATAATACCCTTGTAATCTACATATTTTATTTTCTTCTGAAAATAAAAGCGAGTTATTGGCAAAGTTTTCATACAGGCTTTTACCACGTTTGTAAGTTTCTTTTATGATAGTTAATCTATTTTCATTTATTAAATTTAATATATTTCCTTTACTTTCCTCTGAATAGCTAATCTTATTAAAAATCTTTTTCATTATAGAATTAGCTTTTAGCTTTTCATTGATTTTAGCAATATCTTCACTTAATATCTCTTCTTTTTGTAATAGTTCTTCTATCTTTATATGATGCATTACCTCTTTAAAATTTTTTTCTACAAACATTAGGTAGTCTTCTTCAGTTATATAAATACTATTGTATTTAAAGATATCTTCATCTATCATATAAGAATCCTTTCTATCAACCTTATCTATACTATGTAGATAGTCAAAATATCTCTTTAGTCCAAGTATACTAGCACTATATCTCCAGTCTGAAGTTTCAATTTGAAAATCAAATTTTTCTTCACTTATGCTTTCTTTCATCTATTATCACCTCCTAAACTAAATCTATATTTCCAAATCCTGTTGAACGACGACCTCCTACTCCAAGTTCTTTTAAAAGGTTTAAATCTTCAACATTCCCTTTTAATTTAAAAATTCCAGTATATCCATTTAGATACATAAACTTTTTATTAGTTTTTTCTGTAAAGCCTTGAATTTCCTCTTTTATAACTGTTTTCTTCATTTTTAATGGTATAAACTGTAGCTCTTCTTTTAATCCATAGCCTCTATAACTTTGTAAAATTAAATCTGCATAATATGAAAATAATTCACCATAATTCTCATCATCAAGAAGTGCTTGACTTCCATCTTTATTTTTCATATAAATTGGAGATAACGTCTTCATAATACATTCATTAGCTTCAACCATCTTATCATCTTGCATCTTTACAGACTTCTTTATAAAATCTCCATATGAATTCATTCCCATAAGAGCAGTAAATATTAAAATATTAAACTTCATATCAGCAGAAGAAATAATAAATTTAACATCCCCATTAACCTCAATAGAGTCATCCTTTATTTTAAAATCTTGTAAATAAACACTAAAACAAAAAGGCTTAATTTTTTTAGACTTCTTTCCTTCATAAAAAAATATTTTATCGAAATATTCTTTATCGGCTTTAGATAAACAATTTTTAATCAAACTTGCAAAAAACATTCTATAACTTAATGAAATCTTATTTTCTTTCATTTTCCCAGTAACAACAATTTTCAATGTTTTCACCTCCCCTTTAATTATCGTTTCTTCTCTTTTATTCTAAATAGTAATAATACCCTATTTTGTATCTTTTTGAGATTTTTTTATTTTTTTCTAATTTTACAACTTTTTTAATGATTTTTTTCTATCTGGCTTATAGTATTTCTAAATAATATAACCTACTCTATCAATATAAATAAAAATTTTGATAAGCTCATATTTTTATAGCTAAAAATAATTTCTCTATTCAACTTTATTTCCTATTCCTTATAGTTAAGATAAAACATAAAAAAGATTCTGCATTGTATACATTTAATATCGAATTTACATTCCTTATAGTTAAGATAAAACCACTTATTTTTGCTTTTATAGATTTCATTAACTTTTGATTTACATTCCTTATAGTTAAGATAAAACTGAATGTAAAAGAATCACTAGAAAAATTTTTAAGATTATTTACATTCCTTATAGTTAAGATAAAACAATGATGAAAAGAAGAATTGCAAAAGGATTAGTTATATTTACATTCCTTATAGTTAAGATAAAACGAATACCTAAGTATAGACACAGACCTAGATGACCAGATTTACATTCCTTATAGTTAAGATAAAACTATTTTTTATTTGAATTAATATATCTTTTAATTTCTTATTTACATTCCTTATAGTTAAGATAAAACCTCCTAGCTCATCCATTACATGAGCCAATCCTAATCCTATTTACATTCCTTATAGTTAAGATAAAACAGAAGAAAAATAAGCTAAATGAAGTCATAGCTGTACTATTTACATTCCTTATAGTTAAGATAAAACGTGGAAAAAAAAGCTACACAAAATGCAAGAGTAGTAGAATTTACATTCCTTATAGTTAAGATAAAACCATATCATTAATAACTAACTGTTTTAAATAAATACTATTTACATTCCTTATAGTTAAGATAAAACGTGGAAAAAAAAGCTACACAAAATGCAAGAGTAGTAGAATTTACATTCCTTATAGTTAAGATAAAACGAAAATTTAGATTATATTAAAACAATTAATTCTACGCATTTACATTCCTTATAGTTAAGATAAAACTTCTAGTATAAGTTTGTACTGCTCCTAAGTTTTGTACATTTACATTCCTTATAGTTAAGATAAAACAATAGATGCAATATTTGTACTTGTAATGTATAGATAATTTACATTCCTTATAGTTAAGATAAAACAGCCCACTATAATTTTTTTATAAGGAGGGAATAAGTAATTTACATTCCTTATAGTTAAGATAAAACTTAGCCCATTCCCGCGGAAACCCTTGCCCTTCCATTATTTACATTCCTTATAGTTAAGATAAAACATAAAAAATAAGTTAAAGTAAAAGGAGAGAAAAGAAAATTTACATTCCTTATAGTTAAGATAAAACGAAATACGATGCACCCGACACGTCTTTAGGTCTAAGATTTACATTCCTTATAGTTAAGATAAAACGCTTACCATAAGATTCATTGCCTGTAAAAGTGTATGATTTACATTCCTTATAGTTAAGATAAAACACTGTCATTTTAATTACCTCTCTTTATTTTTTTATTATTTACATTCCTTATAGTTAAGATAAAACTATCCCAAAATCCTTACCTATTTCCTTTATGATTGTATATTTACATTCCTTATAGTTAAGATAAAACGGTATAGAGTTTATTCCGCTATACGATGAAAAAACATTTACATTCCTTATAGTTAAGATAAAACTCTCCCATCTAAATAGTATATTATAACTTCGTCACCAATTTACATTCCTTATAGTTAAGATAAAACTTTCTAGCCATTGCATCAAAGTCTTTATTCCATCCAAAATTTACATTCCTTATAGTTAAGATAAAACAAATACTAACGTACGAAGTAGTTCAGTATTTACTTATTTACATTCCTTATAGTTAAGATAAAACGTAGCTTGAAGAAATCTTCTCATTCTTGATGATAGATTTACATTCCTTATAGTTAAGATAAAACGGAATAAGACTAACTTTGTTAGAATAGAATCAAATAAATTTACATTCCTTATAGTTAAGATAAAACTTAAAGGAGGTATATCTCTATGTTTTCATTTGCTTGATTTACATTCCTTATAGTTAAGATAAAACTTCATCAAAAAGTAAATCAGCTATTGCTTTTTCTTGATTTACATTCCTTATAGTTAAGATAAAACTAGCTTCTTGCTTAGTTATTAAGAACTCAACTCCTGCATTTACATTCCTTATAGTTAAGATAAAACTCAATAAGTGCAACACTTAATAGCACTAAGATAGAATTTACATTCCTTATAGTTAAGATAAAACCCTATGATATTATTTGTGATAGGAATATGGTTTATGACATTTACATTCCTTATAGTTAAGATAAAACAGACAACAATACCATTAGAAACTACTTTAAATGATAGATTTACATTCCTTATAGTTAAGATAAAACAAATAGTGTAGTAGGTACACACACCCATACAACCATATTTACATTCCTTATAGTTAAGATAAAACGGGTAATCTGAGCTTCCTAATTGAACATTATTCTCCAATTTACATTCCTTATAGTTAAGATAAAACTATCCTGTAAGTTTTCATAGCCTAGGCATTTGCTTAAATTTACATTCCTTATAGTTAAGATAAAACTTAATCCAAATCCCTGGCAGAACAACATTAATGCAATTATTTACATTCCTTATAGTTAAGATAAAACGTAGGCGTGGATTTATCGAAAACTAATGACTTAACGGATTTACATTCCTTATAGTTAAGATAAAACCAAATACAGGATCATCTACTATTTTTGCTTTTTTATTATTTACATTCCTTATAGTTAAGATAAAACTGTATATGCGAAAATGCACAAGGAAAAGAAGTTTTTATTTACATTCCTTATAGTTAAGATAAAACTTATAATGTATTAAAGGCACATGCATATGATTTAAAATTTACATTCCTTATAGTTAAGATAAAACTGGAGGAGATAGAGGAGAGTATATTTATTCAATACAATTTACATTCCTTATAGTTAAGATAAAACCCCGAAAAAAAGTATGGTTTTTTGACAATTTCAAGCCATTTGTAAGCACTTTTTTTCTTCTTTTTATGTTCTCTTTGCAGTAGACCTTCAGTTTGATTTTTAAATTTCCGTTTTTTTTATCTCTTAGCCCTTTGTTTCCAATGCTTTTAGGCTTTTCATCTATTTTTGCGATCTACTGCAAATTTTATTTTTTTGCTTTTCTTTACCTTTATAATACTATTTTTTCCTTATATAAACAACTCATCAAAGTTTTTTTCTTCTCCTAGTACATCTTTTCTTATGTTTCTATCATTTTGTACCTTATAAATATATATTGAATCCTCACTTCTTACCATTATTTTATTTGCTTCTGATAAACATTTTTGCAGTGTTGCTTCTGTTATTTTTCCTTCAAATACAGAATTTTGTGTCCATGTTAGATATTTTTTAAATAATTTCCTCATCTTATTTACTCTGTCTACATTTATATCATAGGTTATTATTACAAACATTTTACCACCATGCCTTTAATGGTTTATATTCTTCATTTTCTATCATAAGTTTTATTAATTTATAGCATTCTAATCGTATTAAATATCTATATGATACTTTTCTTCTTAAGCCTCTATGCATTATTGTTATATTCAGCTTTTCCTCATATTCTTTTATAAATTTCTTTCTTCCATTCTCATTTAAATAACATATTTCATGTGTTGTGTCAAAATCTTTTTTTGTTATTATTTTTTTATTTATCATTGTAAATATTATACTATCTACAATAAGTGGTTTAAAAATTTCTGCTATATCTAAACTTAATGAAAATCTTTTTGTAGATGGTTGATGTAAGTAGCTTATGGTTGGATCTAATTGTGTCTTATAAATTTCACCAAGTACAGTTGTGTACATCATACTATTTCCAAAGGATATTAAGGCATTTATAGGATCTTTAGGTGGCTTTTTCTCTCTTTTATTAAATATAAAATCTCCACCTAATATTTCATTAAATGCTTCATAATAAAGTTTTCTTCCTCTTCCTTCCGCACCCATAAGCTTCTCAATTGATTCCGATTTTTTCACATTTTCTCTTTCCATCTCTATTTTATCTATTAAATCTTTTGATACCTTTTTTCGCCTTATATTTCTTAAAATATGATGATATGCTGAGTCAATAAATTTCTTAGCTATATCCAATCTTTTTACATAATCTAAGTATACTTCACTTTGTTTAACTACCAATACTCCAGCTACATTTTTCTTTTTAGAATAATACGTTCCACTAAAAAAACCATAATAATTATATACACTTATTAATACACTATATTTTGAAATATAATTCAAAAATTTTGTATTTAAATCTATCTCACCAAATAAGTGAAGCCTTTCTATATCTTCTATTGGCAGTGCTTTTTTTTGCTCCATCTCATTTACAAAATATATTGTGTTCTCTTTTCTTTTAATTCTTCCATTACTAAAGATATAATAATCCTTCCCCATTTTAATAAACCTCCCTAATATAACAAAACTCATAATATGCACATTTTTTACAGTACTTATATTTTTCTACCTTAGGTGGAAAACTCATTTTTAATATTTCTCTTATATTAACTAATGTTTCTTCAATAAACTTTTCTGTTTCTTTATCTAAAATAACCTCTTCAACTCGTTTTTCTTTCACATAATTTAATGTTCCAGTCTTATTAATTCCTAATTTTTTTAAATAGTATAGATAATATTGTAATTGTAATCTATCACTTTCCATCATCCTACTTGTAATCTTAACTTCTCTTACCTTTTCTTCTTCAAGGATATCTAGTTTTATCATATTATCTATAAGAATTTCTTTATTTTTGGTTTTATAGGAATCTTCATGTATAAGTTTTCCTAAATTAACTCGTTCATTTCTTTCTTCCATTGAAATTCCATTACTAAAGAGCCATAACTTCCGTTTACAAATAAAATAATAATTGAACTTTACACCTTGTACTTTAAAATCATCAAATTCAAAACTCATATTACCATCTCCTTTTCCTTAATTATGACTTCTAATAATACCTTATTTTCTCCCTTTAATTTTTATTTTTAATAATATCAATCTATCTATAAATAAATTTTTTTAAAACTAAAAAGGACTATCTCCTCTAAAGATAATCCTTTATTTATATAATATTTCTTTTTAAAATTTAAAAACATTTTCTTAATCCACAATCATACTATTTACTTAAGTTATCTATTGCATATTTAGCTTGTGCCTCTGTGAATTTTTCTCCATGCTCTGAGATTAACTGATCATATATTGCACTTGGTGATATCGCCATTTGTTTTTGATATGTTTCTGCTTTTTTTAGTGCTAGTTCATTGTAGTCAAGCTTTACGTTGTCTACTGCATATTTTGCTGCTTCTTTTGAAAATTTTTCTCCATATTCTGATGTTAGTTGGTCATATATTCCTGCTTTGGACATATTCATGCTTTCCCCATATATCTTAGCTTTTGCTAATGCTGATTTATATTCTGCTGGAACTTTTGAACTTGTGTCAGATTTTTCTTCTTTGCTTGTATCTTTTTTATCTCCTTCTGCTTTTTTACGGCTTGATTGTGTTGTATTTGGTTTATCTGATTTTCCTGCTACTTCTGTATTTTCTTTTCCGCCCTGACTTGCTGCTGCCCCTATTATTACTACTATAGCTAGTCCTATTGCTATTTTCTTTCCTTTTGATAATCCTTTTATTTTTTCTATAAAATTTCCCATTCTTATATTCCCCCAATTTTTAATTTTAATCCTAATCTATAACTCCTAATTTTTTTATCAACTTCACCTTTACTTTTTCTTTTATTTCAACTTCTAAATTCATTTTTTCATCATATGGAATTATTAATGTTATCTTTTTATTGAAGTTGTTTTCGTATATCCATTTTATTTCTTTTTTTATTTTTTCTTTTCTGTTTCCTAAGTATATTTTTTCTTTATCTAAAATCGCTATTATTTTGTTTTTTTCATCTATTTTTAAGGTTTCTTTTTCTAATGTTTTTTCTATTAATTTTTCTAAATCAAATTCATTTTTTTCGTATTCTAAATTTAATCTTTCCATTTCTCACCTTTTTAAAAGTAGGCTACTTTTTTGTAGCCTATTTTTATTTATAGCTTTTTATGCTGCCATTTTTATTTTTCTTATTTTTGAGTATCCTATGAATCCTAGGATTATCATTGGTACTACAAACGGTGCATACATTATGAATGCTGCGGCGCTTACACAAAATAATATTGCTCCTGTTAGTGCGAATCCTGCTTTGTTTATGAATGCTCCTATTAGCATGAATATGCTTCCTAGTATTACTAGTATCATGTGTGGCATTACTAAAGCACTTGCGATTGCTCCTCCTACGGCTTCAGCTCCATCTGTTGAGTTTATTGCACCTCCAAAGTATATTATTAAATAGATACTGTATAATGCCCCTAACACACCACTTATTATTGCTGTTTTGCTTTTATTATTCATTTTTGTTTCCCCCTGAATTTTTAATTTTTCTTACAGGCTTATTATAGCTTTTTTATTTTTCTTTTTTGTCCACTGTTAGCAGACAAAAAGAAAAAAGTGAAGAAACTCTCTTCACTTTAATTTGTTGTTGGCATAAATATTCCTATTGCTAATGTTACTATGAACCATATTATAACTCTTATTATTATGCTATATTTTTTTATATTTAACTTTTTAAATATCTTATTTAAATAACTTATATCTCCAAATACTGTTGTTGGAAGTATATATAAATATATTGCAACTAATATATCTTCTATACTTTTATCTTGTATTCCAATTATTACTCCACAAGTGGCAAATAAATAATATCCAATTGCAAGTATCATTTTTAATTTTTTTCTACTTCTAAACCCTACTATTATTCCTCTCTTCTTCTTTTCTTCTTTTTCAAATCTTAATTCTTCTACCCACGCCTCTTCTATATTTTCATCTTTTTTAGTTTCTTTTTTAAATTTTTCTATTACCTTAAAGTCCTCGTCTACATTCTCTATTTCTCTCTTAAACTCTTCTACATTTTTATATCTTTTTTCTCTATCTATTTCTGTCCCTTTTTTTATTATTTCTTTAAATTTTCCTTCTGCAATTTCTTCTGTTGGATATTTTTTTATTAATAAATAGTTTAAAAGAACTCCTAAGCTATAAATATCTGTTCTACTATCTGTTTCTGCAAATCCAAATTGCTCTGGTGATGCATATCCTCTTGTACCTAAAAGTCTTGTATCTTTTTCTTTTTCATTTTGGACTATTCTTCCTGCATCAAAGTCTATTAATTTTACTATATTATCATTATTTATCATTATATTTTCTGGCTTTATATCTCTATGAATTATAGGACTCTCTAGTTTATGTAAGTCTTCTAGTCCATTACATACACCTTCTATTATATTTAGGATTTCTTCTTCTTTTAAATTTCTATTTTCTATTATTGTGCTTAAATTTTCTCCATTTATAAATTCTTCTATTACATAAAGTTTTTCTTCTATTATAAAAATCTCTTTTATTTTTGCTCTATTTTTATTTTCTAATTCTTTTAAGCTTTTATATACGTCATAACATTCTTTTTCTAATATCTTTTTTATATAAATTTTATCATCTATTTCATTTATGACTAAATATATTTTCCCTTTTATTATTTCTCTAAGTTCCCTATATATTTGAAGCTTATACTCATTTTTTTCTATTATCATTATGTCCCCCATCATTGCTTTTTCCTTAATAAAATTATATCATATATATTATACATTTTTATAAGGAGCATTTATATTTATGGCTAATAAAACTGAGATTTTTGAAAATGAATTAGGTTCTATAAACTCTGATTCAGAACTTTCTAATCTTTTATCTAAACTTAATGATAATGATACAAGCTTTCCAGAGTTTTTAAATTCTGTTTGCCTTGAAAAAAACATAGATAAAAAAGTCTTGCTTAATGAAGCTGACTTAAGTCGTTCTTACTACTATGAGATTATTAATGGGAATAAAACCCCTAATAGAGACACTGTTTTAAAGATTTGTTTTGTTCTTTCTCTTTCTAGAGAAGAAACTGATAAAGCACTTAAGCTTACCTTTAACGGTGCCCTTTACCCTAAGAATACTCGTGATGCAACTATTATATTTTGCTTGAATAAGGGTTATACACTTCTTCAAACTGATTATATTTTGTATGACAATAATCTTAAGACTTTAACTAAAGAATAATCGAAAAAATCTCCTTAAAGGTTTTACCCCTTAAGGAGATTTTTCTTATCTATTTAAAATTTCTCTTATTTTAAATTCTTTTTCTTCAAAGTTTATTATTCCCATTTCAAATTGTTTATTTACATTTTTTATATCAGTGAAATATTCTACTCTATTTTTTGAAGTTCTTATTTTTTCATCATATTCTTCTTTATTTATTATATTTAAAGCTAAAGCTTTATCAAGCTTTTCTTTTTCTGCTTCATATTTTTTAACTTCTCTATCCTTTTCTTTAAGAACTCTCATTTCATTTAATTTTCTTTCTATTTCTAATATTTCTTCTTTTAGTTCAATTTCTCTTTCTAATTTTGCTTCTAATGAGGTTAACACTTCTGATACATCTATTCCTGGCATTTCTCCACTTTCAATTACATGTTGTACAAACTTTTTACCAATTTCTGTGTATCCTATGTTTACTTCTGATTCTATTACTTGTAATTCATTTTTTCTTTCTTTTATTTTAGTAAGCTCTTTATTTTCTGCAGCTATTGCACTTTGTGCCTCATTTACACTTTTAGCTATTCCTTCAGTTACCACTTTTAAATTATCAAATAATCCCATCTTAAATCCCCTCTCTTTTTTTATTTTCAAGTATATTATATCATTTATTTTCTTTAATGTAATTTTATTCTTATTTTTTTCTTTTATGCTTTTTCTAATCTTTATAATTAACTTTTATATGGACTATTTGTAGTTTTTCTAAATCTTCATTTACTTTTAGCTTATATTCATTTTTAAATATTTTTCTTTTAGTTTCTCCATTTTGCTCTATATCAAAGGTTTCATTTACTCTAACAGTCCACTCTTTCTTTTCATCATCAAAGTTTATATCATCTACAAAGTGTGCTACATAATATTCTCTTATTTCACTTTCATAAGTATTTTTTACAAACCTTATTTGCTCATTATATATTTGACTTCCAGGGTAAAGATAATCTTTTATAACATCAAAATTATTGTAGTTAACTGCATCTGCCATTCCTTTTATATATGCTTCCATAACGTCGCCTACACTGTTTGTGTATTCTAAATGATTTATCACCTTTTCCGGTTCAACTTCTATATAAATCTTTTCAGTTCCACCTACTGTATACTTTGGACTCATTCTAACCTTTCCATCCTTTTCTACAGCCCCTTGGATTATATCTCCATTTTTAAGTCCAACTAAAACCTTAGAATCCTTTAATTTATTTTTTGTATTTTTCCCATTTACAATTAAAACTGCTTCTTCATCATTTGTCTCAATAGTAACCTTATTTACATCTTCAAATAGTTTTACTTCTACTCTTTCTTCATTATATAAAGATATATATTTTTTATCTTGTGTTTCTATATAGTCATTTTTTAAGCTTGCTTCTAAATTATATATAGTCGGCATTAGCATCTCTTCTTTTCCATCTACAAGATTTACATCTACAGACTTTTCTCCTGCTTTAAGAGTATAGCTTGCTCCTGGTATAATTTCAGGAACACTAATATATGAAGGTTTTATTCCTATATAATATTTTTCTTTTAAGCCCTCTTTTTTCTTAGTTATAAATATAGGCTCATTACTTTCATTTAACTCCCCTTTATTTTCTTTTATACTCATAGCTTGGTCTTTTAATTCTTTTATAAGCTGTTGTCTTTCAACCTCTGCTTCTTTAAAGCCTTCTATAAATATTTCCACATTTCCATCACTTATTTCAAGACTTGAATCTGAAACTAAAATTTCTTTTAATTTTGAAACTTCTCCACTTTCAAGAAATGTTTCAAAGTCCTTTACTACACTTTCAGGTGAATTTCCTTTCAAAAGAACAAATGCTCCTACTCCTATAATTACGATTAACGCTCCTAAAGCTGACATTAATATCTTATTTACCTTCTTCGGCTTTCTTTCAATTCTAGGCTTGTCTACATTTGGTTTTTCTCTTTTCTGTTGAACTTCTTCCACTTTTATCTGTTCTTCTTCCACTTTTTCATCTTCTTTAACTAATGATAGTGGACTAAAGCTTTCTGTGAAATCTTCATCTTTATTTTCTAAAGGCTTCTCAAAATCATCTATATCATCTAAAGGGTCTCCCCTTCTTATATCTATAATTTCTTCTTCTGTTAAATCTGTTTCTTCTATAAATTTTTCTAATTTTTCTTCAGTTATACAGGCTTTCTCTACTTCTTCATTTTTTATCTCATCTACATTTTCTTCAGTTTTTATCTTTTCATTTCTTAAGTCTTTTCCACAACCCTTGCAAAATTTTGTGTTTTCTCCTATCTCTGCACCACAATTTTTACAAAACCTCATTTTATACCCCTTTTTGAATTATTTTCAATTTATTATATCATATTTTCCATTTTTTATCATTTATTATGAATAAACTAATAATTATTTACCTATCATATTGACTACTACCCCACGTAATATCTTATAGTTAATTTATAGACATTTACAAAAGATAAATTTTTTAATTTACATATTTTAAAGGAGGAAAAATTTTTATGAGTAAAAAAAGCACAAAAGTCTTATTAATTATATTTTTACTTGGTATTTTTATGGGTTCATTGGATACAGCAATTATAAGCCCTGCTCGTACTATTATGGGTAACACTTTACATATTTCAGCTGATGCTAGTATTTGGATTATAACTTTATATTCACTTATTTATGCAGTTTCAATGCCTATTACAGGAAAACTTGCTGATAGATATGGTTTAAAAACTATGTTTACATTCTGTATTTTAGTATTTGGGGTAGGTTCACTTTTATGTGGTATTTCAAACTTTTTTGGAAGCTTCCATTTTCTTTTAGTAGCTAGAGCTATTGAAGCTATTGGAGCTGGTGGAGTAATGCCAATTGCAACTGCCTTTGTAGGAAGTAGCTTCCCACCTGAAAAGCGTGGTGCAGCACTTGGAATGGTTGGTGGTATCAATGGTATTGCTACATTAATTGGTCCATCTATTGGTTCATTTATATTAGATACTTTTGGTGGTTCACACTGGGATTTATTATTCTTTATAAATGTTCCTATATGTATAGTTGTTCTTATTGTATTAGTTATGA
>NZ_JBOFRG010000231.1:0-5043 GCF_051650885.1 Clostridium sp.
TATTAGCATTAATCGCAATAACAATAATGTTTCTATTAATTGCAATATTTTTAAAGGATATAAGAAAAGAAGAAGATAAGAAAATAGAAACACCAAAGCTTAGTGAAAGCTTTAAGTATATGAAAAGACTTATAAAAAATAAAAGCTATCTAGCAATTATAACAGTAGCATTTATAAATGGATTTGTTGGAATTTCAGGAATGTTTGTAATTCCAGAGTATTGTAAAACTCTAGTTGGAACTAAAAATATGTGGATGATTTTCACACCAGCTATATTAATATCAATAATAATAATGCGATTATCAATGAAATTTGTTAAAAAGGGATATGGAAAAAGAGTAGCAGAATTTGGAGCAGTATGTTTATTTTTAGGAATATTCATAATTAGCCTTAGCAAAACCCCTTGGATGCTTGAAATTGGATCATTATTATTGCTAACAGGATATAACACAATGTTTAGTCTAATACCAACAATAGTAAATCTTCTAGCAAACAATAGATTTAGAGGAATAGCAAATGGAACATATAACTTAATGTTTTACATAGGAGACTTTATAGGAACAACAATAGTAGGAGCTTTATGGAGCAGTCATTCAAAAACTGCACTAACAATGCTTATAATATTTTCATTTCTAGGGATTCTCTTCACAATATTTGTAATACCCTCATTCAATCACTTAAAACAAGTAGATTAAAAAATGAGCCTAATAGGAAGTATAACCTATTAGGCTCAAATTATTTTTCAAATAAATCCTTTTTCTTCTCTTTAACTAAAATATAGCTAATAAAAGTTAAAAGTAATATGTATATAGGCATAATAATATATGTAAGTTGAGTAATACCATAGCCAACAAGAGTAGAAAATAGTGTTCCAAAAGGCAATGTTAAAAGTGAACATAACATAGTTAATGATGGAAGTATCATTTCAGATGGAGTAGTTCCTACTGATGCAAAGAATTCTATATTCAATATAGGAAGTATAGATAAAATCATGATTATTCCTAGAAATATTGAAACAGATTTAAAGGATACTCTAAATAATTTTATTAGTAATAGAAATAATAAACTAAATAAAAGTAATGTCCATAAAGAGTTTTTAAGCTCTTCTTGAACAAAATCATATTTCACAAAAAAACTATCTAATATCATAGTAAAAATAGTTGTAATGAAATAGATGAATAAAAGCTTAAATGAGTCTCTCATAGTAATTAAATTTTTCATAAATGCTCCTTTTATAAAAGTGAAGTAATACAAAATTTTATGTATGTCTAGTATAAATAAATAAAAAATAAAAGTAAACAAATAGTGAATGAGTTTATGAGTATGTAAAAAAATGAGTTCAATAATTGCAAATTTTTAAAATAATAAATTAAAATTTTAAAATGAATATTTAATAATAATTAAAAGACACCTAACATAGCGCCAAGATAAACTAAGGACAAAAGGAAGGTGTTTTTTTATGAGAACTTTTATAGGAAATGGAAAGATTGTAACAGAGTATGGAGTTTTAGAGAACTTTGGATTAGTTTTAAATGATGATAGAATTGAAGGGCTTTTTTTAGACCATTTCAAGAAGGAATGTGATAAGGTTATTGATGCAAAAGGAGGATATATTACTCCAGGGTTTATTGACATACATTCAGATTATATTGAGCTTATGGCATCGCCAAGACCTACGGCTATGTTAGATTTTGACCTTGGAATTAAAGAAACTGAAAGAGTTTTAGCTTCTTGTGGAATAACAACTATGTATCATTCTCTTTCGTTTATAAAGGATGATGAGTTTAGTACAAAAAAGATAAGAGAAAAGGATAATGCAAGAAGACTTTTAAAGGTTATAAGTGATAGACAAAAAGGACTTGTAAGAAATAGATTTCATGCAAGGCTTGAAGTAGATAATTTAGAAATGGTAGAAGAGATTAAAGAGTTAATTAAAGAAAAGAAAATAGGACTTCTTTCTATTATGGATCATTCACCAGGACAAGGACAGTACAATGATTTGAATATTTATAGGGAAACATTAAAAGGGTATAGAGATATAGAGGACAGTGAAATTGAAAAGATTCTTTTAAATCACAAGCTTAAAGGGAAAATAGGGTTTGAAGAAATTAAGGAGCTTGTAAATTTAGCTAGAGAAAATGGGATTAATGTAGCCTCACATGATGATGATACAACTACAAAGCTTCAAACTAATAAAGAATTATGCATTAATATTAGTGAATTTCCAATAAAGCTAGATGTAGCTAAAAAGGCAAAGGAAATGAACATGCTTACTGTAATGGGGGCACCAAATGTACTTTTAGGAGGTTCACATTCAGGAAATCTTTCAGCAACAGTTGGAATTTTAGAAAATGTAGTAGATATTTTATGCAGTGATTATTATCCGCAAGGACTTCTTCATTCAGTATTTATTTTAAATGAAAAGCATGGAATAAAGCTTGAGGATGCCTTTAAATTTGTAACATTAAATCCTGCAAAAGCTACGAATATAGATAAAGATTATGGCTCTATTGAAAAAGGAAAAATCTCAGATATTTTAATAATAAATAAAGATGATGAAGGCTTACCTTTTATAAGTAAAACAATAGTAAATGGAAAAGTAATTTTTAGTATAGGGGAGAAATAAGATTATGGAACTTTTAAATATAAAAGATTTATCTAAGGATTTTCATATTCATATGTTAAACAAGCATATTAGTGCGTCAAAGAATGTAAACATATCTGTAAATAAAGGAGAGTTTATTGGAATTACAGGAAAGAGTGGAAGTGGGAAAAGTACAATCTTAAAATGTATTTATAGAACTTACTTAGTTCCAAATGGAAATATATTTTACGACTCAGAAAAATTTGGAGTTGTAGATTTAGCAAAGTTAGATGAAAGAAAAATAATTTATTTAAGAAAAAATGAGATAGGATATGTATCACAATTTTTAAATGTAATGCCCAGAACAACAGCAAGAGAAGTAGTTATAAATGCACTTTTAGAAATGGGACAAACACAAGAATATGCAGAAAAAGAAACAATAAAAATTCTAAAGCATTTTGAATTAGATAGAGAGCTTTGGGATACATACCCAAATAATTTTTCAGGTGGAGAAAAATTAAGATTAAATATAGCAAGAGCGATGGTTAAAAAACCTAGACTACTTCTTTTAGATGAGCCAACAGCAAGCTTAGATAATGCGTCAAAAATAAAAGTTAGAGAGCTTATAGAAAGATTGAAAAAAGAAGGATGCACAATGGTAGGAATATTTCATGATTTAGAGTTTATGGATGGGCTTTGTGATAGGGTTTATGAGATGGGGAAGGGAAATTAATAATTTGAAATTAAAAATTTAGAATGAGGGGGACTTGCAAGCAACTCTCTTTTTAGGTGGCTCAAAATTTATCTGTCGATAAATTTTATCACAGGTGAGAATTAGATTAATTAAATCACTTCATATTTTTAAGAATAATGTAAGGAAATGGTATTAGAATGTAATTATAAAGAGTTAGTCAATTTATCTGTTAGCTAGTTTCTGAAGTACACTGATTTTGCATAAATAGGTGAAATAGGAATATGCTCGTAGATAAATTCAACTAGAGCTTCAGATGGCGTTAATACTCCATCTGAAGCAAGTCTTATTTTACTTGAGAGGTGATTTTTTGAAGAAGATGATATTAATATGTCCAAGCATACTTATAGTAGTTCCTATGATTTTGAATATTCTTTTAGATAGTGCAGAGTATTCTAGCATGAAGGGGTTTATTGTTTTAAGTTTGGTGCTTTTAAATGGTTTAGTTATGTTTGCTCAGGGAATTTTAAGTGGAAGGTTTAATATAGATATTAAGTTTTCTGTAGGTGTAACTACAGCTATTTATTTATTTGCAGTTTTAGTATTTTTAAATAGTTCAGCACTTGGTTATGTTGTTATAGGCTTTTGGCTTGGACTACTAGGAAATAAGCTTGGTGTTAAAAGTTTAGAATTTAAAATTTAGAAATTATGGAGGCTTGGGAACAAGTCTCTTTTGACGTTATAATAAAAGTAGAGAGATTTTTGAAGTTATATTTATTTTGTTTAATAAGGGGGAAGATTTGGGTATAATATAAAGTAAAAAGAATTAAATTTGGAGGAAACGGATATGACTGGAATATTAGATAAATATGATGAAAGCATAAACCTAACATATAATTATACATATAGAATGCTTATGCATTTAAAAAACATAAAAGAAAATTATGAAAAAGCAGATAAAATGGATGAAATAACGTTAGAGGTTTACAGAGATTCAATTATAAAAAAGTATGAAATGTTAGAGGATCTTACATGGAAACTTTTGTCTAAGATATTTAAAGCAGATGGATTAGAAATAAATAGTCCGAGGGGGTGCTATAAGCAAGCATTCAAAGAAGGGTTAATTGAAGATATGCTTGTATGGAATAATGTATTGAGTGCAAGAAATCAAACGGCACACATATATGATGAAGATGACTATGAAAAAATAAAAAATGATATTTTAAAATACTATATTGATGCAATAGAGGGATTATTAAATAAATTAGCGATGGAGTTAGAGTAATGTATGGAATAGAAAAAAGTGTGTATGAGAAACTAATATCATATTTCAATGAGAGAAAATATATTAGGAAAGCGATAATATTTGGGTCAAGAGCAAAGGGAAACTATAGATATAATTCAGATATAGATCTTGGGATTCTATGTGATGAAGATTATAAGGGCATTATAAGAGAAGATATAGAAGAGCTTGTGGGGGTTTATTCAACAGACATTGTTTTTCTAGATAGTATGAATAATGAGATAAAAAAGCAAATTGAGAGAGACGGAATAGTTGTTTATTAAAAAGTGTATAAAATTTTTATAGGTGGTCATAATTAAAATATAAATCTGATTAGGGGTTCAGACGAATTTAGAATTCTACCTGAATCACGTCTTATTTATACTAAAGCGTAAGCTCGTTAACTGAAATGAAGTTTAGAGTTTACTTATATCCATCCCCCATGGAATCTCTTATTGGCTACCCCCTAGCTTTAATAAGATAGAA
>NZ_JBOFRG010000232.1:0-3837 GCF_051650885.1 Clostridium sp.
CAGGTATAACCGTCCTTTCATTATCAAAATCCAACGGATTTGGGGGTCTTCCATATAACAGTTCAAAAGGCGATCTCTTGGATACCGTTCTCACTGAAATCCTATACGCAAAAAGTGCATAATACAGAAAATTATCCCACTCTTCCCATCTTCCGTCTGTAAATTTCGCCAATTTCGCTATCAGTGTTTGATTCGTTCTTTCCACCGTTCCATTGCACTGCGGATGATAAGACGAAGTAGACGTTTTTTTGGTATTCAACATTTTACACACTTGTTGAACCGTTTTGTTAAGAAATTCAAGTCCCTGGTCTGATAAAAGTTGAGAAGGAGGTCCATGTCTACAAAAGATTTCTTCGATGATAAAGAGTGCAATTGACTTTGCGGATTTATTCTTGATAGCTCTTGCTTCACACCATCTAGTCAAAAAATCCGTCGCCACCACAAGAAATCGATTACCATTTTCAGATTTAGGTAATGGACCCACAACATCAATGCCAACTCGTGAAAAAGGGCCGTCAAGAGAGATACGCTGTAATGGGTAGCGCTCTCTTTTTTTATTAAATCTGCAACAAACTTCACACCTCTTAATCCAATCATGAATATCCGCATACATACCACGCCACCTATGTGTTCGTAACACCAATATATATGTTGGAACAGTACCACCATGTCCACACTCTGAATGATTTTTAAAAATTATTTCATTTTTCTGAGTCGTATCAATTTCTTCCTCGTTAGATACACTATCCCTTACAGACCCTACTACTCGTGTAAGACCATCTGCCAACGTGTTTTCAGAACCCTTGATATAATGGACTTTAAACGAGAACTGTTGAAGAGTCAAAATCCACCGCATTAGACGACCCGATGCATCTTCTTTTAAATTCAACAACCATTTTAACGCTTGATGGTCCGTCTCAATTACAAATTCATTCGATAAATATGTCTTAAAGCTTTTGATACACCAAACTACAGCCAGACACTCCTTCTCTGTGACGGTGTAGTTAATATCGGCACTGTTTAATTTACGTGAAATAAAAAAAACAGGAAGTTCCTCTTCATCGTATTTCTGCATCAAAGCACCTCCTATAACAAAGTTGGAGGCATCTGTATACAAGATGAAAGGCCTATTAAAATCAGGTAACTTCAGACAAGGACCATCACCAATCACTTTCCTTATAACATCGCAAGCTTCTATGGCCTCTTTCGACATCTGAAATTTACCTTTCTCTGTGCATTTGTACAATGGAAGCATCGTTTTAGTATAGTTCTTAATAAACTTCCTAAAATAAACCGTGAATCCGATAAACGATTGCAGCTCCTTTTTTGTGCCCGGTGTTTTAAATTGTAACCCCCTAGACTGTTGTTGCAGAGGAATGGTCATCCCATCTTTGCTAATCTGATAACCGAGGAACAACACCGAATCTTTACAAAGCTTACACTTCTGACGATTTGCCTTAAGTCTAAGTACCTCTAAGCTTTTTAACACAATTTCCAAATGTTTAAGATGTGATTCGAATGTGTTCGAAAAAATCAAGATATCATCCAAATACACCAACACAAACCTGTACAATTGCTTTTTAAAGACTGAATTCATCAACCTCTGAAATGTGAAAGGCGCATTAGTCAACCCAAACGGCATCTTGATCCACTGAAATGTACCTTCCCGCGTTTTAAATGCTGTCTTATACCGGTCTTCCAACTTCACATTGACCTGGTGATAACCTGATTCTAAATCCAAAACGGAAAAGAATTTTGCTGAGCCTATACAGTCCAACGTTTCCTCAACCAATGGTATCGGATATATTTCTTTTTTTGTAATTGCATTCAATCTTCGATAATCAATACAAAAACGTATCGAGGAGTCTTTCTTCCTCACAAGCGTTACTGGAGACGTATACCCCGCCCGACTTTCCTCAATCAACCCTTTACTGAGAAATTCATTTACCTTCTCACGAATCAGTTCATGATCTTGAGGGCTTCTTTTCCTAGTAAAGTTTTTAACATACGAAAAATCTGCAGTTAGCTCTATAGCATGTTCCAAATCCAATGAAGGTTGCTCGTTGTGACCAATGAAAACATTCCAGTACCTTCTAATGACTTTATTTAAACTTTCTCTATCTACCTTAGAAAGATCGCCAAACCCAGCATCGACCGTTTCACTCTCTTGAGCTCTTAGACTACATTCTGACTTAACCTCATTGCTGGTAGAAACTGATACAATAGTAGAGTGATCTATATATCTTGTCAATCCCAGACCTCTAATTTCTTCAATTCCCAAAATTAAATTATCAGTTAGATTTTCTACCACATATGCCTTTACCTCAATTAATTTCTTACGTTTTGGTTTTTTTACTAAGAAACTAGCTGCACCCTTAACCTTCGTCATTCCACCTACACCAAACACATTAATTCCACATTCGGTTAGTTTAAGGCCCAGTTTATGCGCCAAGCTGGCACTAATAAGTGAACTCTGCGCGCCTGTATCAATCAGTGCTTCAATTGACACATTTTCCCCTTTCAACGAAATTTTAGGTCTATTATCTGCCGAAGATCTTCTCGAATTAGATTCAACAGTAAAGGTTAACATACAATTTTTAACTACCGGTTCTTTTCCCACTACTTTCATCTTGAAGTGATTATCCGACGGCTCCGCACTACTGCTCTTTTTCGACGATTTTTTAAGATACCAACTCAACTGTGCCTCATGTTTCTCAAAAAATAGAAACATATCAGGCCAATTTCCGACATTTTCTACCATACTTTCCAAGCTCTGCGGAACAAACCGTCTTATGGCTTTAAAAGATCTTTGCATGAATTCAGGATTCCTTGGTGCAAACTTCTTTAACTCGTATGCATAACAAAGTAACCCTTCCATTTTAGGACCGCACACGTAAAGATGCATAAACTTATCCAAACGATCTTCTTCAATCTCCTCCCTACAAAACCGTTCCCTAAAGAGATGTTTAAACTCCTCGTAGTCGTTCAATTCATCTCCTTCAAGCGCTTCGAACCATCTTAAAGCCAGACCACCCAGTCGTGACTTAACAATCGCAAGCAGCTTGTTTGAGTCGATGGAATCCTCAACCTCAAGAAACTGTGTGAGAAAGGACTTCGGATCCTCATTCTTCTTTCCAGAAAATGAATCCCACTTATTCCTTAAACACAGTTTCTTCATGCTGTGAATTACTGCATCCAGACCCTTTTCTTCGAAATCCCTGTTACCACCAATGTTAGTCGTGACATTGTCACGACCGGAAACTGGTTTGTTGGGAAAAGATTTATTGGTTTCATCTTGTTTAACCATGGGTTCTTTGGGGTTTTAGATATATATAGGAAAAACCCATATTTGGAGGGAAATTTTCCCTCCAAATCATCTTTCTAGTCAGAAGATTCTCTTAATAAGAGAATGGGAAGATTCCTATCTCCTGACATTCCCCCCTCCTTTATTTTGGGCCATTCGTCTTCAAACAACTCTGCAAATTTTAGATCCTTTACATTAACAGAAAAAATTTCACCAAATATATTTTTGATTTTATAATTACCTAATCTCCCGATCGCACAGATTGTGTAAGGACCT
This sequence comes from Clostridium sp., assembly GCF_051650885.1. GTDB lineage: Bacteria > Bacillota > Clostridia > Clostridiales > Clostridiaceae > Clostridium. Next base: position 3,581 of record NZ_JBOFRG010000232.1, read on the forward strand.
TCCCAGCTATCATCAAGTTTGTTTTTAATTTTGAGACTCTGCTTTCTTCTCAAAACTATATCTCCGACTTCAAAAGTCGAGATTGGAGCTTTATTAAGTCGCACCTCTTTTTCACGTATCTCTCTCTCCAATGTTTGAAAAATCTTACGCGCTTTCTCGAGTCTCTCAAAAATAAGTTGATTTTCCTCAGGTATAACCGTCCTTTCATTATCAAAATCCAACGGATTTGGGGGTCTTCCATATAACAGTTCAAAAGG
>NZ_JBOFRG010000233.1:0-1276 GCF_051650885.1 Clostridium sp.
AACACTTTTTAAACACCACCTATGTACATTCATAAGCAATATATAAACAAATACTTTATAACACACAATAGCACATTATAACGAAGTTGGAAGCACATATGGATATGTCTAAAGTGTTGCATTTGTAAACATCTATAACTGCTGTATAAACATAATTATAAGGTAGTTATGATCACATAAAGATACACTGTACTTCAAGTAGTAATAAAATTTATGAACCATTTTAAACGCCTATGAATGAAATCTAATTGTTAAATCGAGTAATAAATACTTTGTTACACAATAAAATTGTTCCTTTAATTAGTTATTCATAAATTTACTTATTCATGTAATTATTTTAACATTTCATTCCTCTGAAAAGGAGATCTAAAGTAATGCTTTATTAATGTTTACAAATTCTTATAAAATGTTAAAAACTATTAAGCACTTCAAGAGCGTGGGATCCGAGACTGTATTTCATACAGCCAGTGTACAAGAACTCGATAAAGTACTTCATTTGATACAAGGCATCATTTCCCAGAGGTCGATTTATCAAAAGACATTTGTCTCATTTCTTGAGTCTACTCTCATAAAGAAAGTGCTACCTGTTGACTGACTGGGGCAGTATGAGCTCGTCTGTGTCATGCAGGGCCACGTATCTGGATTGGTACATGTATCTGTAAATACAGTCATTGAGAGCAGGGATCTGGCCGTAGTAGTGGATGTCACCTGGACTGACATCAGGCTTCCAGCTTCGAGATACACGCAGAAATCTGGACATAGACCAAGGAATCACCTCTACTAAACCTGAGAAGGAGACATTGAAAGGATTAGATTAGAAGGACACGTGTTAGCAGCCAAGAGGTTTTAGTTTAGCATTTTTGTTACATTCTGGGAAATGACTTGACTTGTTTTATATAAATTATAATCTTTAAGATTTTCATGAAATCAAACCTGTTTTAATGCTATTTACTAGCATTTTTCAGCAATAGCCATTCAGTGTATTTAAATTCAGTAATATAGTCGTTTTCTTTGTTACACTGAGTCTGCCATTTCCGCGCTGGGATCAAATTGTTTATCCTGCTGCTGTGTGGAGAACCACTTGTGGTGTGTACAACATGAAATCACGATGGAAGGCATGATGGAAAAAGGCAGATTATTGACTGACGTCTTTAATGAAACAACATGAGTTTGAGCTGTAAACAGATGCAAAAGTTGCTCTTCTGTTTTTCTGACAAAGTAGCTGCAGAGAGAGTGTAGAGTGTTTAGAAAAATAAAGGTCTGACCAGGGTTGACT
>NZ_JBOFRG010000234.1:0-2336 GCF_051650885.1 Clostridium sp.
AAGGGAACTCCAAATCTTGGAGTTCCCTTAAACTTTTATATATTCTTTAGTTATCATTTCCTACTTTATTAGCAGCTATTACAAATGGTGTCCAAATTAATACTGCTAATAAAATCAATCCTGCTGAAAGAATTCCTGCCTTAATATCTCCTCCTGTTGTTATAACAGCTGATATTACTGGTGGCATTATCCAACCTGCATCTATATAAATCCTGTCTGCAAACTGCACAACCTCTGTAAAGAAATATGCAATTCCTATACAAATACCAGGTGTAATTACAAATGGTATAAAGTACATTGGATTTAAAACAAGTGGTAATCCAAAAATTACTGGCTCATTAATATTAAATAAACCTGGTGCTATTGCAAGTTTTGCAAGTTCTCTTGATTCTTGTCTTTTTGAGAAGATGAATATAGCTATTAATAAAGCTAATGTTCCTCCCGAACCTCCTGGCATTCCATAAACATCAATAAAATTTCTTGTTAATGTAAATGACGCTTCTCCACCAGCTTGAACAGCTTCTAAATTAGCCATTAAAGGTGGCTTATACATAGTATTTAATGCTGGTTCTATCATATTTAATCCATGTAATCCAAAGAACCACAAGAATTGAGAAAGTGTTGCTAATGCTATATAAGTTACTGGTGATTGTCCAAGTGCCATTAACGGTTCTTGAATAGCTTTTTCTATTAATACCTTTAATTCTGTTCCAACACCTGCATAAGTTATTGCATAAACCATACCTGCAAGTCCTACAACTATAACTGCTGGTACAACTGCAGCAAATGCTTTGGATACAGCTGGTGGTACTTGTTCTGGCATCTTAATTGTGAAACCTTTTTTAGTAAACCATATAAATATCTGTGCACCAATTATAGCAACTAACATTCCTGTAAACATAGCAGTTGAGTTAAAATTACTATAATGAATCATACCCCATGACATACCTTTAATTGCTTCAGTTGCTCCCTCTGGAGTTACAGCAACTTCAGCCACATCCGGCATTATTGTAAAGAATGCTGCTAAACATACTAAAGCAGTAGCTAATGGATCAACATCATAAGCTCTACCAAGAGAATATGCTATTGTTATAACTAAGAAAATAGTAGTTAAAGCTATAGTTCCCCACCACATATTTGCTGTAAAAGGCACCATATATTTTGTTAAAAATGGTTGAATTGATTCAGCATAAAATTCCATTGTATTAAGTTTTTCACCTAATATAGATGTGTCTTGAAATAAAACATTTTTTAGTAGGGATCCTACAGCCCCAGCCATAGAAATAGCTAATGTTGCAATAAATCCATCTCTAATTGCACATAATTGTTTTTGACGTCCTAACCTTTCTGCTACTGGCATCAGAAACTTTTCCAGTCCCGATGCTAACTTGTCCATAATTTTCATTCATAATCCCCCTTTTTTTATGTTACTTTTAACAAAGAGATTCTAAAAGAAAATATCTTTTCTTCTGTATGATTATATAATTTCTTCTTTACTTCTTTAATCTTTTTAAGTGATAAAAACGTTAACATTGATTTTTCTATAATAGCTTTAATAATTTTTTTAATTTTCATTTATCCCCCCTCTTGTTAAATGCTACAATTTTATAATAATTATTCACTATGAAATTCATATGAAATTAAAAAATTCCTTCAAAAAACTTTTTTATTTATAAACTACTTTTTATGATAAAATTAGACTTGATTACTTAGAAAGAAGGTGACCTTTATGAGTCTATATGATACACAATATCTTAATCTAGTAGAAAACATATTAGAAAATGGATATTACGATCAAAATAGAACTGGTGTTGCAACATATAAACTGCCACATCAAATAATGCAATTCAATTTAGAAAAAGAATTTCCTATTCTAACAACTAAATTTGTTGCATTTAAAACAGCTGTAAAAGAATTACTTTGGATATATAAAGACCAATCAAACAGCGTAAAAAAACTTCAAGAACAAAACGTTAAGATTTGGAATGAATGGATGATGGAAGATGGAACAATCGGAACATCATATGGATGGATAGTAAAAAAATTCAACCAGCTAGATGAACTTATCCACGCATTAAAAACAAATCCTCAAGATAGAAGAATGATGATAAACCTTTGGCAAATTCCATATCTTGAAACAGGTGCCTTGCACCCTTGTTGCTTCCTTACAATGTGGGACGTAACCGATGGAAAATTAAACTGCATGTTAGTACAAAGGTCAGCAGATGCACCACTTGGATTACCATTCAATACAACACAATATGCAGTGCTTGTTCATTTAATTGCACAAGTGACAGGTCTTAAGCCTGGTTTATTTACTCATGTTATAAACAATG
>NZ_JBOFRG010000235.1:0-10313 GCF_051650885.1 Clostridium sp.
AAAATTAGATACAAAGAATAGTATTTAAATTAAATATCTTTTCTTGGCTTTGTTGTATTAACAATTTATGTTATGTAATTTTCAAAGAACTTTCTCTCGGAAAACTTGTTTTTATTTTTCCGACTCGCTTATTATAACATCATAAAAAAAATTATGTCAAGCATATTTTTTTATTTTTTTTATTTAATTATACTTCCCTTTAAAATAAGGCTTTTTCTTAGTCCTTATATGTCGTATTTTAACCTGTTCTATGTTTTTTATTCTTTCTTTTTTCTTCCAAATAGTGAAAGCTCCTGCAATAACCGCAGAAGCTTTAGAAGTACATTAAAATTTTTGATTTTTAATTAGCGATTTTTTAAGACACAGACATTTTTAATATACTAAACACTTTATTCTTTTCCCTGATATATATTAATTATACACCAATCTTTATCTTTTTATCCATATATTTTTATTTATTTTTACCTTTTTATTCCTTTTGATTCTTATCTAATATTCTCTTTATTTTTATAAGTTCTATCTCATCTCTTATATATCTATTTTTATCTTTATAGCTTTTTCCACCATTTAAAATCGCTTCATCTCTAACATCTATTCCTTCACGTTTTTTGTTTATTAATGAAACTATATCCCCATCCTTTATTCTAAAGCCCAATCTATCCTTCTTTTTAATTACCTTTTCAATTGCCTTTACGTCATCTGTTTCCTCATAAAAATCATACATTATCTTTATAAGTCTTTTATCGTATTTTATTCCTTTACTTAAAAGAATCTTATTTGCCATTTCTAATGACACATTTCCTTCTTTAAAATCTTCTAATGTTTCTTTATCTAAAACTTTAAATTTCTTTTTTATTTCTAAACTAAAGTCACTAACCTTCATTACTTCTAATATTTCTTCTGTTAATTCAGTTATATACCCTAATTTGTAAAATTCTTCTAAATACATTCTTATATTTTCTTTTAATAATGGACTTGTTAATATAAATTCTTCTATCATATAACCTAATTTAACGTCTATTTCATCCATATCTAAATATGCTTCTATTATTTTCAAATAAAACTCAACATTAATTTTTCCATCAACTGTTTCAATCCATTCCTTATATCGACTAAAAATCTCCATTGATATACTTTTATTTTTTATCTCTGTTAGATATTCTAATGCAAATTCCTCACTTTTTTCCTTTTGTAGTCTTTCAATTCCTTTCCCCACAGCTATAATTCTTCTAGTTCTTTCTTTCATCATACTTAAAGTATTTAATATTTTTAAATCATAAAATGAACTTTCCATAACTTCATCAATTTTCAATATATCTATTTCAAAGAACTTTACCTTGTAGTCTGTATATACTATTATTTTTTCTCTAATGTTTATTGGATATTTCACATTTTCTGGTATGCTTACGATTATATCTATCTTACTATAATATTCTTTATCCTCAAATTTAATATCAACAAAGCCCCTATATTCATTACTTATATATTTTATTTTAAATGGATATACATCTTTTATCAGCTTTATATAGTAGCTTCTGTTTATCCCCTTTGAGCTTTTAAAAACTATTCCTCTTTTAAAGTCTACATCCGATACAAAGCCAATTTTTTCTCTTTTTATTATTTTTGCATTTATAAGAGCTTCATATACTTCTTTGTAGTCTATTTCTCTTTTATTGAAAAGCATATATATTTTATTACTTAAATAACTATATCCTTTATACTTTAAAATCCATACTAAGGCAGCTCTCATAACATTACTTTCTTTCAATTCTTTATATGGCATCATATCTTCTTTTAAATATTCTATAACCTTTAATGTTTCCTCTGTATATTTTGAATCTACAAATTCCATTATGTCTTTTTCATTTATCTTCATACCCTTTAGTCCTTTGCTCTATTCTTTATTGCATTTTCTAAATCTTTATTTGAGAACACCATTTTTATTTCAATTTTTCTTTGACTTGCCACCTTTTCTTTTTCTTCATCTGTATAACTTTCTCTATCTCTTTCTTCCTTGCTTATATTGGTCTCAAACTCTGACATTCCAGACGCTTTAAACTTGCCACCAAATTCATTTTCTAAAGAGCTATTCATAGGAACCATCCTATTTAAGAAACTCATGGCCCTTTCTGTAGATAATTTTCTATTTTGAATAGTTTCTCCTGCATAATCTGTATGCCCTATTACTTCTATATACTCTATCTCACCTACTAACTCTTCATCTGATAAGATATCCATAAACACATTTCCAAGTTGGTCTGCCATAACAACACCATCATTTTTCAAGTTCCATTTTCCAGTTTCAAAAAAGGTTTCTGTTTTCAGAATCATTTTTCCTTCTTCTTTGTCAAAGTACATTATATTTTTATCAACATTTTGTGCATCTAATTTTTCTTGTATTTTTGTATATATTTTTTCTCTTTTCACTGATATATTATCTACAAACAAACTTGATAATCCCATTGCAACAATCATTAAAAAGAAAAACACTAAAGCTATTGTAGTCATTACGTCTACAAAGGATGGCCAGTAAGATGCTTCCTCTTCTATAGACTTATATTTTCTACTCCTTATCTTCATATCAGTCTTCCTCCTAATCTCTTCTTATGTCTATCCAGTCATTTGTTGCTTTTACAAGTCTACCTACTGTTTGAGTATTCATGCTTAAAGCACCTATTGATTCATCAATATCTTCTAGAACTTCTTTTAATTCTCCTACTATATCATCTGAAATTTTTATAAATCCTTTTTCTATTGAATTTTTAACTCCTGCTTCAATCTTTTCTTGTAAGCCTTTTATATTATCTTTAAATTCAACAGTAATTTCTTCAAACTTTTCATACCCTGAATTTAATCCATGTATTTCTGATGCTAAATTTTCATCTCTATTTAATATAGAAATATTTATCGCCCTAAGAGTTTCTACTATTCCTAAATAAGTGTCCCTAATACTTTCTCTACCTTCCTTCACCTCTTCAATTGCCTTATCAAAGGTTTCATTTCTTTCAACAGAAGTCATATCAAGTTTGTTTATAACTCCTGATAAATAATCTAATTTATCTTCTAATCTTTCTACTGAGCCATTCATTATAAATTCAAGCTTATCTGTTGTTATTGTAAATTCATTTATTGAGCCTTTAAATCTTTCTATAGGTTCATTAAAGCTATCTATAGTTTCTCCTAAACTATGAATAACTTTTCCAAAATCTTCTGCATATACCCCTAACTCTTTTGCAGTATTTGTCATATCTAATGTATTTTTATTTATATTTGATACAAGTTCATTTACTCCATTCATAAATAACTCCCTCATATCTTTTGCAAGTCTAATCATAGCTGTTGAAACTATCTCATTAAACTTTTCAAACTGTGTTACAAAGCTATATGAATATTCACCATATAATGTGTTATCTAAATAATCTTCCATATAATCAAAAAATATTTCTTTTTCTTTTTTCACACTAATATTTATACTATTTAATACTAATGATACAGTTACCCCAAATATACTTGTCCAAAAAGCACTAGACATTCCCTGTAATGGCACACTCATATTAGCTAAAAAACCTTCCATCGTTTGCACTCCAGATTCTAAAACTCCATTTGTTCCATGTATTGCTACTGTCAGTCCTAAAAATGTACCTAGTAATCCAAGTCCAATAGTTGCTGCTGGAATTAAAAAAATAATCCTCTCATTAAATTTTTGCTTTTTCTTTAAATGATTTAATATTAAAACCTCTGTATTAATATTTTCTATTCCCTTTGTAGCACTCTTTTTAAAATCTTCTGATATAGATGCTAAAGTCTCATTTCTGAATTCCTTTTCCCCTGCTTCATTCTTTATTTCTCCATCAATGAAATCTTTAGATAAGTCTCCATAAAAATTTTTAAGATAGATACTTAGGTATATATTGTAAGCTAATGCTGCTACTATAATTAATATAACGCCCCATCCAATAACTCCTTGACCTAAAAAAGATTTAAATAACTCTGTAAATAACGCCATAAAACTCTCCCCTTTATTTTATTTTTAAACTTTCCATATCTATTCTTATTATGCTTCCTTATTAAATATTCTGTATTCTTGTTATTTTTAATAATAATAATAATAAAAAGCCTCCTAAAAATTAGGAAGCTTTTTTAACAGCGTGTACTACAGTCCTTGCATTTTCAAATTCATAGCTACAAGTAGATAGTGTTATTATCTTATCTTTTTCATTAATTTCTCTTTTTTCTTTATATATACTCTTCTTATTTATATAATCAATATATTCTTTACTATATCCTCTCCTTAAAAAATCTTCTTCTGCCTCCACTACATATACAGAAAATATTTCATAAACTTCTTTTTCATTTTCTCTATAAATAGTTATCTCTTTATTTTCTTTATAAAAATCCTCATTTTTAAACTTTACTAGGTTATTAAACATTGTCCCATTCTTCATATTATGACCATGTATTATAGTATTGAAATCATCCATTCTATTTGAAAAATCCATGAATATAGTTCCTGATGAATTTTTGTTTTTATCAAAGTTCATATGCAAATACTCATAATTATCCTTACTTTTCGCCACTGGATAATTTATATTTGTTCCTTTAACATTTAGCCAAAACACATAGTCTTCATTTATCTTTTTCATTTCGCTATATTTTTTCTTGAATTTTTCTTTCTCATTTATATTTTCATTCTCAATTTTTTCCTCAATTTGTTCTATTTCTTTGTAGACAGTTTTTGCTTCTTCATCTTCAATATACTTTCCTCCAACCTTTACAAAACAAAAAAACGCTATTATTGCGAGAATAATTATAATCACTTTTTTCATCTTACCCATCTTCCTACCCCCATTTTGTAAAATTATACCATATAATTATAATATCAAACTCTATTTCTTCCGTAAATATAAAAAGTAGCATAAATCCAGTTTACGCTACTTTTTATATTTATTTTATACCCTCAAGCACACTATTTTGTCCTTGAATTACTTCATTCATTATATTTGATAATGCATCATACATTCCATTACTATTTACAATTTTCCATTTTCCTCTAATCTTTGTTAAGTAAATTTTATCTGCTTCTGTGTTTTTATATGCAGGACCATTTTTATAAGTTATGTTAATATCGTACTTAACATCATATACAGCTGTTTCACTATCTCCAGCCTCTTTTTTTATATCTATTAATTTAATATGTATAGTTCTTTCATTTATATTAAATTGCTTTAGAAATGTTTGCATTATTTGTTCTCTTTCCTCTGCATTCGGTACTTGTGCATCTAATCTATCTTGTATATCTGTGTATGTAAGACATCTTTGAAGTTGATTATTTGATATAGCACCATAGAAATTTCTTATTACTTGCTCTGGGCTTGAAAAAAACAAATTCTTTCCTATATATGTTCCTCCTGCCACAATAGCAACTACTAAAACTAATATACTTATAATCTTTACATTTTTTTCTCTTTTAGTTGTAACTTTATCCATCAAATTACCTCTTTCTTTTTCTTAATCGTATCAGAATTTTATAATATCATATTTAATCCTTTAGTTTCTTTTTTTTAACTTACAATTACTCTCTATATCTTATCAGTCTTATAATAGTTTATCAATATAAAAGAGAATGATTGCTCATCCTCTCTTTCACATATGATTTTAATAAATCTATCTTCTTTTTATTGTAATCTTACTATCACAAACTTACCTTGACTTAAAACTTCACTTGCAGATGAAGTTGATACTGCTGTTAAGACTACTGGTGCTGCGGCTACAGTTATAATTCCAATACTCTTAAGCATTGCTACCTCGCCATTATTAACAGTAGCTGTTGCAGTATTAAATAATCCACTTACACCATCCACATTTACTGTAGCTCCTACACTTTGCCCTGTTGCTGTTCCCTCTACATTTGCTACAAATTCAACTAAATACGTTCCATTTGTATTTATTGTTATATCTGTTGGTGCTGTAAAGCTAATATCTGTTCCATTAATAGTAGATGTTGCTAACACAACTTTATCATTTGTTGCTAAGGTTTGTGTTCCTCCTGCATCTACTACATCTGCATTACTTCCTGGTAATCCTGCTCCTGTTGCTCCTGTCATTCCAGTTGCCCCTGTATCTCCTGTTACTCCAGTTACTCCTGTTACTCCAGTTACTCCTGTTACTCCAGTTGCTCCTGTTACTCCTGTTGCTCCAGTTACTCCTGTTGCTCCTGTATCTCCTGTTACTCCTGTTACTCCAGTTGCCCCTGTATCTCCTGTTGCTCCTGTTGCTCCTGTTACTCCTGTTACTCCTGTTGCTCCAGTTACTCCAGTTACTCCAGTTACTCCAGTTACTCCAGTTACTCCAGTTACTCCAGTTACTCCAGTTACTCCTGTTGCTCCTGTTGCTCCTGTATCTCCTGTTGCTCCTGTTACTCCTGTTGCTCCAGTTACTCCTGTTGCTCCTGTATCTCCAGTTACTCCAGTTACTCCTGTTGCTCCTGTTACTCCTGTTGCCCCAGTTACTCCTGTTGCTCCTGTTGCTCCTGTTGCTCCACCAGCTGGTCCTATTGGTCCTGTGTCTCCGATAGCTCCTGTCATTCCAGTTGCTCCTGTTAGCCCTGTCGCTCCTGTTACTCCTGTTGCTCCAGTTACTCCTGTTGCTCCCGTTACTCCTGTTGGCCCTATTGGTCCTATTGGTCCCCTACATCCTCTTGGTCCTGTTGGTCCCATTGGTCCTGTTGGTCCTACATTCCCTCCACACGAGCTACAACCATTGCATCCACAGCTACTTCCCCCACATGAATAATTAGGTGGATTACAAGAATTATAATCATTAAAACCATCATGTTTTCCTGAACACCTTGAATCATCATAACAAGAAGTGCATTGGCTTTCTGTGGTAACATCATTATCAAAATTACAATTTTTTATATTTCTATAATTTTTAGAAGTAAAATTATTTTTTCCACATCTTATCCTCATTTTTTTCACCTCATTTTTTAATATACATAATATAGTATTAAAAAAAGTTTTTTTTGGTAACTAAAAAAGGTTGTTTAAATAAAAATATTTAAACAACCTTTAATTACACTATACTAAAGCCGGATTTTCAATCACTTTACTTTCTTTACTTATCTTAGCTTCGCTTCTTCCTATTTCATAAATAACACTTATCAATTTACCACTTACTAATACTGCAATCACTGAATAAATTATTTTTTCATAACTTATATAAGTTAATGAAAGTAATAATACTGTTGCATCCATTATGTAATACATATGGTTCATTTTAAATCTTGTAAATTTACTAACAATTATGGCTATAACATCATCTCCACCAGATGCTGCCCCTGCTCGTACTACTATTCCTACTCCAACTCCAACACATATTCCTGCTAAAATACTCGCTAAAATCATATGATTCGTTAAGTTTGGAATAATAAATCCTATACTTTCCCACATTTTATATGTTATAGAAAATGTTACTGTAGATAAGGAAGCTAATAATAAAAACTTCTTACCTAAAAATTTCATTCCTATACAAAACAGTGAAAAATCAATGATGATACTTGTTATTGATGGTGATATATTAAATAAATGTTGTAAAAGCAACATTAAACCTAAAACTCCACCTTCTGTAACATCATTTTGATAATTTAAATTATAACTACCAAATGCTAAAATTGATGCTCCTAAAATAATTAGTGCTATCCTCTTAGCATTCTTTCTGGACGATACCAAAATATCACTCTCCTAATTTCTTGATATCTCCATTATATACCTACTCTCTTTTTTTTGCTTAACTTCAAATATCTCCTATCTCTACTTAATCCTATTTATTCATTCCTTCATCAATTTATCTCTTACTTCGTCTTACTTCCTACCCTACTTCCTATTTTTTTAATTTTATTGCAAGTTCTGTCCTATTTTTCACATTTAGTTTATCTAGAATTTTAGTAACATAATTCTTTACTGTTCCCTCTGATAAATAAAGCTTTTCTCCAATTTCCTTATTATTAAGACCTTCACCTATAAGTTTTGTAACCTCTTCTTCTCTTTTCGTAAGCTCTTTCAAATTTATCTCACTTTTATTTTCACTAAGTAAATTAGCCATTTTCACTGCTATTTCTGGATGTATTAGCATATTCCCTTTGTTTACTTGCTTTACTCCATTTATTATTTCATCTGGTTCTGCATCCTTTAAAAGATATCCTTTTGCTCCATTTTTTATAGATTTTAATATATATTCATCTTCATTAAAGGTTGTCAAAATTAAAACCTTTATATCTTTTTCAAGGTCTTTTATAAGCTTTGTTCCTTCAACTCCATTTACATTTGGCATTCTTATATCCATAAGAACTACATCAACATCATTATCTCTACAAAAGCTTACTCCCTCTAATCCATCACTAGCTTCCCCTACTACTTCTATATCATCATCTAAAGATAAAATTAACTTTAAACCTTCTCTAATAATCTTTTGGTCATCTACAATAACAACTTTAATCATTTTTCTTTTCAATCTCTCCTTCTATAGTAAATTTCTCTATAAATTTAACCCTCACTGTTCCACCTATTTTTTCTATTCTTTCTTCTATTCCTAGAACCCCATTTGATTTTTTAATATTTTCTGGTAAACTTCCATTATTCATTATAGAAAATTGTATCTTTTCATTTTTTATCTTTATACTAATTTCAAATTCAGTACTATCTCCATGCTTTAATCCATTTGTTATACATTCTTTTATTGTTATATATAAAGCTTCTTTTATCTCATCACTTTCTAATTCTATCCTCTCATCTATATCATTTATAAATTTAACTTTTTCCTTTAGATTTTCTTCTAAATCATAAATTCTTTTTATAAATGATAAATTTGATTCATCTTTTAACTTATAAACTGTATCCCTTAACTCCTTTATACTTTCTTTTACTAAGCCCTTTGTCTTTAAAAATATCTCTTCCTTTTTTTCTTCTGATTTTATTTTTTCTAACATATTTAAATGCATTGATATGGCCATTAAATAATGTCCTAAGGAATCATGAAGCTCTTGTGCTACTCTATTTCTCTCTTTTTCTAGAGTTAAAATTTCTACTTTTTCAGAATACTCCTTAAGCTTTTTGTTTTGTTCTACTAATTCTTTATTTAAATATTTAATTTTCTTTTTATCCTTACTTCTAATATGTATCATTATCACTACAATACAAAATCCAAGATAAGGTACTGCTACATCTAAAACAACTTCAGATAATTTTATGAAAGTTAACCCTTCTCCTAAAAATGAAGCTATAATTCCCACAAAACAAAATATTCCTATCATAGCCATTGATGTTATCTTTAATTTTAAATTTTTCAAGTGCAAACTATCAATAATTGCTAAATAAAAATACATTATTGCCTGTGGATTTATAGTATACAAACTTATCGCTACAAGGCATGTTACTAAATTCACTCCAACTTCTATCTTTTCATCTTTTATTATAAATTTTAATATTAATAATCCTAAGATTAGAATGATTAAACCTAAATTATAAAAAGCCTTAGGACTTTCAAAATTGCTTTTCATTGCAACTAGAAAGTTTAAGGCTAATATTATTATCTCTAACTTTAAAAATCTATTTTTTTTATCCATTCAGTTTTCCCTTTAATCTTAAATAATCCATATATATTTTTATTCTTCTTACTGTAATTGAAGCTAAAGCCATAAATAAAGCTCCTGCTTCAACTGCATTTATAAGATTTTTATCAAAATATCCTATACTCATATCAAGCCCTATTTTTATTACTAAATATACAACTAATATTAGTATATCAAATAGATGTCTTTTATAAACAACTTCTCCCTCTGAATTAACCTTAACTTCATAAAATCGTGCTCTTAACATACCGATTCCTATACCAATAATAATTGATATTGATACTATGCCTATGTTTACTATATTTATTTTCATTTCTAATAATTGTTCTACTGAAAAATATAAGAATATTAATGGTACTATAAATATTCCATCCTTAACTTTTTTAGTTTTTCCATTCTTTGAATTTATAAACCCTTTATATATTATAATTATTAAAATAATTCCTATTGCTCCAAAACTCATGTTTCTTCTCCTCTTTTCTTTAAGTTTGTACCTTTATTATAAAATCCTATTATCTTTTTGTATTGTTACTAAAGTCATATAAAAAGTCATAACTTTAAGCTTCTTTCATATTGACTTAAGTCTTAAATTTAAATATAATTATAGTCAAATGATTACAATTATATATGTTATTGCTATGATTAGAAGTAGTACTATGATTTAGTATTTTTAGAGAGTTAATGGTTG
>NZ_JBOFRG010000236.1:0-15028 GCF_051650885.1 Clostridium sp.
GGTGTGCGCATATTCTTCCTAAAGTTCCTGGTATAAAAAGATCATTACGTATAACCTTTATTGCTTCAGTTCCTTTTTCTTCTCCAATTAATTTTATATATTCTTTTACATCAGTATGCATTGGACAAGTAGCCACACACGCTGCCTCAGAATCTCCCATACAATTGTCTACTATATGTTTCATATTATCCATAATTTCTTTTTTTAACATAATCTAATTCCTCCTAAGTGTGCGTACATATATTTACCCCTAAAACTAAAAAATTTAGTTTTTAATAATTAAAATTTTAACTATCTAATGCAATCGTACTTAAAATAAAGTTAAGTTAAATTAAAATTTAATTATTCGTTAGTTTGTTTTTTCTTTTAAAATTATTTACACTTTATATTAAAGCAATTTCCATGCCAACATTGAAAATCTCAGAGATTGTTAATTTTATGACTATCTTTTTTCTCTTATTCACTAAAGAGTACACATTGCATTTCTCACCTGTTCCTAAAGATTACACTGTCATTTTTTTGTACACTTAAAGTTATTCTCCTAAAAAAATAGTGGCACTAGAGGCTCTACCCTAACAAATCCTTTTTATTTCTAAGACGCTAGTAAAATCACTAACTCTACCCTTTTCTAAACATTTAAAAGAGGCTATTGCTCACTTCTTTGCAATAGCCTCTTTTTATTATTTATCTTTCCATTCTTTTGGTAAGTAATTTTTTAGAAGATTCATTCCTTCTTCGTTTACCTTATAGTAAATAAGAAGCTCATCTCCCTCCATAACTAATCTATCTTCATCTAAAAGAGCGTTTTCTTTCATTGCTAATAAATCTTGTTTCATATCTTCTCTATTAAAGTATTTTTCTGTTCCATATTCATCTTTTAAGCCTTCATACACATCATTTACACAACCATCTTTCATTTTAGATAAGAAGTGTAACATACGAAATCTCATTGGTAGCATCTTACTCATATCTTAAATCTCCTCTTTTTTAAAGAATTCCATTGGGTTTATAGCAACTAAAATTGCTCCTACTGTTATTATTATTGCCCCTATTATTAAAGTTGGTGTAATAACAACTTTTCCTAAAAGGAAAGTAAATAAAATTCCCCATAATGCATATGTTCCATTTAAGGCCATACCTTTAGCAACACCACACATACTGTTTGATTTATACCATGATAAGAATGTTATAGCCCCTGTAAGACCTGCAATTAAAATCATTATAAGTGCTTCTGGATGCATAAATACTTTTCCAAGCATTATATATCCCCCTACTACTGGAACTACAAATATTAAGAAGAATAGTCCTGATGTTATCTCTCTAATATTTATAGCCATTTTAGGGTCTATAACTGCTGTTCCAAATGTTGATAATGTTCCTTCTGCTGCCCATCCAAAAGCTGCTACGAAGGCAAATATAATTCCTAAATAAAAATGTGGAAAATCTCCAACTGGTGGTACATATCCAATTACTGCTGCTCCAACAACACAAAGAACCATACCACATCCAATACGCTTACTAACTTTTTGTTTTAAAAATATTCTAGCTAAAATTGCTCCAAACACTGGGAATAAAGCTGAAATAGGTAATGCATACGCTGCTGATGCATCTTTTATAGCTATTAAATAGGCTGCATTTGCTATAGGTCCACCTAATATAGCTGCTAAACATACTACTTTTCCTGGCTTTGTATTAAAGCTTCTTAAAACCTCTTTAAGTCTTCCTTGTTTTAAGTTATAAAGTAATAACCAAATACCTGCAAAGCTATCATTCATTGCTGCTGCGACTAATGGTGCCATTAAAGCACTTGCCCCATATGTAAAAGGTGCTAACGCTAGCGCCACTCCAAGGACTGCACTATTTAAACCAAAGGCTACTCCTGATAAAATTCCTGCTGCTGTTCCTTTTCTTTCAAAACTTGTACTTAATTTTTTGTAGGCAATCAATGCTCTCTTATCCGTTGATTCCATAATTTATAATTCCTCCGTTTCAAAGCTTGTCTTTCTTTTAGACTCTAGCCTCTATGCTATTTCTATTTGTACGATTGCATTTCGCATTTGTAGCACGGACACAAATTTATCATAGCCTCTATCTAATTGTCAATTTATTAACTAACTTTTTCGAAATATTATTTTCATATTATTTTTCATTTATACATTATTATTCATTTAAAATACTTTAATGGTTTATTTTACCTTCTTCTTTGTTATGCTTCTTCATAGTTTTATTTTTAACAATCACTATATGCTAGTGTTTTCAACACTTTTATGCTTTTGTAATATTCCTCACACTTTATTATAATCTTATTCTAATTTTATATTTCTAAATTTATTTTTTTTTATTTTAAGTCTATTTTTTTTAAATAAATGTCTATTTATTTAACAATACAAACTTTTCATTAATTAGGGTTTTTCCTTATTTGCCCTTTATTTTTTAACCTTTCTCCATATTAATCTATAAAAAAAGAAGTGCCATTTAGCACTTCTTTTAACTACTTCTTCTTAAACATTTTAGGATCTATTGCAAATATAAAGACTCCTAAAACAATTATCAATCCACATATTACTATTGTTGGTGTTATAACTTGATTTGACTCAAATCCTGGTATTATTTTTGGAAGTATTGCTGTAAATACTATAACCCAAAGGGCTGCTGTACTATTTAAAGCTGTTCCCATTGCAGCTCCAATTAAATCAACTGCTTTATACCATGAAAGGTAAGTTATAGCTCCAAGTATTGCTATTCCTGCATATTGCCAAACTAATCCTCTTTGAATAATTTGCCCTGCCATACCGTATCCACCAACTGCTGGTAATACAATTACTGCATAAGCTACAGTTGCTATGAAATATCTTAAACATAAGAATTGTTGTGGTGTTGCTTCTATATGATCTTCATCTTTTATGTGCTTCATTGCAAATCCTACGATAACACCTTCAAGTGCCCATCCAAGTACTGCAATAATTGCACAACCTATTCCTAGTAAGAATGTGCTTGGCACATCTCCTGATGGATCAAATCCTAACATAAATGAACCTGCTAAACTTACTGCAATTCCTATAACTGCTCTTTTTGATAACTTTTCTTTTAATATAAAGTATGAAAGTATTGCTCCAACTCCTGGATAAATTACTGAAATACTTGATGCATATGGAGTAGTTGCATATTTAATTGCTAAAAGGTATGCACTCATTCCAATTGGTGAACCAACTAACGCTGCTATTGCAACTGCTTTACCTTTTTTAGTTTTAAATAATAAATAAAATACATGTTTTAATTGCTTACTAAACAATAATACAAGTGCTATCCATATAAAACAGAATCCTTCATGGAAAAACGCTGTTACAAGTGGTGAAAATTCAAAGCTTGTTGATGATACCCCTTGTGCTAAAGCAAAAGCTTTATCTGTAAAAATTCTATCTAGTCCAACTCTCCCCATTAGAACTCCATCAAGTCCCCAGGCAAGTCCTACTAATATTCCAAACATAAGACCTTTTTTAAATTTCTTATTATCCATAATATTATTCATTCCTTTCTTTATGAAACGTATTTCTACATAATGGCAAATTTTTTTACTTAATTGCTTGTAGGAAGTTTTCTTAATTTAACTTCACTTATATTAATAGCAATTCCCATGCCAACTTTCCAATCTATTGTGTTTGTTAAATTTTTATTTATCCTTCGACATATTTCTACACATCGGATTACACTTTTCTTTACATTTATGTAACATTTAAATACACTGTCATTATTTTGGACAGTTGTTTAAGTATATTTAATTTTTTATTTTTAAATTATCTATATAAATAGTCTAATTTAAAAGATTTTTTATTAACCTTGTTTATATTTAAGTTTATTTTTTATCATTTCTATCTTTTTTATAGATAAATTATTATTAAACTTAAAAAAATATATACAGTTTAGAAATATAAAATCTAAAAAGGAACATATTTATTCATATGCTCCTTCAATTCTTTCAATTTTTTTAATAATTTTTCTACATTAATTTATTTCCACAATTCAAACAAAATTTTGCTTCGCCCTCTGATTTTGTTCCACATTCTGAACAAAACTTAGCTTTCTCTATAACAGAGACTTTATTTCCACATTCAGGACAAAATTTTGAATCAGGCTTTATTTTATTATTGCAATTAGTGCAACTTATTAAATTAGCCTCATTATTATATGAAGGATTAACTCCATTATTAAAAGTTTCTCCACCTTTATTATTCATGTTATTATTCATACTGCTATTTATAGAGTTCATCATCTGCATACCCATATTAAGTCCCATACCAGCTTGTGCCATATTGCTCATAGTACTTGATGCACCATTTCCACTTGTCATTGAATCTATCATTCCTACATCTCTGTATCTATTCATATCTCCAACCATACTATAGCTTGCATTTTTCTCAATCATTTTTTGAACTTGCTCTGGATAATTAACATTTTCTATAGTTACATCTGTAATGAAAAGTCCAAGATCATTTAATATAGTATTTAAAGTTTTACGAAGTCCTTCACCAATTTCTAATGCATAGGCTCTAAGATTTATTAAATCTTTTCCTTCTTTTAAAATAGCACTTGTTAATGCTGCATTAAACTTTGATTCTAATCTTTCCTTTACATCATCTACTGTAAACTCATCTTTTATCCCTGCAACTCTATCTACAAGATTTCTGTATTCACTTACTCTTAAAGTATATGTTCCAAAACATCTTATAGGTAATCCTCCTGGCATTGATGGATGTGGAAGATTTATAGGGCTTTTAGTTCCCCATTTCACTAGAAAATCCTTTGTATTTATAAACATAACCTCTGCTCTAAGAGGTGTATTAAATCCAAACTTAAAGCTTTTTAAAGTTGTTAAAAAAGGAATTATGTCACTCCATAAAATATACTCTCCCTCTTCTTCAAAGAAACCCTCAACCACACCATTATACATAAATATAGCATCTTGTCCTGGTCTTATAATAACCTTACTATCTTTTTTAAGCTCCCTATTTTTACACATATGAAAGATAACATCATCACGTGTTTCCTTCCATTCTACTAAACTTTGAAATTGATTAAATATTCCCATCTTTAATTACATACCTCCATAAACATACAGTCCTACTAAAATTAATATTCCTACTGCTATAAGTGCTAGCTTTGCTCCACTGTAAGGAATCTGCCCACTCATTTTTCCTGTTTCACCATTTATAATATATTTATACTTTTTACCCTTATAATCATAATTAGCTGTCCATACTGGTACTAAAATATGTTTGAATTTACTGTCTTTATACTTAACTTTTATTCTTGTTACCTTAGCCTCATCATATCTTAATTTAATTTGTGATTTAGCCTGACTCTTCAATTTTTCTCTCATTTCTTTTTTAGCAATTTCAAAACAAGTTTTTAAATTTTTAGTATATCTTTCAGCTACATAACCCGATAGATACTTTTTATCATAAGGAACTAATTTATCCATACTAAAAGGTTCAACTCCATCTATAATATCCTCTCTAAAATTTTTAGATGCATTCACCTGTATATCATCAAAATTATGATCTATACTTCCATTTACGCTATACCATATTGTTATTTCTTTTCTTGTAGTTTTTCCATTTACAGTTACATTTTTATAAGCTCTTTTTCCACCTTCACCTTGGTAGACTCCATGTGCATTAGCATCAAAAGTCCAATAAGGTACATAGATAGCCATAAGCTTTTCACTACTATACATATTCTTTAAATCATTTGGTGCTAAATACCTTGTTTTTATCCATTTTTCTAAAAGTTCTTTAGCTTTAGCATCATTAATTTTAAAAGGTAAAATTCCTTCAGGCTTTATTAAAGCCTCCTCATGACCTTTTGTAATATGGCTAGAACCACAAAAGCTACAAAACTTAGCAGTCTCTTCATTATTAATAATAATTTCAGCTCCACACCCTGTACATTCTAAAACCTTAGTTTCACTTTGCCAAGTGTTAGACCTTTCAGAATCCATAAATTCATACAAATCGTATTCATTTACATTATTATCAACCTTCTCAAAAACTTCTTCAGTCCCACAATACTCACAGGTAAACTTTTGCTCACCTATATCAAACTTCATACCTCCACCACAGTTCGGACATAAATAAACACTTACATCCTCAGTAGAAACTCTATTCAAATCCTCCATAAAACACCCCCACCATAATTTTATTATACAATATTTGTATAATTTTACAATAATTTTAATAGTTAATAGTTAGAAAACCCAATTGGCTTTGCCAATTGGGTTTTTGTTTCCTTCTAAAATTTGCTTTGCAAATTTTCTCTTAACTTTTACTTCTTAACTCTTACTTCTTAACTTCTTCTTTGCTTCTCAACTCTAAGTTTCTTCCCTTTTATTGTCTTTGTAGCTAATTCTTTTATAACTATATTTCCTTTATTATTGAATATTTCTACTGTTGAGCCATTATCTTTTATATCTATAACTCCAATATCGTCTTTTTCTACTCCATTTATGCTACATATAGTTCCTACAATATCAAGTATTCTTATCTTTTTCTTTTTACCACCATTTAAATAAATTTTTGTTACACCTTTTATATCTTTCTTTTTATCTTTTCTTCTTTCTGGTGCTTTTCTTAAAATTTCTATAGCCTCTTCTTTGTTCTTTATTTCTTTTTCTTTATATTCTTCTATATTAAAGCCTATATATTCTTCTATTCTATCTAAATACTTCTTTTCAAATGGTGTCATTATTGTGATAGATTCTCCCGATTGTCCTCCTCTACCACATCTTCCTATTCTATGTACATAGCTTTCTTTTTCTACTGGAATATCTATATTTATAACGTGTGTTACTTCTTCAACGTCTAACCCTCTTGCTGCTATGTCTGTTGCTATAAGAATTTTAAATCTTCCTTCTCTAAACTCTTCCATTCTTTTATTTCTTTCTTTTTGAAGCATATCTCCATGAAGCTTATCTATAGAGTATCCTTTTTTCTTGAAATAATTAAAAGCAATTTCCACATTATCTTTTGTTCTACAGAAAACTATAGCACGTTTTGGAGTTTCACTTAATAATATTTCATCTACCTTTTGTAGCTTTTCACTTCCTTCAACTACTAAAAGTCCATGAGTTATATTTTCTGTTACTACACCTTTTTTATTACAGTTAATTGTAATTGGTCTATCCATGTGCTTTTTAGTTAAGCTTTCTATCTTTTCTGGAACTGTTGCTGAAAATAACATTGTAACTCTATTTTTATTTATTTTACTACATAAGTTTTCAACTTCATTTATAAATCCCATATTAAACATTTCATCTGCTTCATCAATAATTAAAGTTTTTATAGCCTTTCCATCTAAAGTCTTTTTATCTAAATGGTCTAAAGTTCTTCCTGGTGTTCCTACTACTATATTAAACTTTCCTTTTAAAGCTTTTTCTTGCTCCTTAAAAGATTCCTTTCCTATTATAGTAACAACCTTTAATCTTTTATATCTTCCTAGATTTTTTAAATCTGCACTTATTTGTACTGCAAGCTCACGTGTTGGTGCTAAAATTAAAGCCTTATCTTCACTTTCAAAATTTAATCTTTCACATAAAGGAATTCCGAAAGCCGCTGTTTTCCCACTTCCTGTTTCAGCCTTAACAATTAAATCTTTATTTAATAAAGCTTCCCCTATAACCTTTTCCTGAACCTCAGTCATTTTTGTATATCCTAAATCATCAATAGATTTTAATACTTCTACGCTTAAATTATAATCTTTAAATAAACTCATCTCTTTTGTCCTCCTAAGTTTTAAACTACATATAAGTATAGCCTATCTTTAAAACTAAAGATAGGCTATACTTTTAAAAACCACCATTATAATATGCTCTTGTTATAAATGGAGTAGGTTCATAATATGCACTACTATTATAATTATCTATTGTCTCACATAACTCATCATTATAAACTCTAATTAAGCCTTCTATATAATCTTCATCACTTCTTAGTGTATTTAAAATAAGCCTTTTATAAACCTTTCCTATTTGTGTTGCTGTTGGTAAATTATTCACTAATTCCTTATCTACATTCAGTATATCAAAATTCCCCTTCTCTAAGGAATATTCCTCTATCCAATCTGCCTCTACTTTAAGTGGGTTTTCACAATGAAGTACACTAGCTAAACTTATATTTCTCGCTAATTCATCATAACCTATTTTATTTACTACATATTTATTTTTTACTTTTAGTGCTCTTGCCACTCTTTCAATCATATAACAAATAAAATATAAATCATCCTCTTTTACGTATTCATCTTTAAAAATTACATTTCTCATAGATTGTAAAACCCTCCAAATTCTAATGTTTTAAGTGCTTTATCATTACAAAATACTACTTGATGAGTAGGATATTTAAACTTTACAAGAACCCAAAAAGCTTCTCTTGTTATTTTTCCTTCTATATATTCTTCTATATAGTCCCAAATTGTATCGTCTGCCATTGGTCCCTCAACTATATCATAGCCATGATTTTTCCCTATCCTACAATCTACAACAAAGTCTAACCATTCTTCAGTCATCTCTTTAAATTCCAATATTTTAAGTTCTGCATTTGCTTTATATTTATATTCATTCACTACATGGTTCTTTTTTTTAACTAAAGCCCATCGTCTTGCTTGATTTTCTATGTTAGTACAATAAAATCCGTATCCAAAATCTTTATAAAATCCACTTACAAGAACCTCTGGCTTTTCTACAATAACATTACTTCCATGAAATAATTTTAGTATTTCACCCATCTTTCCTCCACCTTTCCTCCTAGCTAAACTATCTCTTTATATTATATACAAGCTTTAAATTTTTAATCAAGTATTTCTCCATTTATCTTCACTTTTACTACTAGTATACACTAATTCCTAATATACTATAGAATATCTACTCTGGATTAGAGGGAAAAACTTTTATACTAGGAATTATACCTTAAAAAAACTTTAGTAATAAGTCAAACTAAAGACACCTTTACAATCCAAGTGTAAAGATGTCTTTTTTATTTTAGTTTGATATTACTTTAAAAGTATATCCTTTATTTTTGAAATGTTCTATTATTTGTGGTAATGCTTGTACAGTTGTTCCTTTTCCATTTGCATCATGCATTAAAACTACTGCATCTTCTGAATTTCCAGCTTCTTTTATAGTGTTTGATAATATTTTACTTGATGCAATATTTATTCCACTGGCATCTGATGAATCTACATTCCAATCTAGTGATAGAATTCCTTCTTTATTTAAAGCACTGTTTAACGCTCCTAGGTTTCCATCTTTATAGTATTGTCTTGACATATATCCGCCTGGCATTCTCATAACTCTTGTGTTAAAGTTGTTTCCAAGAACACTTTTTAATATGTTGTTTGTTTTGTTTAATTCATTCATAAAATTAGTTACACTAACTCTATTTCCTGGATATAAAGTCTTAAAGTTATGTGAGTATGTATGATTTGCTATAGCGTTTCCACTGTTATATACCTCTTTAAGGTATCCTTTCTTCACACTTGAATTTTCCACATTTGATCCTAGTACAAAAAATGTTCCATGGACACCATATTTTTTTAGAATTTCTAATACCTTTGGTGTATTACTGCTTGGACCATCGTCAAATGTTAAGAACACTTCTTTCTTTCCATTTTTCTTTCCATTAAGCATTGCATTCACTTCTTTTACTGGAACTGCATACCCTTTAGCACTACTAATTATATTAGAACCTGCTACTGGTTGTACATTTTCTACAGTTTCATTATTTTTCTTATTTTCTTTTTCCTCTTCTTTTTTCTTTTCAACTATCTTTTTTTCTTCTTCCTTTTTCTTTTCCGCAGCCTTTTTAGCTTCTTCTTTCTTTTTCTCTTCCTCTAATTCTTTACGTTCCTTCTTTATTCTTTCGTTTTCTTTTTCTTCTAATTTTATTTTCTCTTCTTCTGCTTTTCTTTTAGCTTCATCATTTACTTTATCTATATCTTTTTTAGTTTCTTCTTCATCTTTTTTCACTTCATTTACAATAGGTTTTCCCCCTAGTTCCTCTGCCTTTGCCTTATTGTTCATAAAATATGTTGTCCCAAGTGCACTTAATCCAATTATTACTACCGCCCCAATAGATATTTTACTCTTTAGTTTCATTTCCTTCATCTCCCTTTTGTTTTTTCTATATGTTAATTATATTCGTATTTTGTACAAAATTGGTTAATATTAAGATACAATATTAATACTTTTTCTGTATTATTGTAATATTTTTCATACTTTTTTGTAACTTTTTCCTCTTTCATATAAAAAAACTCTCCTTAGGATTTACTTCCTAAAGAGAGTTTTTCAAATATCCTTAATTTAGCTAGAATTAAAACTCTTCCTAAATTAAATCTTTTTTATATTAAATCTTCAGTTGATCTTTCTAGTATTCCACTTAAGAATGCTAAAACTACTCCATAGTTTGTCATTGGAGTTTTTGTTTCCTTGCATCTTTCTACTCTATTCATAACAGTTTTTCTGTTAATCATACAAGCACCACAGTGTATTACAAGTGCATATTTTTCTAAATCTTCTGCAAAGTCATATCCAACTTTAAAATCGAAGTTTAGTTTTCCACCAACATACTTTTCTAATCCTTTTGGAATTTTTACTCTTCCTATATCTTCATGTGATACATTGTGAGTACAACTTTCCGCAAAAAGCACATTATCTCCTGGCTTTAAATCTCTTAAAGCTTTAGAGCCTTCAATAAAACTTTCTAAGTCTCCCTTTTGTCTTGCAAAAAGAATTGAAAAGCTTGTTAGTTTTATATTTTCTGGAACTATACTGCTTACCTTTTTAAAAGCTTGTGAATCAGTTACTACTAAATCAATATCTTTTAAATCTTCTAAAGATTCTTTAAGTTCTGTATCACGAACTACATAGCTTTTTACTCCATGGTCTAAGCAATCACGTATAAGCTGAACTTGCGGCAAGATTAATCTTCCCTTTGGTGCTTCTGAATCTATTGGAACTACTAAAACTACTTTTCCACCATAAGGAACTATATCAGAAATTAAACTTCTATCTTCTTCTTCAGCTTCTAGTATTTTTACTAATTCTTCTTTTAAATCTTCTATTCCAGCTCCTGTAACTGTTGATGTAGGAATAACTTTCTTATACTTATTATTTAACCCATTTACTATAACACTATTTGCAACCTCTGCTTTATTAGCTGCAACTATAAATGGTATGTTAAACTTTTTAGCTTCTATAACCCATTTTTCAAAGGAATTATAATCAGGACTACTTGCATCTATAACAAATATAGCTACATCAGTTTTTCTTAAAACTTCCATTGTCTTTTCCATTCTAAGATTACCAAGCTCACTTTTATCCTCAAGCCCTGCTGTATCAATAAGTAAAACTGGCCCTACAGGTAAAAGCTCCATAGCCTTCTGAACTGGATCTGTTGTAGTACCTTCAATATTAGAAACAAGGGATATTTCTTGTCCTAATATTACGTTCATAAGAGATGACTTACCACTATTAGTATTACCAAAAATAGATATATGTTTTCTATTAGCATTAGGTGTAGTATTCATAAAAATCACTCCTTCATTTTAGTTAAGAGTTAAGAGTTAAGAGGTTAGAGTTAAGAGTTTTATATAACTCTTAACTTTTGCCTATTAATTCTTTACTTATTAAAGATATAAATCTCTTTTTCCTTGTTGCATTTTTTCTATATTATCTTCTGTTACTTTTCTTGTTTTTTCATTTTCTATTTTACTTGCAATATCTTTTGCAAAGTTTATTGCTTTTTCTTTGAATCTATCGTTTCCGTAGTCTATTGCATATTCTACTAGAGTTGTTATTGCATTTGGTTCACAAACCTTTTGGATTTCTCCTGATTTTGCAAGTTCCATGAATCTGTCTCCAACTCTTCCTTTTCTATAACATGCTGTACAGAAGCTTGGAATATATCCATCATCTATAAGTTCTTCTATAGCTGTCATACTATCAGTTTCAACGTTGAATAATTTGAATTGCTCTTCACTATCTTCATTGTTTGCACGTTTTTTGTATCCACCTATAACTGTTGTTGAACCTACTGAAATTTGTGATATTCCATAAGTCATTATTTCTTTTCTAAGTTCTGGTGTTTCTCTTTCTGTAATCATAAGACCAGTAAATGGAACTGCTATTCTGATTACAGCTACAACTCTCTTAAATGTTTCATCATCTAAAAGGTATGGTAATTCTTCTAAATCAACTCCTGTTGCTTCTCTTATTCTTGGAACTGATATTGTGTGGAACCCTACTCCATATTCTTTTTCTAAATGCGCATTGTGCATCATAAGTCCTAAAACTTCAAATCTTGGATCAGCTAAACCAAATAATACTCCAGCTCCAACATCTTCAATTCCAGCTTCCATAGCTCTATCAAATGCAGTTAAATGATATTCATAGTTGCTTTTTAATGAATTAGGGTGAGCTTTTTCATACATTGGCTTGTTATAAGTTTCTTGGAATAATACATATGTTCCAATTCCTATATCATGAAGCTTCTTATAGTTTTCCACAGAAGTTGCTGCAATATTTACGTTTGTTCTTCTTATTTCACCATTTCCATCTTGCGTTGCATACATTGTTTTTATACATTCTAAAACATATTCAATCGGTGCATTAACTGGGTCTTCTCCAAGTTCTAAAACAAGTCTCTTATGTCCCATTCCTTCAAGTAGTCTTACTTCTTCTGCTACTTCTTCTTGAGTTAATTTCTTTCTCTTGAATTTGTTTGAGCATTTATAACCACAGTAAACACATTTATTAACGCAGTAATCACTTACATAAAGTGGTGCAAATACAACTATTCTCTTACCATAAATCTCTTCTTTTATTTCTCCAGCAATTTTAAAAATTTCTTTTTCTACATCTTCTTCTTTTGTAGCTAAAAGAATTGCTATATCTCTATAATCTAAAGCTTCTCTTTTTCTAGCTTTTTCTATTACCTTTAATGATTCTTCTCTAGTTGGATTTTTAGTTTCCTCTAAAATATTATTGATATAATCATGATTTATAAACATATTAATTCTCCTCTTCTTTCTTTTTAGACTTAAGCCACTTTACATTGTCTCCACGGTTTACTTCTATTTCGTATCCAAACTTCTTCATTTTCTTTTCTATTTGGGCTTTATATTCTGCCGCTTCATCTCCTGTTGAGACTTTTCCATCATAAAGTGCATATTTACTTCTAACTTCTTGTGGTGAAAGATTTGGCATTATTACATTTCCACCTGCTTTTACTCCTTTTTCTCTACCATCTGGGTCTATTGTCCCTAAAGCAGTTGTTGCAGGAAGTAATACATCTGGAAGTAATAATCTAACTAAAGCAAGCATTGTAACTGTTTTTTCAACTGTTCCACCTGTTTCATGTCCAAGTGGTGTATCTTTTTGTGGAATAAACGGTCCTATTCCACACATATGAGGTTTAAACTCTTTTACAAAACGTAAATCACGTACTAAATCCTCATTTGTTTGATTTGGAAGGCCAACCATAAATCCAGCTCCTGCCTGAAAGCCTATTTCTTTTAAATTTTTAAGGCATTCCTGTCTTTCTTCAAAAGAAGCTCCAGGATGAAGAGATTCATATAATTCTTTTGTAGCAGTTTCATGTCTTAAAAGATATCTATCGGCTCCTGCCTCAAATAACTTTTTATAAGATTCATAACTTCTTTCTCCAAGAGATAAAGTTATTGCATTTTTAGGATATCGCCTTTTTATTTCTTTTATAATATCTACAAGTCTTTCATCTGTAAAATAGGCATCTTCTCCACCTTGCATTACAAAGGTTTTATATCCAATTTTATCTCCTGTATCTACACATTCTAAGATTTGTTCTTTAGTTAACCTATATCTATCTGCATTTTTATTGCTTTTTCTTATTCCACAATAAGCACAATCTTTCTTGCAAAAATTAGAAACTTCAATAAGTCCTCTTACATAAACTTTATTATCATAATTTTGTTTTCTTATAATATCTGCTTTTTCTACTAAATATTCTTTTTCTTCATCTGTTATATTATCTAAAATATATAATAATTCTTCATCTTTTGCATCATGTTCTTTAAATAGTTTATCAATTATGTTTTTTATATTCATAGACGCTCCTTTTCTATACCTCTTTTTTCCCTATAGCTGTTTTAACTGTAACACCTTTTATATTCCCAAGCTTTCCAGTTAAACTATTTATCATATCAATTTCACCTTTTAAAATTACTGATATAATTGAAATTCCTTCTTCAAGTGGAATTCCCATTCTTCCTTTTATTTGACCTCTAAAAAAGCTTAAAGTTTTGTTTACTACTTCTTGTGATTCTATAGGATTTTCTAATATTATACTTACTACTGCTACTTTCATATTCTAAGTCCTTCCAAAAAAATAAGCTAGATTCTCTTTAAAAAGAAATCTAGCCTTTAATTACTTACATAGTTTAATTTAGCTATCAGATAAAATGAGACTTAAGTTAGATGGTGTGTTAACTCCATCTAACTTTTTAGTCGAATTTATCTAGGAGCGTGTGCCCGTTCCCCCACTTATAGAAGATGGGGGTATTACGGGCACTAGCTATCAGATAAAATGAGACTTAAGTCAGTGGTGTGTTAACTCCATCTAACTTTTTAGTCGAATTTATACTAAAGTGTAAGTTCGACTGGCTAAATTAAAATTTAGAGTTTCACTTATCTAGCTTATATTATACAGTTACGCCTTAGACTCTTTCAAATTAGATTTCTCTTTTTTGTTAGATTTAAATTCCCAAAATTTTAAAGAATTCTCTCTAAAATATGGATACACTTATAATTATATACCTAATTTCATTAAAATACTATCAATAAGGGCACTCTTTTTTTCCTTTAAATATGTACCATAATAATCTTTATCTTCTTTATTTTCTATATTTATAAGTAAAAACTCATCAAACTCCGATACGAAAAATACATACATTTCTATCTAAATGTAGACATTTATACTGTGATACAACTTATGCTTTAGTTTTTCTC
>NZ_JBOFRG010000237.1:0-1387 GCF_051650885.1 Clostridium sp.
GTACGTTTAGATATAAACTTTCACCGTATTATCAACCTCTAACTATATTTGTTTTTTAATAGCCTCTTCTGATGTCCTCATTCCCTTTCTATTCTTCCATAACTCCCATGTGCTTACAGTGACACCTTTCTATGTATAATTTTATTCAAACTTCATTATTTATCAAATGTTAAGCTTTTAAACTCTCTTGCAGTATCCCTTATAAAAATTTCTGGAACCTTATCTTTTGTAAACCACTCTTCAAATATCTTTTCTGTGCTTTTCTCTAGTACTTTCCCATATAAAAATACATATTATAATAAATAAAAACAAGAAAGATAAGTTTCTTACGTTCACCTATCTCTAATATGTCAATCGCGAACTTTTCTTCCTTATGACTAGTTGTTTTGAATTCTACTCAAAACTTATATTCACTATTCATGATCTAGCAAATCCACATTCTTTCACCATTTTTGTCACCTAATCTTTCAATTCAGCCCAATAATGCTTCTATTTTAGTTGATAATGCATATCTTTTACTCCTCTGTGATTTTGTCTTCTGTAAATAACTTCAATTAAAGAGTTTATTTTTTCTTTCATTGTCACCTTCTTCTGAGTACCGACATCAAATTTCTAAAATTCTAATCTTTTTAAAACAACTGTGTGTTTTTCTATTTTTACTTTCTTCTGATTTTTTCATCTTCTTTTATCATCCGGTCACCTCAATTCTCATTTTGATCTTGTCGTCAAAGAGCATCTGCGTTAGCCATTGGTTTAAATTTGACTTATTGAACCAAAAAATCATGCTTCTGTTTTCTCTCAAACCATCTTTTGATCTTTTATTATTGAAGAGAGGCTTATGTCTAAACTAATTAAAGCTTTATGATCCGTCATCAGTTCAAATCTTCTTCCTCTTAACTCATATATATTTTTTTAATTCAACAAACAACTACTAAAATCTTCTTTTCTGTTTCACCATACTTCTTTTCAGTCAGTGTAAGTTTCTTTCGATGCTCATTGTTTTAGTACCTATTTTCATTTCTTATTTGCCTGTAAGAGAACACCCTCTAAACCCGACTTGCAAGCACTCTTCCTTGATCAAACTTTTCACTTTAATAAGTAACCTTTAAAGGTCTTATATTTCAAATCTGTTGTTTGACTAGCCTAAACTCATCATTTATTTCAACTATTCATTCTTACTTTTTATCAGTCTTCAAAAGCATTCAATAAATTACATGTTTTCAAGGCAAAATTTTCGATAAAATCTCCAAACCATCCAGCTGAACTAAAAAACCTTCTTAACACATTCCAAAAGTCTATACTTTAAGTATTTGTTCCTCTTATGGCTTTATATTTAATCGATCACTTTTCAATCCTAACAATTCCATCTCCGTTTTCCTATACTGTA
>NZ_JBOFRG010000238.1:0-39328 GCF_051650885.1 Clostridium sp.
GTGGAAGAAAAATACCGTATCTCAAAAGTTTTGAGATAAAGATATAGTCTACGCTTATGTGAAAGCATAAGAGGTCTACTTGTGAGAGAAAGACTGCTATAATGTTGCGAATTATAGTGAATGAGAAAAATATATATAATTTAATAAATGTGGATAAATTTTAATTAGTTGGGAATAATAAGAGTATACCCAACGATACTGGGGAATTTAAGCCTGTGGAGAGTTATACCAAATGAAAGTAGTAAGTGATTTATCACTACAAAATCAGATTCGGTGAAACAGGAAGATATAATACGAAAAGCTTCGGAGAAAAACCGAAGCATAAGTTGTATCACAGTATAAATAATTACATTTAGATAAAAATGTATATATTTTTCGTATCGGGTTCATTAAATCAGTTTTATTATGATGGAAATAAAAGAACATCAAGACTTATAGCAAATATGGTTTTAATTTCAAACGGACAAGGAATATTAAATATAAAAGCAAAGGACAGATTAGAATTTAACTCTCTTATGGTGGAATTTTATAATACACAAGAAGCTAATGGAATTTTTAACTTTATAAATAAAAAGTGTGTAGAAAGATATTAAAATTAAACTTCACATTTTGTGGAGTTTTTTTTCTATTTCAATTAAGTATTAATTTTAGAAAACGATAATAGGAATAGTATGTAAAGTTATTTTAAAGGGGTAGATATGGGGATTTTTGAAAAAATTAAAAAATTAAATGAAAGAACTTTTGAAACTAAGGAAGTAATAAATATTTTATTGTATCTTGTTTTATGTGTAATGCCTTTGATACTTGGGGGAAGTGGTAGTGATAGATATTATTATCCTAAAGCAATATTTTTGTATTGTGTAGGAAGTGTGATATTAATTTTAGTTATAAAAGAAAAGGTGAGGTTAAATAGAAAGATTGATAAAGTGTATTTAATATTTTTTCTTTTGTTATTACTATCAGCGGTTTTTGCAGAGGATTTAGAGAGGGCTATATTTGGAGGTAAGTGGAGATATGAGGGAATTATAACTTTATTTATGTATGGAGTTTTATTTATAGCCTCGAGTAGATATTTTATTTTAAGTAAGAGAGGTCTTGAAGTATTTTTAGGAAGTGGACTTATTGTATCTGTTTATTGTATTTTGCAGAATAATGGTGTTGAGCCTATGAAGTTTTGGCTTGGAAATGCTGAAAGAATGAATGCAACTATAGGGAATAGAAATTTTTTAGGAACATATGTATTAATTTTCTTAGGCTTTTCTATTAGTATGTTTATATTTTGGAAGAATAAAAGGTATTTAGTTTATTCACTAATATATTTTGCAACTTTAATTTATTCTCAAACTAGAGGAACATGGCTTGGGCTTGGGTTTTTCTGTGTAGTAGGATTGTTATTTATTTTAAAGGATAAGGAACGTTTGAAGAGGGCAGTAATTATAGTGATTTCATTTATTTTAGTATTTGCAGTAATAAATATTAAAAGTGGTGGAGTTATATTAGATAGGGTAGAGAGTATTGCAGAAGAGATGGAAGAGATGAAAAATAAAGATGCTAATGCGGGAAGTGGAAGGCTTGGAATATATATTGGAACTTTTCATATGATTAAGGAGAGACCATTACTTGGAACAGGTGTTGAAAATTTTTGGTATGGTTTTAAAGAAGATGCACCAAAGGAAATTGTAGATGCATGGAATGCACAAAAAACTATGGTGGATAAAGCTCATAATGAATTATTGCATTATGCTGGGACAAGTGGTGTACCAGCAGCTTTAATGTATATTATGTTAGTGTTTTTAATTATGAAGAAGCTATGGGAGAAAAGAGAAAATGATAAGATAAAGGTATTATTTATAGTTTTAGTGGGATATCTATTCCAAGCAAACTTTAATATAAGTGTAGTACCTGTTGCACCTTTATTTTGGATTCTTTTAGGATTAGCTAGCTCAGATAATATAGAGGAAAGAATTTTAGAAATTGATAAATAAAATATAAATGGGAAAAATTGAGAAAAGACTAATATAAAAGAGGGAATTAGAGTAATATAGAATTATATTACTCTAATTTATTATAAAAAGAGAAAATAAGGTAATAATATTTAAAGAAAAGTTTGAAATTATTTCTAATAAGGGATATTATTATAATTAAAGATTAGCACTCTAAGGTTAAGAGTGCTAAAGGAAATTTTTAAGGGAGGTTTTACATTATGATTAGACCATTAGGAGATAGAATTGTTATTAAAAGATTAGAAGCTGAAGAAACTACAAAGAGTGGAATAGTTTTAACAGGAACAGCAAAGGAAAGACCACAAGAGGCAGAGGTTATAGCTGTAGGACCTGGAACTAAGGATGTAGATATGGAAGTTAAGGTAGGGGACAAGGTTCTTTACGCTAAATATACTGGAACAGAAGTTAAGGTTTCAGGAGATGAATTTATTATACTTAAGCAAGAAGATGTTCTTGCAGTTGTGGAATAGGGGGAGATTTTTATGGCTAAAATTATTAAATTTGGAGAAGAAGCTAGACGTGCAATGCAAGTTGGTGTTGATAAATTAGCAGATACAGTAAAGGTTACTTTAGGACCAAAGGGCAGAAATGTTATTTTAGATAAAAAATATGGGACACCTTTAATTACAAATGATGGTGTGTGTGCGACTTGTTGCTAGATATAAAGGTTGGCGAGGGTCAACTACAAAACTAGCGTAACACTATATAGTGTTATAACTATAATATCGAAAGGTAGAATGATAGGGTAACGCCTTGAAATGCCTTCCCAAAGTTACGGCTAGCGTTTATGCAGTTAGAAGCATAAAGGTTAGAAGCCCGTTAAAACGACTGAGAGCTACCCTAACGTTAAGTCGAGGAAATGCAAACCAGAGGTGGTTGAGTAGTGATAGGTCTAGGGTCAGAAAATATCTATGGTTAGTATGTCACAGTTAGATGTGGCTGACAAAGTTAAGAATTTAAGGGTCTATACGTCGACTCTTCAGAAATGAAGTGAGTACCTAAGAAGTACAGTTAGTGTGGATGAGTAAAAGTTGACTCTATGAAAATCCATATAGTGTTATAGGCACTATCAAGCTAACAGGCTCAGATTAACGACCTAAGGATATAAATGTATTGATAGATATTAT
Source organism: Clostridium sp. (assembly GCF_051650885.1). Lineage (GTDB taxonomy): Bacteria > Bacillota > Clostridia > Clostridiales > Clostridiaceae > Clostridium. The sequence goes on from NZ_JBOFRG010000238.1 coordinate 3,131, forward strand.
GGAACAAGGTAAGCCTAGAATATGGATGGTTCTAACACCATATGAAATATTATTAAGGAAAATCATAAGATATAACTTAATTTAATCTAGGTGAAAGCGGTGGCACAGTACTGATGAAACTCTGATAATAAGGAGTGGAGGGATAGCCACTAGACGGATTATATAAATTATAGAAAATTTTAGTTTATTCAAGGTTCTGGTAAGACTAATAGATATCAAATTAATTCTACGAAGGATGAAATGATAGACTTGAACAGCAACTTGATAATGAAAAGACAATTAATTCGGAATAATGAATACTATGATATGCAAGGAATATTTGATAAATTATATACCGAAGCAAAGCAAGGTAAGAAATTTACAAACTTAATAGATATCATTAGTAATGAAAATAATATCATTTTGGCATATAGAAATATCAAAAAGAATAGAGGAAGTAAAACTCCTGGAATTGATAAAGTAACAATTGAATATTTTGATAGAATGGAAACGAAAAAGTTTGTTTCTAAGATTCAAGATTGTTTAAGAATGTATAAACCGAAAGCAGTTAGAAGAGTTACAATACCGAAAGATAATGGTAAAACAAGACCTTTAGGTATACCTTGTATGATTGATAGGATAGTGCAGCAGTGCATTAAACAAGTTATGGAACCAATATGTGAAGCTAAATTTCACAATCATAGCTATGGGTTCAGACCAAATAGGTCAACACATCATGCACTAGCAAGAGTGAATTTTCTAATTAATAGAGGTAAAATGCATTATGCAGTTGATGTTGATATCAAAGGTTTCTTTGATAATGTAAATCATGGAAAATTACTTAAACAAATATGGAATCTAGGAATTAAGGATAAAAATTTAATATGCATAATATCAAAAATATTGAAGAGTGAAATTGTTGGTGAAGGAGTCCCAACGAAGGGAACGCCACAAGGTGGTGTATTAAGTCCTCTCTTATCAAATATAGTTTTAAATGAATTAGATTGGTGGATAAGTAATCAATGGGAAACCAACACAGGTCTTAGAAAAGAGTATAGTTGTTTTAGAGCAACATATCATGCAATGGCAAAAACAAATTTGAAGAAGATGTTTATTGTTAGATATGCGGATGACTTTAAAATTATTTGTGGAGATTATAAAACAGCACAGAAGGTATTTATTGCTACTAAAAGCTGGCTAAAAGATAGACTAGGGCTAGAAATAAGTCCTGATAAATCAAAAGTAACTAATCTCAGGAAAAACAATACTATATTCTTAGGCTATAAAATCAAAGCTAAGCTAAAAGGCAAGAAATATATTGCACATACTAATATGAGTGATAAAGCTATACAGAAAGTTAAAACTAAGATAAGAAATCAAATTGACAAGATATTTGTAAAGAATGATAGGAATGAAGTAAATAGATATAATGCAATTATTGCAGGTGAGCATAACTATTACAGATATGCTACAAATATAAACCACAATATGAGTGATATCAATTTTTATACCAGTAAATACCGAAAGAATAGGCTAAAAACTAGTTTGAAACGGACTAATGAAATGACATCAACGTATCAACGACTCTATGGTGAGTATACCAGTAAATTATGGAGTATAAAAGGGATAGTGCTATTTCCAATATACGGAGTACGCACACAACCACCAATATGCTTTAAACAAGAAATTTGCAATTATACTCATGAGGGGCGTAAATTAATACATCAATATCTAAAAGGTTATGGTGATACGTTAAGAAAACTAATGGCATCAAATATTTGTGAAAATGCAGAAAGCTTGAAATTACATGATAATAAGATAGCAAAACTCATTGAACAAAAGGGTAGAGATAATATAACAGGAGAAAATTTAAAGTATGAGGATATGGACTGTCATCACAAACTCCCAAGAAGTTTGGATGGAACAGATGATTATAGCAATCTAGTGTGGATTAGCAGAGGTTATCATAAACTTATACATAGTACAAATCCTGATACGATAAACAAGTACATTGAATTATTGAAACCAAACAAAAAAGCCTTAGACAAAGTCAATAAATTTAGAAAGTTAGCTGGAAATCTAAATATTTAGATTGTAATTTATATATGTTCGTTGGCACGCCGTATGAGTACGAAAGTCTCACGTACGGTGTAGAGCGGGGGAAAAGTTGGCGATAACTTCAAAGACTTACCTATCGCTATCAATTGCAAGAGAAATAGAACTTGAAGACCAATATGAGAATATGGGGGCACAGCTTGTTAAAGAAGTTGCAACTAAGACTAATGATGTTGCAGGAGATGGAACTACAACAGCTACACTTTTAGCACAAGCTATTATAAGAGAAGGTCTTAAAAATGTAACTGCAGGAACTAATCCTATGCTTATAAGACAAGGTATTAACATGGCAGTTGAAAAGGCTGTTGAAGAAATAAAAGCTATATCAAAGCCTGTTATGGGAAAAGAAGATATAGGAAGAGTTGCAGCTATTAGTGCAGCTGATGAAAATATAGGAATGCTTATAGCAGACGCTATGGAAAGAGTAGGAAATGAAGGGGTTATAACTGTTGAAGAGTCAAGATCTATGGGAACAGAGCTTGATGTTGTTGAAGGAATGCAGTTTGACAGAGGATATGTTTCCCCTTATATGGTAACTGACACTGAAAAAATGGAAGCTATTTTAGATAATCCATATATATTAGTTACAGATAAAAAGATAAATAATATTCAAGAGATATTACCAATATTAGAGCAAATAGTTCAAAATGGAAGAAAGCTTCTTATAATTGCAGATGATATTGAAGGAGAAGCAATGGCAACTCTTGTTGTTAATAAATTAAGAGGAACATTTACTTGTGTTGCAGTTAAAGCACCAGGTTTTGGTGATAGAAGAAAAGAAATGCTTAAGGATATTGCAATTCTTACAGGTGCTCAAGTTATTTCAGAAGAGCTTGGAAAAGATTTAAAAGATGTTCAGCTTTTTGAACTTGGTGAAGCTGAAAGCGTAAAGGTAACTAAAGAAAATACTACAATAGTTAATGGAAAAGGTAATTCAGATGAAATAAAAGCTAGAGTTACTCAAATAAAATCTCAAATTGAAGAAACTACATCAGAGTTTGATATGGAAAAGCTTGAAGAAAGACTTGCAAAGCTTGCAGGTGGAGTTGCTGTTATAAAGGTTGGAGCTGCAACAGAAACAGAGCTTAAAGAAAGAAAATTAAGAATTGAAGATGCATTAGCTGCAACAAAAGCTGCTGTTGAAGAGGGGATAGTTCCTGGTGGTGGAAGTGCTTATGTTAATGTATTAAATAAAGTAAGCGAATTACATTCAGATGTTTATGATATTAAAGTTGGAATTGATATTATAGTTAGAGCTTTAGAAGAACCAATGAGACAAATCGCAACTAATGCAGGAGTTGAAGCTTCTGTTATAGTAGATAAAGTTAAAAATAGTGAAGAAATTATAGGATATGATGCTTTAAGAAATGAATATAAGGATATGGTTAAGGCAGGAATTGTTGATCCAACAAAAGTAACAAGATCAGCACTTCAAAATGCAGCATCAGTTTCATCAACTTTCTTAACTACGGAAGCAGCTGTTGTTGATGTAAAAGAAAAAGAAGAACAGATGCAAGGAGCTCCAGGAATGGAAGGAATGTATTAAAAATATAAAAGGTGTTAAGAAAAATAAAAAAAATACGATAATAAAAACAAGTCTTAGTAATAAAGGCTTGTTTTTTTGCATATAAAATAATATATAAAAAGATAAAAATTGAACAAAATTAAAAAAATTAACAAAAATTTAAAAGAAATATTTTAAATTTAAGGAAAATAATGTATAATGAGTTTATGAACCATAGGAGGAAAGAAATGGGAGTAAAAAAAAGGCTTGGAGATTTATTAGTAGACAATGGAAAAATAACTGATAACGAGCTTAGGACAGCACTGGCAAAACAAGCTATGTCAGGAAAAAGACTTGGAGAAATTTTAATTGAAAATAACTATGTGTCAGAAGAAGATATAATAACAACATTGGAAATACAATTAGGGATAAAAAGAGTTAACTTAGAATTTATAGACATAGATAGTAGTATTTTAAGCAGAGTACCGGAAACTTTATGTCAAAAGCATCACATAATTCCACTTCAAGCTGATGAATATAACATTTGTGTTGTAACATCAGACCCATTAGACCTGTTTGCAGATGAAGATATAAACATCGTAACAGGACTTACCGTAATAAAGGTTTTAGATACAAGAACATCAATAGATACTGCAATTTCAAAATATTATGGAAGCCAGTATGCTAAAGAGGTTGCTAAGGATTTAGAACTTGAAGGCTTGGGAGATATAGAAGAGGAAAAGCAAGAAAATTTAGAAGATGATGCACCTGTAATAAAATTCGTTAACACGATAATTCAAAATGCAGTAAAAATAGGAGCCAGTGATATTCATATAGAACCTTTAGAAAAAGAGGTTCGTGTACGTGCAAGGGTTGATGGAGAGCTTTCAGTTATGCTAACAGCACCAATAAGATCAAAGTCAATGCTTATAACAAGAATAAAAATATTATCAAACATGAATATTGCAGAAAAGAGAGTTCCACAAGATGGTAGAATTCTTCAAGAAATCGATGGCGTTAAAATCGATTTCAGGGTATCTACACTACCAACAGTTCATGGTGAAAAGGTAGTTATAAGGATACTTAAGGCATCTAATGAGCTTAAAAATAAAAGCTCACTTGGGATGGATGATGAAGATATAGAAAAGCTTGTTCAAATCCTTTCTAATACTTATGGAATTGTTCTAGTAACAGGACCTACAGGAAGCGGTAAATCCACAACGCTATACTCAGTATTAGGGGAGTTAAATAGTATAGATAAAAACATAATAACAGTTGAAGATCCAGTAGAGTTTACAGTAAATGGTATAAATCAAGTTAATGTAAACACAAAGGCAGGAATGACCTTTGCATCTGGTCTTAAATCAATACTAAGACAAGACCCTGATATCATAATGATAGGAGAGATCAGGGACGCTGAAACAGCAGAAATAGCAGCAAGAGCCGCTATAACAGGACACGTTGTTTTAAGCACACTTCATACAAATGACGCACCTTCAACTATAGTAAGACTTATAGACATGGGAATAGAACCATTCTTAATATCAACATCTTTAGTTGGAATCATTGCACAAAGACTTGTAAGAAGAGTTTGTTCAGCATGCGGAAAAGAGTATGAAGCACAGGATTATGAAAAGGAATTATTAGATATTCCAAAGGAGCAGACCCTTTTCTTAAAAAGAGGAGATGGATGTTCATACTGTAACAATACAGGGTATAAAGGCAGAACAGGTATTTATGAAATATTAAGTGTAAATAGAGAAATGCGTGAAGGAATAATCAGAAATGAAGATTCAGATACCCTAAAAGAAATTGCAGTAAAAAATGGAATGAAAACATTAAATAAAGCTTGCAAAGAAAAAGTTATGCAAGGAGTAACAACAATAGATGAACTTATGAGAGTGGCATATTTAAGAGAGTAAAAGGGGTAATGGTATATGGCTATTTACAAGTACAAAGCAAAGAATATGCAAGGTGATGTAATAGAAGGTAGTCTTGAAGTAGCAAGCAAAGAGCTATTAATGGAAAACATCCGAAGTAAAGGATATTTCCCAATAAAAATAGATATGGAAAAAAATAGTGATATGGAAATAAATTTATTTAAAAAGAAAATAAATTTAAAAGAATTATCAATATTATCAAGACAACTAGGGTTTTTAATGCGAGCAGGAGTTCCCATAACAAAAGCATTAGAAATCGCACATGAGCAAAGCCAAAATAAAAGAATGAAAGAGATTTTAGCAAAATGTTCAGAAGAAGTAAATAAGGGAAGAAGCTTATCAGAATGTTTAAGTGATGAAAAAGACTTTCCAAAATTAATGCTAAATCTTATAAAAGCAGGTGAAATCTCAGGAAGACTAGATACAGTAATGCTAGAGCTTTCTGAATACTATAAAAAACTATATAAACAAAAACAAAAAATAAATCAAGCAACAATATATCCAAAGATACTTGTATCATTTTCAATAGGAGTAGTTGCATTCCTACTAGCTTTTGTTGTTCCGAGTTTCGTTAAGAACTTAACTAGTGGAGGAGGAGAAATTCCTTTTGTAACACAGGCACTTGTAACTATCGGAGACTTTATGAAAAACAATATGTTATTCATAATTCTAGGAGTAGTTGCATTAGTATTCTTTAAAATGATGGTCTTAGACAAAAATAAAGACTTTAGGCTTAAGATGGGAAAACTTAAAATAAGTTTTAAAGGAATAGGACCATTAAATAAACAGATAATAGCAGGAAGATTTGCAAGTACATTTTCAATACTTATGGCATCAGGTGTAAGTGTTATAGAAACTATAGAAATCTTAGGACAAGTTCTTGAAAATGAATATGTAGAAAAAAGACTGCAAGAGGCAAAAGAAGATATACAAAAAGGTAACTTAATAGGAAAAACAGTCCAAGACTTAGATGTGTTTCCACTAATGTTAACTCAAATGATAACAGTAGGAGAGGAAACAGGAGTTTTAGACGAAATAATGGTAAAAACAGCAGAGTTTTATGAAAATGAAGTTGAAGTTGCTATAGAAAAAATGATAGCAATGATAGAGCCAGTACTAATCATATCTTTAGCATTTGTAGTATTATTTATAGTTCTTGCTATAATGATGCCACTAATGAGTATGATAGATACGGTAATGGCAATTTAAAAAATAAATATTAAAGTGATATAAATTAAAAATTTATATAAATAAAAAATCTCAGGGGGTATAATTATGAGAAAAATGTTAGCAAACAAAAAAAAGAAAGGGTTCACGCTTATTGAAATGGTAGCTGTTGTAGCTATTATAGGAATTTTAGCAGCAATTCTAGTACCAAAGGTTACAGGGTATATGAAAGAAGCTAAGAAAACAGCTGTTATTGATCAAGCAAGAAAAGTAAGTCAAGCGTATGAAACTGCAGTTATGAAAGAGAAACATGCAGGAGTTACTTTAACTAATCAAGCGACAACAGAAGTAAATAAGAATACAACTATGAAAAGCTTGGTTGATGGAGCAGATTTAAGTAAAATTGGAACAGCAACAGTACAACAGTGCATCAATATAACTAAAGGTGCAGACTTTACATTAACAACAGGGGATGTGCTAGATACAAGTTCAGTAGCAACATCATCATAAAATAAAAATGAAAAGGCCCCTTTTAGGGGCTTTTTTAAAAAATAAATGAGGTAAATAATTTTGGGGATTTTGGTTTTTTTTATGGGATTTTTTCTTATGAATATGATAAATAAATATATATTAAAAGAGAAGAACTTTATTTTTAGTTTTTTTGTAAGTTTTTTTATTGTAGCACTTTTTTTAAAGTTTGGATTAAGCTTTCAGTTTTTTAAGCTTTTATTTTTAACTTTTGTTTTAAGTGTTATTGGTTTTATTGATTTTAAGACTCAGGATGTCTATACTTCTCACATTATTTTTGGAGCTTTGGGAGGATTTATCTTTTTAGGGATTCAGTTTTTTTATGATAATGTTTTTGAGTTTGGAAGTATTACTGCATTTTTAATTTTCATTTTTGGAATGATTGTTATTGGAGTTTTTGATTGCAGGGCTGAGGATGAAAGAAAGATTTACTTTAGTATGGTATGTATTTATTTGTTATATTTCATTTTAAAAGGAAACTTGAATTTTATAGATGTTTTTTCAGCCTGTGTTATTCCAAGTCTTGTTATTGGAGCTCTCGCTTTAGCTGGTGGAATGGGATGGGGTGATGTTGAAATTATATTTATATGTGGGTTATTTTTAAGTTTTAAGATGTCTTTATTAAATCTTTTTATTGGCATTCTTTTAGGAGGGGTATATTCAATATATTTAATAATTTTTAAAAAGAAGATGGGGAAAACAAAGATAGCTTTTGGACCCTATATTGCCATAGGGACAGGAGTAACTGTTCTTTTTGGAGAGCAGATTTTAGCTTGGTATATTAATTTAATTTAAAGGGGAGGGAATAGTTTTGTTTGATAAGGATGTAGTTGCATTAGATATTAATGAAGAAAACATAACTATACTAATTGGTCATAAGCATAATATTCGTGAGGGAGCTATGTTTAAGACTCCAAAGGGGTCATTTGAGAATGATAATATTGTAGATTTAGATTCGATTTTAGAAATTATTGAGCCTTTTGTAAGTAAGAAAAAGAAGACTGCAAAAGACATAATGTTTTCTATAAAGGGTCAAGATATTATAATAAGACATTTAACTGTACCTAATACTGATGAAAAGCTTATGAGAGAGAATGTTCACTTTGAGCTTAAGCAGTTTATAGGGGAAAAGATAGAAGAATATTATAGTGATTTTGAAATTATTAGTTATGATTCTGATAACAATACTGATGCAAACGTAATGGTTGTTGGAGTAAAGAAAGAAAAGATAGACAATTATCTTAGTCTTGCAAGAGAACTTGATTTGAATGTTAAAGCAATAGATATTTTTGCAAATAATATTGGAAGAGTATTTAAGGCATTTAAAACTAGCTTTAGCCAAAGTGTTAAGCTTGCAGGAGTTCTTAGTATAGATGGACATTCTAACTCAATGGTTATTACTGAGTTTGGAAAGATTGTTATAGAAAAGTATCAAGGATATGGCTTATATGGTGCAAATGAAGAAGAAATAAAAAATGAGCATGAATATAATAAATTCCTAGATTCTATAATTTTAGATAAAGAAATTGATGAAGAAAATGAAAGAAAGTATGACAGATTCTTCAAGTCTCTTATAACACAATATAAATTATTAATTCAATTCTATTCAACAGGAAAGCTTAAGAAAAATTTAGATAAAATTTATCTTATAGGAAGCGCTAATAGAATAGATGGTGTACATGAATATCTAGAGAAAAACTTTGAAGTGAAGGTTGGAGAAATTCCTGATTTTAATGACTTGAAAATAGTAGTTAAAAGACCAGAACATGTACAACTTAAAGATTATCTATACACATATGGATTATTATTGAGAAGGGGCTAGAGATATGAGTAAGATTAGAGAGTTAAATTTAGTACCTCAGCATATAAAGAAGGAAAAAGAAAATAAAGAAAAAATGTCACAAATTATAGCAGGGGCAGTTTTAGTTTGCTGTGCTATAGGAGGGTATGCTGTTTATTTAAATACAAAGGTTTCAAGCCTTGAAAAGAAAAAAATAGAGCTTCAAGGAGAACTTCAAAAAACGCAGGAAAGATTTGATGAAAATACTGCATTAAATTTAAGAATATCAGAAATTACAGCAAGCATTGATAAAATTGAAAGTCTTTCTGTATTAAAAGATAGAGATACTAAGAGAGTTATGGCAGAGCTTGGTAAGAAAATGCCATCAGGCTTAAAGGTTAAGAATATAAATTATGTAACTGTAGATCAAGATGTTAAAGATGGTTATGTAGGAGCTATAACTTTAGCAGGTGAATCAAAAAATAGAAGTGATATAGAAGAATTTTGGGCTAATTTAAGAGAAGATAAAAGATACTATATATCTCATATATCAGGAATAACAAAATCAGAAGATAAAGAAAGTGGAGTAGCGACATATTCATTTAATTTAACTTTGAAGATTAAGGAGATATAAGATATGTTTAATAAAAATAAAGATAGCAAAGATGTAGCAGTTAAAAAAAATAAGCCTAAAATGCAGATTACTAAAAATGAAAAAATTCTTTTAGGAGTAATTATAGCAGGAGCAGTAGGCTATGGGACATATACATTTGTATTTAAGCCTTTAAATGACAAAATAAAGCCATTAGAATCAGAGGTTCAAACCTTAGAAGCAAGCGTTAATGGAAGAAAAAATATTGATATTCAGCTTGAAGAAACAAGAAATATCTTAAAAAATAAAGAAGTTGATTATAAGAAGGTAGTAGTAAAGGTTCCTGAAACAGATAGATATCCAGAGCTTTCAAGAAATCTTCATACAACAGGCTTTAACAATAATATAAAAATAAATTCAGTAACATTTGGACAACCTGTTGCAGTAAGCTTAGGTGAAGGTGGACAAAGTGCAGAAGGAACAACTGCAAACCCAGAAAATGAGCAAGAATACAATAGCTTAATGGCAGCAAAAAATGGATTCTACAAGTGTACAGTAACAGTAAACTATGAAGGTTCATTTATGCATGTAATGAATTTTGTAAAAGCTATGGAAAGACAAGAACAAATTTTAGAGCTTACGAATATATCTATAAGCGAACAAGAAAAGAAAGAAGTTCTAGACAACACAAAAGCTGTTGAAGACTTAAAAGAAGATATAGAAGAAAGCGGAAAGAAAATTGAAGAGATAAAGAAAAAGATAGAAAAATTAATGGAAGAAAAACAAAATGCAACAGATGCAATGGTAAAAGCTGAAATACAAGAGGAAATTCAAACACAACAAATAGAAAGAATGGCAGAACAAGCAACAAAAGAAAGCTTAGAAAATGCCTTAAAAGATTTACAAAACTCAGAAGCTACAGGAAAATCATACTCTGTAACAGGAGGAACTGTAACATTTGAATACTACACTAAAGGTGAAGTAAAAGAAGAAGATCACAACTTTAATAGTGGTAACTATGGTAAAGAAGATTTATTCAAGTAATTTAGAGGAGTAAATTATGAGAAAAAATAAAAAGAAAAAAGGCTTTACATTAATAGAAGTTGTAGCAGGACTTGCAGTTTTTGCAGTAGTATCAACTGTAATAATGAGTATGATATTAAACGTAAATAAATATAATGCAGAAAATAAAAATCAGTTTGATGCAAGTGCTATGTCAAGAGCCTTTAATGAAGGAATAAAAAGTATAAGACCAGTTGATAATGAGAGAGCAGCGGGCTTAAAGGGATATCCTGATGCATGGAAAGAAGTAACTACTGGTGGAACACCAACAGATAGTGTGCCTAGATATTATTATATAGGATTTGATGAGATAGATGGACTTAATAGGGCTATAAAGGAATCTTTATTAAAAGATGCTAGTTTTACTGTAACAAATCCAAATCCAACAGTATCAAAATATTATATCAAAGAAATAACTGATACAGATACTATAGAAAGTTTTCTAAATAATACAGAGGCTCAGAAGTATAAATATGGAATAAAAATAAAAGTGCAAAATAAAGTAGCAGAAAAAGTTTATGTATTTGATACTCAAACTATAGATATACCTGGTGGAATAACAACAGTAGCTGATAGAAAATTTGCTATATCAAGTATTGCATAGGGGGAGTAGTAGATGAAAAAGAAAAAAGGATTTACCCTTATAGAAATGATGGCGGTAATAGCTATACTTGGAATCTTCTCAACACTTGTGTTTTCATTATTTTCATCATCAACATCTATGTTAGTAATGGCTGAAAATGATAATGTATTACAAAATGAAAGTAGAAATATAATAGATGTTTTAGAAGAAGATATAAGATATGGAGAAAGTATAGAGGTCACCGGAGCGCCACAAATGATACTAGCACTAACGAGGAAAAGCACAAGGTATTTTTATACAATAGAGGGAAGTGAATTTCAAAAATATGAAGATGAAGATAATGATAAGAAGTTTGATAAAACAAAAGATAAACTTATTGTTTCACCATCAAAAAATGTTAAAGAATTTGAAGTGAAAAAAGAAAATGATTTATATAAGATAAGATTTAAATTTGAAACAAAAGATGGAAAAAGTAGTTATGATTACGAAAATAGTATTTATCCTATGAATAGTTAAATTAGGAGGAATATAAAAATGGTTAAAAAAGAGGGTAGCACATTAGTAACAGTATTAGGAGTAACAGTTATCTTCATGACATTAGCTGTAACGATACTTACATCTATTATGGGCACAATGAAAGCAAATAATAGTCAAAAGGTAAGAGAAGATTTAAAATATGCAGCAGAAAGTGGACTTGAAATAGCAAGAAGTTATTTAAATGGAAGAAATACTATTACAAAAGGAGATATAGATACTATAAATGACATGTTAAAAAAGACCTTAGTAGATACTAACAATGATGGACTTCCAGACAGTGAAGTTGGAAAAGTTGAATTAGTATCACCAACAATAGATGGAAGTGGAAACATAATAGATACACCAAAAGATCCAACAGTTACTGGGAAAAGTGAAAAATTCACAGTAAGGATAAGAGCAGAAAAAAAAGATGAAACAGATGTGCGTGAATATGCAGGAGTAAACTATGAAAAAAATGATGGAAATTCAAAAAATATCTTTGAATATGGATTAGTTGCTGGACAAGGTGGAATTGATATATGGAAGGATTGCTTGAATAATCCATGTGATATAAAAAAGACACATGGGGATATTGATTATTCAACAACGACAATATCATCGGCAAATGGAACAATAATACACGGAGAAAGAAAGCCAAGTAATGAAGCGGAAAAGGATAAATTTGAAGAAAATAAATATTCAAAAATAGAGTTTCTAAATCAGATGGGAAGAGAATCAAATATATCAATGAGAAAAAAAGAAACGGCAAGTATAGATAAAGATAGTTTATTTTACTATAAATTCTATAAGACAGATAATGAAGAAATGATTCCGGTTACAAATATTAAATTGAAGTTAGCAGCAAATGGAGAGTGGACAACTGCTACTGGAATTAATGGAGATAATAAAGAGATAAAAAAAGAAATTGAAACAAAAATTGCTTCAGAAAAAAGTCCAATATTAAAAATAGAAGCAACTGGTTTAGGACCATTTTCTATGAATATAGTATTTATAAATTCTGATATTTTAAATCTAGATATTATAGCATCGTTAGATTTTACAAATACAGTACTAATAACTAATGGGAGTGTAAAAGCAACTGGAAAGGGGTCACTTACATTATCATATTCAACATTATATGCAAATAAAATAGACATCGATAAAGATACATCTATTACTATAAATGAACAGTCGGGAACAGAAGGTCACGGAATTAGTAAAAACAAAGAAGAAATCTTAAATGAATTGATAGAAATGATAGTTCCTAATTGGAAGCAAGGTTCTGGAGTGATAACAGAAAAAATGGGACTAAAGGAAGATACATTTAGTAATTAAATAAAAGAAAATGGATTCATAAATTATGAGTCCATTTTTACTATAAACTAATGATTATTTTAGAAGAGATTAAATAAAATAAGGAATTAGGGGAATAGGGGTATGATTAAAAAAAGAAATGGAAGCAGTATGATCACAATACTTGGAGTAACATTAGTACTTGTACTTTTAAGTGGGATAATTCTTAGTTTAACAATGGGAACTATGAAGTCCAATACAAATCAAAAAGTGATAGAAGACTTAAGATATGCAGCAGAGAGTGGATTAGAGGTTGGAAGAAGTAGAATGAGCGAAAAGCCGATCATATCAGGAACACCAGGAAGTGAGATAGTTACATTTCCTAGTATAGATACAAGAACTGCACCAGATGATGTCTTAGTCCAATCATTAAAAAAAGGTATGATTGGGAATGTTGAAGTTGTATCAACAACAACTGATGCAGATAAATTTATAACTATAACAAGTATTGCAACGCATAAAGATGATCCAAGTAAAAAAGCTGAAGTTAAATGTAGGTATATAAAAAATAAAAATGGAGTTGGAACAGTATTTGATTATGGATTGGTGGCAGGTCAAAATGATATTGATATAAAAATAAATGATGAGTTAAAAATGGGAAGCAGTCCAATATCTAAACCGGATGGAGATAAAGTATTAGTAAATAATTCAGAATATGATAACGGGAAGGTAACAAATAATTCGTTTGAAAGCCTAAAGATAGTTAACAATATGAAGAAAAGTAAAAAAGTAATTATGAAGGGGGTACCAGCAGCAACAGAGTACTCAAGCTTTGGTTATTATACTGATAGTGTAGAAGAGAAAAATAAGATAAATAAAATGGAAATAAAAGTAGATATATCGAAGCCAAGTATTGCAGAGATTGATGGGGTGGGAAATTTACAAATTGAAGAGATAAGAGGAAAAGAAAAGCCGGAAGTAGTAAGAATATTATTTCATGAGGGAGGTAACATTGTAATAGATATATTATTAGTGAATAGTGAAAAGTTGGATATTGAATTAGACACGGGAAATAGTCATTTATATAAAAAAGCTATATTATGTAGTGGAGAGGTTGAGATTAGATCATCAACAGGAGGACTATCGATGGATAGTTCTACTATATTTGGAGATAAAGTTAGCATTAATATGACAGGAGCAATTAATATTACTTTTGCATCCGGAGATGAAAGTTTTGGTATGAATAGTGAAAAAGAAAAGATTATTAATGGTGCATTAAAGTTACTTATTGAAAATTGGGATGAGGGAACAGGATTAGAAAAAAATTGGATGAGTATGGATAAGGGATCGTTTGATAATTAAAAAATAAAAATGAATTAAATGTAAATTAGCGTGTTGGTGAGATACTGACACGCTTTTGTAATTTTCCTTCAAGTAGAAGAATAGAATAATAGCGGGGAAGGTATTATTTTATTCTATAAATTAAAAGATAGGAGGAAATATATATGTTTAAAAAGAAAAAGGGGAGCACATTAGTAACAGTTTTAGCAGTAGCAGTTGTATTTATGACTATAGCATTAGCAATAATCACATCAATTATAGGGACAATGAAGACAAATATTAACCAAAAGGTAAAAGAAGACTTAAGATATGCAGCAGAAAGTGGACTAGAGATAGCAAGAAGTTATCTGAATGGCAAAAGTACAATAACACAAGAGGATATAAATAATATTAATGAGAGATTAAATCATTTGTTGGTAGATTTAAATAAAGATGGAACTCAAGATGAAGAAATAGGCGAAGTGAGGTTAGTTTCACCTAGTATTAATGGAGATGGAAGTATAGTAAATGAACAAAGAAAAGAATCTGAAAAAAATACTGCTAACTTTATGTTAAAGGTAAGGGCCAGTAGGATTAATAGAGAAAGTATTTATGAAGAAGTAGGCGTTCAGTATATATATGGAAAAGGCGATAATATGAATATATATGAATATGGAGTGATAGCAGGTCAAAATGATATTATAATGAATAATCCAGCATTAAATGATTTTACAGTTAATGTTTCAGCAGGAGATAAAATTATTATAAATGGAAAGGAAAAAGAAGGAACTAAGTATAAGAAAGGTAATATGTTTGATGAGTTAGATTTTACTGAAAATACGGAGTTTACTGATAAAATTACATTAACTAAGATAGATGAAAATCTTTATCCAAAATCACAGTATGCTGACATGTATGCTAATGAAAATAAAAATAATTTGGGTGGTTTTGGATTTTATGATATCAAAAATAAAAAGAAATTAGAAATAACAGAAATTGAAATAGGACTAAAACAACAGGGAATTGAGTCAGTAAGTATTGATGGAAAAAAAGTAACAGGTGATATAAAGGAAACAATAAAGGCAACTAAAAAGAAATCTATAGTAAGAATTGAGGTTAAAAATCATCCAAGAGATATGACATTAATGATATTTAATTCAAGAGAATTAGATATTATACCAATATCACCGAAAATTTTAATAAAGCCAAATGAACCAGAGATTGTAGACGGAGAGTTAAACTTAGAAAGATATCAAGGACAAACATTAGCATTGAGTAATTATATTATGATAAATAGTGGAAATATAAATATAAAAGGAAATTCTACATTATCAACATACTATACTACTATATATGGAAAAGGGATTAATATAGATAAAAATGCATCACTTGATATAAATACAGTTTCAGGAACAGATGGACATGGAGTAAATAAAAATGATGAAAGCAATTTCAATAAAATATTTAGTTTGTTTATAAAAAATTGGGATAAAGAAAATGGTTTGTCTAAAGGTAAATTAAATTTAAAGGAGAAAACATTTGATAATTAATAATAGATGGGAATTATAGTAATTAATGAAGCGGGAGCAAAACTAACCAAACTCAACCCCGGGCAAAATTTTAAGCGTATTGGCAGAGTGTTGATACGCTTTTGCTTTTTGTAATTGATAAATGAGGAATAAAAGTGGTGGTTTATAGTGGATTGAATTGATATAGAGAGAATAATTTAATATAATTATGGTAATAACTTAAACAAAAGAAGAATAAAGTCGAGGTGCATTTGATGAAAACATTGCAAGAATTAAACCTAGAAGATGATTTTTTGTTTGCAAAAGTTATGAGTGATAAAAAAATTTGTAAGGAATTTTTAGAAAAACTTTTAAATATAGAGATAGTTAAGATTGAAATGCCAGAAAATCAAAAAACGATAGATATACTTTTAGAAGCTAAGGGAATTAGATTAGATGTTTATGTTAAAGATGAAAATAATACAGTATATAATGTTGAAATGCAAAGAGGAAAGCATAAAAATTTACCTAAAAGACTTAGGTATTATCAAGGAAATATAGACTTAGATTTAATTCAAAAAGGAGAAGATTATCTAAAGCTAACTAAAAGTTATATTATCTTTATTTGTACATTTGATTTGTTTAAAAAAGGAAGGCATAAATATTCATTTGAAAGTGTTTGTATTGAAGATGAGAGTATAAGACTTTTGGATGATACAAATAAAATAATATTAAATACAAAAGGATTAATGAAGGATATTGATAAAGAACTATTGGAGTTTTTAGAATATGTAGAAAATTCTAATGAGGATATAGCTAAAAAATCAAGTGGGAATTTAGTTAAGAGGATACATAAAAAGGTTATAGATGTAAAAAAAGATAAGAGAATGGAGGTTGAGTTTATGACACTTTTAGAGCGTGATAGAGAAAAAATTGAAGAGGGTGAAAGAAAAAAACAGATAGAAATAGCTAAAAATTTAATGGATATTTTAGATGATGAAACTATTAGTAGAAAAACAGAACTGGAAATTGAAGTAATTAGAAAATTAAGGTGTAAAAATATAAATGATAATTAAAATTTAAAAAATCAAATGACACTCTAAGAAAATTTTTAGCGTATTGGCAAAGTGCTGATACGCTTTTGCATTTGTAATTGATAAAAGAGGAATAAAAGCGTTGGTTTAGGGTGGATTGAATTGATATAGATAGAATAATTTAATATAATTATGGTAATAACTTAAAGAATGAGAATTAAAGTAGAAAGGGGGAATTTCTAATGAGTATATATTTGAATACGAATAAGCCACTAGAAAATTATAAGAAGCTATTGAATGCAGATTATTTTGTGGATAAATCAGAAATTATTGAGAAGTTAAATAAGAATATAAATACTACTGATGGATACATTTGCATAACTAGACCAAGAAGGTTTGGAAAGTCATCAGTTGTAGATATGCTTGGAGCTTATTATTCTAAAGGAGTGGATTCAAAAGAGATTTTTGATAAGCTTAATATAAGTAAGGCAGGTAGCTATGAGAAGCATTTAAATAGATATAATGTTATAAGTATAAGTTTTAATGAGATTTCAGAAAACATGAAATCTTATGATGATTATATAAATAATATAAGAGATGAAATCAAAAAAGAAGTTATGGAAAAGTTTAATGTTACTGAAAAGGAAAGCCTTAAAAGGATGTTGCTTAAAAGTGGTGAAAAGTTTATATTCTTGATTGATGAATGGGATTATATTTTTAATAATAACTTATTTGAGGAAAATCAAAACGACTTTTTAGAGTTTCTAAGAGAATTGTTAAAGGATCAACCTTATGTAGCATTATGCTATATGACAGGGGTTTTACCTATAAAAAAATATTCAAGTGGAAGTGCTCTTAATATGTTTGATGAGTTTACTATGCTTAGTGATTTAAGATATGGAGAATACTTTGGTTTTACTGAAGAAGAAGTGAAAAAACTTTGTGAAAATGAAAAGAAAATATCTTTTGAAGAGATAAGTGATTGGTATAACGGATACATCAATGAAGAAGGTGAAAGACTGTATAATCCACGTTCTGTTGTTAAAGCACTTCAAAATAAAAAATGTAAGAGTTATTGGACGAATACTGGAGCAATGGATGAGGTAGTAAATTTAATAAAGTATGATACATTAGAAATTAGAGACGATATTATAGAAATGGTAGCCGGTGATGTTATTGATATAACAATTGATGAGGAATTTAGAGCAGGGCAAGGAGCACCAAGAAATAAAGAAGAGATATATTCGGCAATGATAGTTCTTGGATTTTTATCATATTATGACGGCTATTTAAAAATTCCAAATAAAGAACTTATGAAAGAGTTTGAAAAGGCATTAAAAGATGAAAGTTTTGGATATGTTTCAAAGATTGTAGAGAATTCAAAGAAAATGCTAAAAGCCACAGTCAGAAAAGATACAAAGGTTGTAGAGGAAATACTTCACAATATTCATAATTCTGAAATTCCAATCCTACAGTACAATGACGAAAATAGCCTTTCGTGTGTGCTAACACTAGCATATCTTTCAGCAAGAGATACATATAGAGTTGAAAGAGAAGAGAAAACAGAAAAAGGATATGCAGATTTTACTTTTCATCCAAGAAGAAAGAATGATACTGCATTTATTGTGGAATTAAAGAAAGATGTATCACCAGAAATTGCATTAAAGCAAATTAGAGAGAAAGAGTATATAGAGAAATTTAAGAAAGAAAATGAAGATAAAAATATTCTAGCAGTAGCTATTTCTTATGATTCAAAAGAAAAGAAGCATAGTTGTCTTATAGAAGAGTTATAGATATTAAATTAGAAAGGTGGGGGAAGGATGAAAGCAAAGTACACTTTAAAAGTGAAAAATATTCAAGGCATTAAAGAGGCTATTATATATATTGATAGGATGAATGGGATAGTTGGTGATAATAATTTAGGAAAATCAACTATAAATAAAATATTATATTGCTTAGTAAAGGCAAAAGTTCAAATGGATAATGAGGATGATAGTGAATATACAGGTAACGTGGTTGAGAGATTTTTTATGGATGAGGAACAAAAAGAAAAAATAAATAAATATATAAATGGAAATTCAGAGATTAAGCTTAATAAAAAGGAACTAGATATTATAGAGGATATTCGTAATTTAGTTGGAGATTTGAGTAGTATAAATAAAAATACAGCATTCAGTACACAAGTTTTAATGGAGCTTACTGAGCCTATAATAAGGTATGGCACAGAGAGTGGAGAAATTGAATTTTTTAAAGAAGAGGATTTAATTTATAAAGTTCAATTTACAAAAAATAAAAAACTATTTAAAAATAACACTATTCAAACTAAAAACAATTTAGGAATTACAGAAGAATGTAATAGATTAAAAGAAATGGATTATGAGGATGTAACGTATATCGGATTAAATGACATATTAGCATTATATCCGGTATGGGGGGATATCCTTATTGATGGAGGTATTAAAAGCTCAACTAAAGACACTGTAAGAAAATTGATGAAGTGTAATAACGTTAGAGAATTAGAAGATGGTTTAATTGCATATGATAAAAGTCTAGGATTAGTGTATAAAGCTAAAGAAAAATTTATAAATATAAATTCAGTAGGTGATGGATTTAAAAGATTAGCACAAATAAAAACATTGATAAATAATAAAATTATAAAAAGAAAAGGACTAGTTTTATTAGAAGAGCCAGAGGTAGGTATACATTCAAATAAAATAAAAGAATTAGTAGAAATACTCGAAAGTTTAGTGAAGAGTGGGGTAGATATAGTATTTACAACACATAGTAGCTTATTTATTAATTATATTTTAGAGAAGAGTAATATACATTTAGCAACATCAGAATCAGAAGAATTATTTGATGCAGAAACTATTATTCAATATACAAAAGATGCAAATGAAATATTAGCACCATATCTAAAGCCATTATCAGAGCTTAGAGAAGCAAAATTTAAAAGTATATTAGAAAGAAAAGTGAATAAAGATGAAATTGATTGATCTATCTAAAGGGACATTTTCAGAGTTATTTGATATTGTTGATAGTCGACTAGAAATGATTAAAGGATATGATTTGGATGATTTTGCAATAGAGTGTAGTCGGGGAAATGTGAGTGGAGTAGAAAATGAAGATACTTTGGCATCAGTGGATGCAATTTATATTGAAGAATGTGAAAAGATATATAAAATAGAAGCTAAGGATGTAGCGAAAACTATATACTATAGGATATTGGGATATACAAAAATTTCAATGAAAAAAAGTTATTTAGAAAAGAAAAATAAAGAAAATTATAAAGCTATTGATATGGAAAAGAAAATATTTGGTACAGAAAGATTATTATCAAGGCTAGAAGATATAAAAGAGTATTTAAATAAGGGATATCTTTTAATGATCAATGAAGACGTAACTATTTTACTTAATAAATGTGAACCTATTGAAAGAGAAGAATTAGAAAATCAATTATTATTATTTGCAGATGAAATTATAGAGTTAAAAGAAGGGATTTCAGATCTTTTAAAAGAACAAGATGGATTCAAAGTATGTAATATTGAGGGATTAATAGATATATTAAATTTATAATATAAGGAATATTATAAAAATTAAACAAAAGTTAAAGCAACGGGAGTGCTTTAACTTTTTTTTGTAAAATTTAAAAAAAGGTGTCACAAAGCATAAGGGTGAATTGTTATATAGATAGATGTACATCAAGGGAGAGTTTTTATGATGAGCAATTTGGAGAGTTTAGATATTTTTGAAACCTCTATTACAGAGGCTAATGAGGGGGATTTAGAGAGGCTAAAGGATTTATATATTGAGGAAAGAAGGGGGATTTTTCTTTTTATATTGTCTATGGTTAAGGATTATGGAGAGGCTGAGGATTTACTTCAGGATGTTTTTGTGAGGATTATTTCTAGTAGTGATTCTTATAAAAAGGGAACTAATGCAAAGGCGTGGATTTTAACTATTGCAAGGAATTTATCTTTAAATTATTTAAATAGGTCTAAGAGAATCAAAGTGGATAATGAAATTGAAATTTCAAGTAGTGGTGATTTTGAAGATTTAGAAAGTCATATTGAGTTTTTGAGGATGATTGAACCTTTAAGTGAGGTTGAAAAAGGAATAATTATTCTTAAATTAAATGTTGGTCTTTCATATATTCAAATTTCAAAGGTTTTAGGAATTTCAATTATAAATGCTAGAGCAAAGTATTCTAGAGCTATTAAAAAACTTAGGGTGAGTTTTAAGGAGGATAAATAATAATGTTTAGAAGAAATAAAAAGATTGATGAATATATGAGAATAAGTAATGGTGTAAAGATTCCAGGGGAAAAAGAGAAAATAATTAATTTAAATGAGAGGAGAAAAAATGGTATGAAAAAGAAATCAATTTTAAGTGCTGCTATGGTGGCTATTGTAAGTGGAGTAGTGTTATTTACTAATATAGGTGCAGGAATGGGGAGTGAAGGAGCGAGTATAGATGGAATAAAAGTTTATGCAAGTGAAAGTGGAAGCCATAATAAAAGTGTGGAATTAAAGAAGGATACAAAAACAGAAATTAAAGGTGGCTTTAAAGTTTTTGGAGATACAGAAAATGGAACTGGATTAATATCAGAAGGAATATTATTAGATATTCAGTCAAAGGAGTTAGAAAGCTTAAAGCTTAAGGCAAATAAGGGTGGTTTCTCAGAGTTTACAAAAGGATTACCAAAAGATGATGAGGGAGTATTATTTGAAGAAAAAACTGGGGATAATGGAGAGAATATGAAAAAGGGTAAAAAGATTATAGAAAAAAATTCAGAGGAAAGAACTAAAACATATGAAGAAGGAAAAAATGAATTAACTTTAGAAAATGTAGAAGGAAAAGCTACTATTGAATATACTTATAGTAAGGCGATGGCGAAAGCTTTAGAGGGAGGAAAAAAAGTTTCAGAGGTTTTAAATGGTGTGGAAATAGAGATAGAAGCCACATACAAAGGTGGAAAAGTGACTAAAAATACAATAAAACTTTCAGTAGAAAATGACAAAATTGTAGCAGAATTAAAATAATACAATAAAGATTAGAAATGGAAAAGATTACATTTCTAATCTTTTAGTTTTTTGAAAAATAAGTAGAAATTTTGGGCTTTATTTAGTTGACAAGACTTTTTTTGTAATTTATAATTATGATAATTTAAAATTGAATTTGCACATTTACGACTCGTATATCCCCTGAATATGGCAGGGAGTATCTACCGGAAACCTTAAATTTCTGACTATGAGTGATTATAATAAAGCTAATCTTACATCTTTATAATGGAATTTTTTTACTAAGATGTATATAAGGGCATATTATCTTCACTTATTGAAGCTAATGTGCTTTTTTTGTACTTTTTTATAGTTTTGTTTGACTATATATAACATTAAAAGAAAAATGTACAAGTTAGAAAAGCATAATTTAGCATGATGAGTTCGGTTAAAATGGCATAATATTATAAAAATTTACACAATCTAATATAAATAAAAAATTCTTTATAGACGAGGGGAGAAATTTAAAATGGCAAAAATATTAAAACAAGCTTATACATTCGATGATGTACTTTTAGTTCCTAACAAATCAGAAATATTACCTAATGGGGTATCTTTAAAAACTAATTTAACTAAGAAATTAGTTTTAAATATTCCTTTAATAAGTGCAAGTATGGATACAGTAACTGAGTCAAAAATGGCTATTGCTATGGCTAGAGAAGGTGGACTTGGAATTATTCATAAAAACATGAGTATTGAAGCACAAGCTAAGGAAGTTGATAAAGTTAAAAGACAAGAAAACGGAGTAATTACAGATCCAATATTTCTTTCACCAGAGCATACTTTAAGAGATGCTGAAGATCTTATGGGACAATACAGAATATCAGGTGTACCTATAACTGTTGAAGGTAAATTAGTTGGAATTTTAACTAACAGAGATGTAACATTTGAAACTGATTTTGATAAAAAAATTGGTGATGTTATGACTAAAGAAAATTTAGTTACAGCTCCAGAAAATACAACTATGGATGAAGCTAAAGAGTTATTAAGAAAGCATAAGATTGAAAAATTACCTCTTGTTGATGGAGAAGGAAACTTAAAAGGACTTATAACTATAAAGGATATTGAAAAAGCTAGAATCTTCCCAAATGCAGCTAAAGATTCACAAGGAAGACTTTTATGTGGAGCAGCCGTTGGAGTAACTGGCGACATGATGGAAAGAGTAGATGCATTATATAAAGCAAAGGTTGACGTTATAACTATTGATACAGCACATGGACATTCAAAGGGAGTTTTAGAAGCTGTTAAGAAGGCTAAAGAAAAATATCCTGATTTACAAGTTATAGCTGGAAATGTAGCAACTGCTGAAGCAACTGAAGATTTAATTAAAGCAGGAGCTGACTGTGTTAAAGTTGGAATAGGACCTGGTTCAATATGTACTACAAGAGTAGTTGCAGGAGTTGGAGTTCCTCAATTAACAGCGGTTATGGATTGTGTAGAGATGGGTAAAAAATATGGAATTCCTGTTATTGCAGATGGAGGAATAAAATTCTCTGGAGATGTAGTTAAAGCATTAGCTGCTGGAGCTTGTGCAGCTATGATGGGTTCATTATTTGCAGGATGCGAAGAAGCACCAGGAGAAATTGAAATGTTCCAAGGAAGAAGCTATAAAGTGTATAGAGGAATGGGTTCACTTGGAGCTATGGCAAATGGTTCAAAGGACAGATACTTCCAAGATGGAAACAAAAAGTTAGTCCCAGAAGGTGTTGAAGGAAGAATAGCATTTAAAGGTTCTGTAACAGATACAATATTCCAAATGCTTGGAGGAATAAGATCAGGAATGGGTTATTTAGGTTCAATAGACTTAAATACGCTATATGAAACAGCAACATTTGTAGTTCAAACATCAGCAGGTCTTAGAGAAAGTCATCCACATGATATAAATATAACTAAAGAAGCACCAAACTATAGTGTTGGAAAGTAGTTAAGAGTGAAAAGTTAATAAGTAAGAGTTAGGGGTGAAATTGCAAGCAATTTCTGAATGTATAAGAAAAAGGAAAGAAAACTTTTAACTATTCATTCTAAACTCTTAACTCCAAAACAAAGTTTTGGTATAATTTACTATATAAAAATAAGAAGAATTTCTAGGAGGAAAAAATGAAGAAGGATTTAGTTTTAATTGTTGACTTTGGTGGTCAATATAATCAGCTTATTGCGAGAAGAGTTAGAGAGTGTGGAATATATTGTGAGATAATTCCTTACACATACACAATGGAAAAAATAAAAGAAAAGAATCCTAAGGGAATTATTTTTACTGGTGGACCTAACAGTGTTTACGGTGAAAATACTCCTAAAGTATCTGAAGAAATTTTTGAATTAGGTGTTCCAGTGCTTGGAATATGCTATGGTGTTCAACTTATGTCACATCTTTTAGGTGGAAAAGTTTCTACAGCACCAGTTAGAGAATACGGAAAAACTGAAATTAACATAGATAATGCTTCAAAATTATTTGAAGGAATTAATGAAAAAGATATTTGTTGGATGAGTCATACAGATTACATATCTGAGGCACCAGAAGGATTTAAGATTACTGCACATACTGAAGTTTGTCCTGTTGGAGCTATGGAAAATGCAGATAGAAACCTTTATGGAGTTCAATTCCATCCAGAAGTTGAGCATACACCATTTGGTCAAAAAATGCTTCAAAACTTCTTATACAATATTTGTGGATTAGAAAAAACTTGGACTATGGCTTCTTTTGCAGAAGAAAAAATAAAAGAAATTAAAGATTTAGTTGGAGATAAAAAAGTTCTTTGTGCTTTATCAGGGGGAGTTGATTCATCAGTTGCAGCTATGATAGTTCATAAAGCAATTGGACATAATTTAACTTGTATCTTTGTTGACCATGGTTTACTTAGAAAAGATGAAGGAGATACAGTTGAAAGAGTATTCAAGAAAGAATTTGATATGAACATTATAAGAGTTAATGCACAAGATAGATTCCTTGGAAAACTTAAAGGTGTATCAGATCCTGAAACTAAGAGAAAAATTATTGGTGAAGAGTTTATAAGAGTATTTGAAGAAGAAGCTAACAAAGTTGGAGAAATAGATTACTTAGTACAAGGAACTATTTATCCTGATATAGTTGAAAGTGGAACAGATACTTCAGCAGTTATAAAATCACACCATAACGTTGGAGGACTTCCAGAAGATATGGAATTCTCTTTAATAGAACCATTAAGAGAGTTATTTAAAGATGAAGTTAGAGCAGTTGGAGAAGAGCTTGGAATCCCTCATAAATTAGTATGGAGACAGCCATTCCCAGGACCAGGACTTGCAATTAGAGTGCTTGGAGAGATAACTGAAGAGAAACTTCACATTACAAGAGAAGCAGATGCAATATTCAGAGAAGAAATTGCAAATGCAAACTTAGATGAAACTATATGGCAATACTTTGCATGTCTACCAAACATAAAATCAGTTGGAGTTATGGGAGATGAGAGAACTTACTGTCATACAATTGCACTTAGAGCAGTTACATCAAGTGATGCAATGACATCAGAATGGGCAAGAATTCCTTACGAACTATTAGACTTAGTAAGTAGAAGGATTGTAAATGAAGTACCAGGAGTAAATAGAATTGTTTATGATGTAACTTCAAAACCACCAGCTACTATTGAGTGGGAATAGAATTAAATTAGAATTAAGAATTATGGAAAGCTAAGTTAGTGAAAATCTGACTTAGCTTTTTTGCAATTAATAAAGGAAGTATAATTTAAAGTTTTGTGATAAAATGTATTGTAGAAATTTTTAATATAATAACGTAGGGATGAATAAGATGTTTTTTGGAACTACTGAAGAAGAGTTTTTAGAAAAATTAAAGCAGAATAGACAATACTTTAGAGAAAATCAATATATGACTATGGATGTTGAGGGGCAGTTTGGAGTACCTTCAATTTATTATACTGGGGAAGTAGAATTAGAGGCATATAGACATTTTAGAAAGTTAAAGGGGAAACATAGAAGGATTGTAAAGGCTGATATATTAAGTGTTGATTTTTTAGATTCAGAGATGATTTTAGAGTATGATATTAAAGAAATTATAGAAGATAGTGAAAACTAAGAAAAAATATTATTAGAGAGATAAGTAATTTGCAAAAATCTTATATAAAAATAAAGTTTTGAAACAAAGGAGGACAAGCAAGATGAGATATAAACCAATGAAGGAAAGCGAATATAAAATGTATGCTATTATAAATATAATCGTAGGGATTCTAGCTATAATAGGATGTGGACTAGCAAGCAACTTAATGGAAGGAATGCAAGCTATAGGAATAGAAGCTATAATAATAGTAGTATTCTTAATAATATTTGCAGGATTAAACCACAAGATGAATAAATTCAAAGGATAAATAAGAGTTAATAGGTAAGAATTAAGAGTTGTAATATAACTTTTAATTCTTTTTTTGTTTTGAGGTTTTTACAATAGAATGAAGTATTTTTTTTAGTTCTGTACAGTCTTTAAGTAAAGAGGAACCTTGAGTTTGTGTAAAATAGTCTGTTTGTATTAGAAGTTTAATCCAATACTCGGTTTCGCTAGCTTCTTTTAAGGCTATATTCATTTTATGAGTAAAGTCAGCACTACTTTGAGCATAAAGTGCTTCATGGACATTAGCACCGATACTTGTGCCAGAACGTAACATTTGTTTAGAAAGAATATATTCGGTTTTAAAAGTGATGAGATATTTATAAGCACAAACAATACGAATGGAAAAAGAAAAACTTTTATCAGCAATAATACTTTTCAAAACAACCACTCCCCTTAGTATAAATAGTTATATTATTGACAGAATAGTAGCAGTTATACAAAATTTTGAAAAAATAATAAAAACTCTTACTTTTAACCTATTAACTCTTAACTAACAAAAAAGTAAGTAATGTTCAAATCCAAAATATCATTTTATAATAAGTCTCGTAGGGAAAACTTCCTACACCTTAAGGAGATAATTAAAGTTTAAGAATTCTTAAATCATAATTTTTATAGAATGAAAGGATGATTTACAAATGAAAAAGATAATTTCAGGTATTGTTTTATTAATAGGTATAATATTGATTCTTGTGGCTGGTGTTATGTATAACCAAAGCACAAAGAATATTCCAATACAAAAGATGACTGTAACTTCTACAGGAGTTAAAAATGGTGTGTGGGATGCACAGTATGGTGCAGCTTCTAAGGATAAGATTGGTGCAATGCCAACTGTTTCAGTTCCTTTACAATGGACTAAGGGTCCTAAGGACACTAAGTCTTATGCAATTACTTTAGTTGATAACAATACAACTTCTGTTGTTGGATTCCCATGGATTCACTGGGTTGCAGCTGATATTCCAACTGATGTTACTTCTTTAAAAGCTAATGCAAGTAGAGATGATGCTAACATAATGGTACAAGGTGTAAATAGTTATGCTGCAGGAGATCCACTTCCATTACCATCAATTAAAGGATTTAGAGTTCCAAGAAAAGATGCCGAGTTCTACGGTGGAATGGTTCCAGTAAACTTTGCTCATACATACACTTTAACTGTATATGCTTTAAACACTAAGTTAAACTTAAAACCAGGATATACTTATGGTGAGCTTATGAATGCTATGAGAGGACATATTGTAGGATTAGGACAATTAAATGCTAAATATGATGCTGCAATAACTAAAATAGCTTAATAGATAATTAAGAGTCGATAGAAATATTGGCTCTTATTTTTGTATTAAAAAGAGATTAGTTAAATTGAGCATGAAAAAGTTTAAATGTATAAGAAAATAGTGTAAAATGTAGAAGAGGAATTTTAAGAATATTCATTAAAATTAACCTTAATATAAATTTTAAGTTATAAATGTTTAAAGCGTAGCATAAGATAGTTTATGTAGTATAACTTTGCAAAGACTAGGAGGAATTAGTTATGAATAAAGGATTATCATTAGATTTAACTATGACAGCACCTTATTTAAATATGTCTGAAGTAGAATATTTAAATGAGATGGTTGAAGTAGCACATAAGAAATTACATGAGAAAACTGGGGCAGGAAATGACTTTTTAGGATGGATTGATTTACCAGTAAATTATGATAAAGATGAATTTGCAAGAATTAAAAAGGCAGCAGAAAAAATAAAATCTGATTCAGATGTTTTAATAGTTATTGGAATTGGTGGATCTTACCTAGGAGCTAGAGCTGCAATAGAAATGCTTAATAATAATTTCTATAATGCTTTAGATAAAGAAGATAGAAAAGCACCACAAATTTTCTATGTTGGTAACAACATAAGTTCAACATATATGGCACAACTTGTAAACTTAGTTAAAGATAAGGAAGTTTCTGTTAATGTTATTTCTAAATCAGGAACAACTACAGAGCCTGCTATAGCATTTAGAATTTTTAAAGAATTATTAGAAAAGAAATATGGAAAAGAAGTAGCAAAAGAAAGAATATATGCAACTACTGATAAAGCTAGAGGAGCATTAAAATCTTTAGCTGATGCAGAAGGATACGAGACTTTTGTTATTCCAGATGATGTTGGTGGAAGATTCTCAGTATTAACACCAGTTGGATTATTACCAATAGCAGCTTCAGGAATTAATATTGATGAAATGATGCAAGGTGCAGCAGATGCAAGAGAAGAATTCTCTAATCCAAATATGAGTGAAAATATTTGTTACCAATATGCAGCTGCAAGAAATGCTCTTTACAATAAAGGAAAAGGCATTGAAATACTAGTAAACTATGAGCCACAATTACATTTCTTTGGTGAGTGGTGGAAACAACTTTATGGAGAGTCAGAAGGAAAAGATAATAAAGGATTATTCCCAGCAGCAGTTGACTTCTCAACAGATTTACACTCAATGGGACAATATATTCAAGAAGGAAGAAGAGACCTTATTGAAACAGTAATCAATGTTAAAACTCCACAAGAAGTAGTTACTATCGAAACTCAAGAAGGAGATTTAGATGGATTAAACTTCTTAGCAGGAAAAGATATGGATTTTGTTAATCATAAGGCATTTGAAGGAACTTTATTAGCTCATAATGATGGTGGAGTACCAAATATGATAGTTAATGTTCCAGAATTATCACCATATTACTTTGGACAATTAGTTTACTTCTTTGAAAAAGCTTGTGGAATTAGTGGATATTTATTAGGAATAAATCCATTTGACCAACCAGGAGTTGAAGCATATAAGAAAAATATGTTTGCACTTTTAGGAAAGCCAGGATATGAAGATTTAAAAGCTAGTCTTGAAGAAAGATTAAAATAGAACATGAAGATTATAATAGATGGAGATGCTTGTCCAAGCATCTCCAAAATTGAAAATATAGCTAAAAAACATAAGATAGAAGTCGAGATTTATTGTGATATTCATCATGTTATAAATAGTGATTATTCAAAGGTACATATAGTAGATAGTGGATTTCAAAGTGTAGATATGTATATAATAAATAATGTATCTAATGGTGATATAGTAGTTACTCAGGATTTTGGTGTTGCAGCTCTTTGCTTACCTAAGAAAGCTAAGGTTATAAATCCAAATGGGAAAATTTATACTGATAATAATATTGATATGCTTTTAGAGACGAGATATATGTCACAAAAAATAAGAATGGCAGGTCATAGAACTAAAGGTCCTAAAAAGAGAACAACTTTAGATGAAAAAGAATTTTTGAAAAATTTTGAGAAAATAGTATGTGAATCTAACAGTTAATAAGGCTGTTAGATTTTTTTATTGAAATAATACAAAAATTGTTAAAAAATGTATTAAAGTAAAAAGCTTTTTACTGTATAATATATAATTATAGGAATGTCTAAATATAGGGAGGGTGATACAAGTGATAAAAATACCAACTAAAATAAATTTGATATTTAATAAAAAAAGCCCTCAAAGGGTTGATTCTAGTATAGAAATAAAGGTAGAAAGTGATGCTATCATTGATTATAAAATATTAGTAGGAAATGATGGGATATGGAATACAATTAAAGAATTTAATGATTCAGAAGAATGTATTTGGAATCCAAAGGAAGAAGGAACATACATAGTTATGGTTCAAGGGAAGAGTCGAGACTCAGAAAAGCCTTATGATGTTATGGCAAAGGAAGAGTTTGTTATTCATAATAAGAAAAAAGAAAAGAATTTATTAAAAGAGATAAACATAGATAAAGAAGAATATGTTGAAGGTGACAGAATAAAAGTTACAGGAGTATCAGAAGAGAAGGATATTCTGTATAGGTTCTGGAAAAAAGGAAAGAAAGGCTGGGAGTCTTTAAGAGATTATGGTAAGGATGCATATATTCAATATACAGCTTTAAGCTTTGGTGATGAGGAAATTCTTGTAGAGTGTAAGAGAATAGAATCAAAAGAAGCCTTTGACGATTTTAAGACGGTAAAATTTAAAATAAAGAAAAAAGAAAAGCTTGAGATAACAGGTTTTAGATGTTTAACGGAGGAAAGACTTGTAGATAGAGAACTTGTTTTTAAAGTACAAGCTTCACAAAAGAGTAATAGAGCCTTACTTTTTAAATTTATAAAGATTGATAGTGAGGGACATTCAGTTTGTATTCAAGATTTTTCTTCAAGACAGATTGTAACTTATCAAGAGGTAAAACCAGGGGATTATAAAATACTTTGTTTAATGAAGGATATTCTTTCAAATAAAGAGTATGATGATAGAGCAATAATGCATTATAAGGTAAGACCTTATAATAAGATAAAGATAAATAAATTTGAAGCAGATGTTAAATCACCACAGAAAACCGAAACTGATATTAAGTTTAAGGTTGAGGCTGAAGGTGGAAGGGAAAAAGTTTATAGATATATTATAGATGGGATTGTAAGTGATGATTCTTGTTACACGAGAAGTACAGAATATGTATGGACGCCTAAAGAAGAAGGAAAATATAAAATAACTATATTTGCTAAAGATATTTCATTTAAAGGTGATTATGAAGATAAGAAATCAATGATTTTTGAGGTAGATAAAAGAGGGGATCAGCCTATAAGAATAGTAGATATTATAGCTGACACTAATAGAGAAACAATTATAAATAAGCCTATAAATTTAAGAGTACTTGCAGAAGGTGGGACAGCTTTAACGTATGCCTTTAAGATATTTAAAGATGGAAAAGAACTTCAAGCTATAAAGTTTAATAGATCTAATTACATTAATTTTACACCAACTGAAAAAGGTAAATATGAGGTTGATATAAAAATTAAGGATAAATACACTAGAGCAGAGTATGATGTTCAAACAAGTTATTTTATTACTGTTAGAGAATACTTACCTGGTTCTATAGAGCATATCTTAATTCCAAAGAGAGACCACTATCTTGTTAATGAAAGTATTGATATTGAGGCAATTGTACAAGATACAAAAAATACTTTAATAAATATTGTAACTAAAATAAATGGTAATATTGTTGAAGAAACAGATTTTATGCCAAATAAAAGGATTTGTATAAAACCCAAATGTGCAGGAAGATATGGTTTTGAGATATATGCTAAAAATGTAAAATGTGAAAAAGAGTTTGATAGTAAAAAAGAATTAACTATTTATGTAGAAGAAGCAACACCAGTAATAGGGACAAAGGTTACTGTAACTGAAAGCAAGGTTGGAGATAACAAGGAAATAACCTTTAAGGCAAGAAGTATTGGTGGAAAAGATGTATGTTATGAATTTTATATAATGGAAAAAGGAAACTGGGTTAAAGCTCAAGGTTATAGTAAAAAGAATTACTATACTTTTATTCCATACAATGAAGGTATATTTAGAGTTTTAGTTCTTGCAAAAAGTTATTATAAGAGAGTAAATTATGAAGATTACTGCGAAATAGAATTTACAGTATAAGCTATGGGGGAAAAGGGTGAAGTTAGATAATATAAATACTGATTTAATTATGAAAATGGGGCTTATGAATACTATGGTGAAGAAGCAAGCAGGAGATGGACTTGAGTTTCAAATTATGATGCAAGCTATGCTTCAAAATATGGCGGAAGTAAGCCAGGATAAAGCTGATGGAAAGATAATGACAACAGAAGTTGGAATGAGATTAGAGGATTTAAAGCTAGTCTTAAATGGGAATAATAAATATAATAATCAATATGTTAATTCATCTATAAAAGATGAGGTAAAAGTAGAGGAAACAGATAAAACAGAAGGCACATATTCTAATGATACAAAAGGTCAAATATATAAAGCAGTAGATAAATATTCTAAGGTTTATGGTGTAGATAGAAAGCTTGTTTTAGCAGTTATAAAGGCTGAATCTAACTTTAATCCTAAATGTGTATCAAGTGCAGGGGCTATGGGAGTTATGCAACTCATGCCTGTAAATGTTAAGGAAGAGGGGATTACAGACCCTTTTGATATTGACCAGAATGTTAGAGGTGGAGTTTCGGAACTTAGTAAACACTTAAAAAGATATAAGGGAAATGTAGAAATGGCATTAATGGCGTATAATGCAGGTCCAGGAACAGTTCAAAGAAGAGGTGTTAAAGGCCCACAGGATTTATATAAAATGCCAGCAGAAACAAGGAATTATGTACCAAAGGTTTTAAAATTCTATAAAACAATGTAAAGACAGGCTATATCAAATTTATTTTTGGTATAGCTTATTTTAATAGAAAAAAATAGTATTAAAATAAAATTGGTTATAAAAAGAGCTTTATGCTAGAATAAAGAAATAGTAAAAGTTTTGAAATACATAAGGAGAGCTTTAGAATATGGAAAGATTAGATAAGATTATTTCAAATTTAGGTTTTGGAAGTAGAAAAGAAGTTAAAATTTTAATTAAAAAAGGTTTTGTTGAGGTTGATGGGGTTGTAGTTAAGGATACTAACATGAAGGTTAATCCAGATGAAACTGTAATAAAGGTAAATGGTGAGGAGTTATATTATAGAGAGTTTATTTACTTAATGATGAATAAACCAGATGGAGTTATTTCAGCTACATATGATAATAGAGACACTACAGTTGTAGATTTATTACATGTTGATCATCAAGCATTTGAACCATTTCCAGTAGGAAGATTAGATAAAGATACAGTAGGATTATTATTATTAACTAATGATGGTGAACTTAATCACAGATTGATAGCACCTAAATGGCATGTTGATAAAGTTTATTTTGCAAGAATAGACAAAGAAGTTACCGAAGAAGATGTTGAGGCATTTAAAAATGGAATTACATTAGATGATGGATATGAGTGTAAGGAAGCTAAGCTTGAAGTTTTAAAAACTGATGAAGAAGGTTCAGAAGTAAATATAACTATACAAGAAGGGAAATTCCATCAAGTTAAAAGAATGTTTGAAGCTAGGGATAAAAAAGTAGTTTATCTTCAAAGAACAGAGTTTGGAGGATTACCTTTAGACAGGGATTTAGAAGAGGGCGAATACAGAGAATTAACTGATGAAGAAATAGAACATTTAAAAAGTTTCTAATAAATTAATAAAGTGTGAACAAAACAGGAAGAAGATAATAGAAATAATCAAAATTTTAATTGAAAAAATTGAAAAATGATAAAAGAATTTCTAGATATTGCAAATAAATGGAACGTAACATATAATATGTCTGAGGATAAATAAAAGGATGTATAGCCCCCTTTTTATTTATTGCTTATTGCTAGCACAACCTGGCCCCAAGGGTTGTGCTAAAGTTTTTTTAGTAATTTAATTAAATTGAAAAAATGAAAGGAAAATATATTTTCCTTTCATTTTTTTATGCTAAATTTAAATATTCTTCTAAACTAAGAGTGTTATCATAGAAATATTTGCTATGTGAAACTCCAATATATCTGTAATGCCAAGATTCGTATTTGTAGCCAGTTATATGCTCTTTACCTTTTGGATATCTTAAGATAAATCCAAACTTATGAGCATTTAGGAGGAGCCATTTAGCTTCTTTTGAATTATCAAACTTTGAGTTTATAGCTTCTGTTGGATTAGAGCCTACAATATCCACTGTTAACCCAGTTTGATGTTCACTATGACCAGGTTTTGCAGAGAATTTATCAGCATTTTTTTCACCAACAGATTTTACATAAGATTTATATAAATTATCTTGGTAGGAATAGCTTCTAAAACTAGAACCAATATCGATAGAAATATTATCTTTTTTAGCAGCTTCCTTCATTTTATTGAAAGCTTGGAGCATTTCTTTGTTATTTCCAGGATTAAAAGTGCTTGGAAGAGCGTAATCCTTATTAACTAAAAGAATATTATTTATATAAAGTGGTGATGATACTGCTAATGGATTACTTAGATTTATATTAATAAATTTGCCTTGGATTATTTTTTTATTGTTATCAGAAATTGTATCTAATGTTTCATCAACTAGATTTTCAGTGTTATCAAAGATAAAATTGTTGTTAGTTGCAAATGCAAAAGCAGAATTACTTAAGACAAATAAGAAAACTAATAGCATAGAAAAAAATAATTTGGATTTATTAATTTTAATCACCTCCTAAAAATACTTAATATATGTATATGAGTAGATTTTAGAAGTATGACAAGAAATGAATATTTACAATAAGATTAATAATAGGTATAATTATTGAAGGTAATTAAATTAATAGTAAGAGCTTATTTAAAAAGAGTTTCCCTTTTCGTCCTAAAGTAGGGGTGAATGGGATTTTTTTATTTATAGATTGTATTCTAAATAATAGAAAAGAAAGGTGTTATTAGATGAAACAAAAATTAGCAAATTTAATATTTCCAAATGAATTAAAAACAGTAGAATATTATACAAATGAGTATAAGCCTAGAGACGTAAAAGAAGGAGCACATGTTGTTCGTTATGCTCCAAGTCCAACAGGATTCCAACATATAGGTGGAGTTTATGCAGCATTAATAAATGAAAGATTAGCACATCAAAGTGAAGGAATTTTCTATTTAAGAATAGAAGATACTGACCAAAAAAGAGAAGTTAAGGGTGCTATAGATGATACAATTCAAACTATGCATAACTTTGGAATGGATTTTGATGAAGGTATGATAGGAGAAGATGAGTCAAAAGGTGCTTATGGACCATATAGACAAAGCTTAAGAAAAGAAATATATCATGCATTTGCAAAAGATTTAATCTTAAAAGGATTAGCATATCCTTGTTTCTGTACTTCAGAAGAATTAAATGAAATAAGAGAAAAGCAAATGGCAGAAAAAATAACACCAGGTTATTATGGAGAATATGCTGTTTACAGAAATCTTTCTGATGAAGAAGCTATAAAGAAAATAGAAGCTGGAGATGAATACATCTTAAGATTAAAATCACCAGGAAAAGAAGAAAATAGAGTTGAAATAGTAGATTTAATTAAAGGTGAATTAGCATTACCTGAAAATGTTCAAGACATAGTTATAATTAAATCTGACGGACTTCCAACTTATCACTTTGCACATGCAATTGATGATGCATTAATGCACACAACTGACGTTATAAGAGGAGAAGAGTGGCTTTCATCATTACCAATACATTTACAATTATTCGATGTATTAGGATTTGAAAGACCAAACTATGCACATGTTCCAACTATAATGAAATCAGAGAATGGTTCAAAAAGAAAATTATCAAAAAGAAAAGACCCAGAAAGTGCAGTTAGCTACTACAGAGAAGAAGGATATCCAGAAGTTTGTGTTATAGAATATCTTTTAAATATCATAAACTCATGGTTTGAAGAATGGAGAGCTGAAAATCCAGATGCTGATTATCATGAATTCCCAGTATCATTAGAAAAAATGAGTAAATCAGGGGCATTATTTGATATAGTTAAATTACATGATGTAAGTAAAAACATTATCTGTAAAATGAAAGCTACTGAAGTTTATGACAGATATACTGCATGGGCTAAAGAGTTTGACAAAGAAATGTACTCTTTAGTATCTGCTAAAGAAGAAATGATGAAAAAAGTATTTAATATAGATAAAGAAGGTCCAAAACCAAGAAAAGACTTTGGTAAATGGAACGAAGTTAAAGAAAAAATCTTCTACTTCTTTGATGAAGAGTTTGATAAAGAAAAAGCAGAAGATGTAGAACTTCCAAAAACTTTATCATTAGAAACTGCAAAAGAAGTTATAAAGGTTTATAAAGAGTCTTATAACCATGGGTTAAGCAGTCAAGAAGAATGGTTTGAGCATTTAAAAGAATTAGCTTCAAACAACGGATTTGCAACTAATAGAAAAGAATTCAAAGCAGAGCCAGAAAAATTCAAAGGAATGGTTTCAGACTTTGCAGGAGCGGTAAGAA
>NZ_JBOFRG010000239.1:0-1092 GCF_051650885.1 Clostridium sp.
TTGTTTTCTTAAACAAAGCTGATATGGTTGATGATGAAGAATTATTAGAATTAGTTGAAATGGAAATCAGAGAATTATTAAGCGAATACAACTTCCCAGGAGATGATATTCCAGTAATAACAGGGTCAGCTTTAAAAGCTTTAGAAAACCCAACTGATGCTGATTCAATCAAATGTATCGAAGAGTTAATGGAAGCAGTAGATAGCTACATCCCAACTCCAGAGAGAGCAACTGATAAAGCATTCTTAATGCCAATCGAGGACGTATTCACAATCACTGGTAGAGGAACTGTTGCAACAGGAAGAGTTGAAAGCGGAATCCTTCACGTAGGTGACGAAGTTGAAATCGTTGGATTAAAAGAAGAAACTAGAAAAGTTGTTATAACAGGAATCGAAATGTTCAGAAAATTATTAGACGACGCGCAAGCTGGAGATAATATCGGAGCATTATTAAGAGGGGTTCAAAGAACTGACATCGAAAGAGGGCAAGTATTAGCTAAGCCAGGATCAGTAAACCCACATACAAAATTCGTAGGTCAAGTATACGTACTTAAAAAAGAAGAAGGTGGAAGACATACTCCATTCTTCGATGGATACAGACCACAATTCTACTTCAGAACAACTGACGTAACAGGATCAATCAAATTACCAGAAGGTATGGAAATGGTTATGCCTGGAGATCACATCGACATGGTAGTTGAATTAATTAATCCAATCGCAATGGACGAAGGATTAAGATTCGCAATCAGAGAAGGTGGAAGAACAGTAGGTTCAGGAGTTGTTACTAAAGTATTAGCTTAATTTTTAGTAAATAATCTCTAAATTTGAATAAAGGGCTAGGTTTTTAGTGAATCCTAGTCCTTTAAAAAGAATAGAATATTGACAGTTCCTTAAATATGTGATAATGTGTGAAGGTAATTCAAAAATCACATTTTAAAAGACAGTAAGAGGACAATAGGTCTCTTAGAATATATAATCAAACTGGAGGTGCACATCGTGAGAGTAAAAATAACTTTAGCATGCACAGAGTGTAAACAAAGAAACTATAACTCAATGAAGAACAAGAAAAACAACCCAGATAGAATTGAAATGC
>NZ_JBOFRG010000240.1:0-2881 GCF_051650885.1 Clostridium sp.
AATGACGTCATCGTCATCATCATCATCATCATCATCACTGTCAGCATCTGCTAATCCTCAATATGTTTATTAACACCGTGTCACCAGGTGCTCGCTGATCACCTGTCAGGCTGTGGAGGCCGGACTAACTTAGGTGCATTTTAGAGGTACTTGTACTTTACTTAGTAGTCTGAGATCTTCGGGCAGGGGTCTCCTGTCTGATCCTGAGTCCAGGATGGAAACTAAGGGGGACAGAGCTTTGGCCATCAGGGCCCCGAGGCTCTGGAAGTTTTCTGAGTCAGAGTCTTCGTTTAAGTCTCGTCTCAAAACACAGTTTTATCTGAAAGCAGATCCTGATCTTACCTGAACTGTTTTATTTTTATGTGTTTTATCATTCACTGTGGTATTTTATTTCTCTCTGTGAAGCACTTTGTACTTTGTTTTGATAAGTGCTCTATAAATAAAGTTTATTATTATATTACCAGCACATACCCAATTTAATCTAGCCTCACATCACATCTAAAGAATTTAGAGTTTGTTTTATTAAATAATAGCTGGCAGATAAACAATATTGGAGAATGACAATAAGATAAAAAAAGACACCACCAGAGACCTTATATTTATAAGAAATAAGAAAACAGTCATCACGCTGAAAACGTTTGTGTTTTATACACAGGTAACAGGTGTAACAGCAGAAAGAATAATTAAAAACAGCCTGAAATGATATAGAAGATGTTCTCTTATATATGTTAAATATAGAGATGTCAAATCAAACAAGTGAACATGTGTCTTTCCTGCTGATGCAGTCTGCTGTTGTGATGTCCTTCACGCCTTCATTTCTTCAGAAGCAGCTTAATATGCAAAGCGCAAAGCATCAAACTTTGCATGTAAAATTCCTGCAGGTCAATGTGGTCTTGCAGCTTTTAAAGGTACATTTTCTTAATTTGCTGATTGTGCAGCAGCTCGGGAGGTGTGCAGTACACTGCGGTTAAAAGTGACATTTGACTTAATTTGCTTCTCTCTCTCTCTTCCCTTCAATGCGACTTTTAAATGTAAGAAATATCAATATTTGACTGTGTAACAAAGAGATAGCAGAGAATAAAAACAAACATAGAAGATAGAACATTTGGAATAAAGAATATGAGGCAAAGAAAGAAAGAAGAAGCTGGTGGTACTGTTTAGATATTTCAGGAATGGAGTCTGTTTATCTAGAAAATGCTCGTGAAGTTCT
This sequence comes from Clostridium sp., assembly GCF_051650885.1. GTDB lineage: Bacteria > Bacillota > Clostridia > Clostridiales > Clostridiaceae > Clostridium. The sequence continues at coordinate 1,211 of NZ_JBOFRG010000240.1, forward strand.
TACTTCATACCTTTTTACTTTATTTTGTTTCGTATTTCTGTTATTTATTTGCTGTTTGTGCTGACCCAACGTTAATGCTAGCATTAGCTGATGTTCGTAGTTTTCCAGATCAGATATGAAAAGCGATTCGTGTGTTGTGACAATATGATTATTGGTAAAGGTCTCCAAAGAGGGACAGATATGTGCAACCAAAGACAAGTCATGGACAGTTAATGATTCCCTCCTGTAAAGGTTGCATTTATCTGGGTGTTTGGAGTGCAGCCAGGCAGTGTTTCTCAGTCACTGCTAAACATAACATACAGACATGTAGTTTATTTTAATTCATTTTCATGCTAAAATGGTGGTTAACAGTTCAGCTTAATGTAAACATTTTGTTGCAATAAATGTCAAGGAAGCAGAGAGCACATTCTGTAAACTGAGATAAAATATGCAGATGGTTCAACAACTGGATTTATCAGACTCCACCCCCCAAAGGGACATCAAACAGGTGGAGCAAAGGGTGCAGGGGACAGCACAGCCATCCCAGACCGATGCTCCTGTACCTCAAGTCAGTGAAACATCTGGATACAAATCGGTGTGATAACCCTGTGGACAATTAACATGATGGATCTAATGCACATTCCTTACCTAAATATTTTTCTAGTTTCATACTGTTTTTATTTTAATTGTGCCATGAATCACACCTCTGTCGCTCCGATCCTCCCGATTCCAATTCACTTCCACATCAAATCTTCCACCTTCAGCTGCCAATTCCTGTTCTTCTGTGTGGAATATTTTGCATTATGGCTGTAGAGTATTTTTGTACCTCATGGCTGTAGCGGGTAACACTGATAACACAATGTTAACTACACACATAGCAACATGCTGCTTTTCCGTGTCTAACAGGTCTCCCTCTGAAGATTTCTACAATAACGGCACCTTCACGTAACAACTGCAGCAGTTTAAGCAACAACTTTCACGATCATGTCAGCATCACCCCAGGCCACCACGACTTTACACTGATAACCTAACGAGTCTGAAATCTATCTCCTTTATGTGACAGTCAGAAGGTTGATGGTCATCAGCATTTGCCTTCCTTTGGCCATCTATTCTCTTTATTCCCTGGTGGGTAAATTCTGAAGTATGCATTTATTTGTCTGTTAAGGATCTGAGTGTTTAAAAGACAGGTGACAAGTTACAGGAACATTTTGTCTATTGTTATTTTCTAATTAAAAGACTCCTGGCTCTATCTCACTAACTAGCTCAGTTTTGGGGCGCCCTTACTTGCATCACGTGATCACAACCGAACCATCTCCGTGACAGCTGAGCACTTTTGCTTTTTGTACTTACTCTGAGGCAATCTGGTGCATAATCTCAATCAGCAGCTCATTTGTGTTTTCTCCCTTTTTGGACTTTACCAGAAGCATTTCTGAAATCTTTTCTGAGACATAAAATTGAGGTTAAAATCTGTTTGGCTGAGGTAAAGCAGAGCAGCGCTGCAACAGCAGCAGGCTGATTTGGACCTAACACAGTAAAGGTCAGATCGGATTTTGATCAGCTAAATATTAGCCTATATTGATCCATTAATCCATTATTGGCCCTGATACTGATCTGCCCAGGGCATCTCTAGTTTTATATGTTGTATTTTTCGAATGCAATTATTCGCAACTTTAATACTGTTACTTGCAAAGA
>NZ_JBOFRG010000241.1:0-54862 GCF_051650885.1 Clostridium sp.
TAGAGCAACCGGCTCATAACCGGTAGGTCCGGGGTTCGAGTCCCTGAAGGTCCACCATTTTGGGGGTATAGCTCAGTTGGGAGAGCACCTGCCTTGCACGCAGGGGGTCAAGAGTTCGAATCTCTTTATCTCCACCAAAAGGTGGAAGCCATGAACGTAAGTTCATGGCTTTTTTTGTTTATTAGAAAATTGATATACTATATAGATAATGTTATTATATACTTAATGAAAAAAAGGAGAATTGTTTATGTATAGAGTAAAGCAGTTTATATGGGCTATAATAACTTCATTTAAAGAAGTTGATTCTGCATTTATAGAAAAATACTTAAATAAAGATGAAATTGAATTATTTAAAAAATTAAGGGTATCAGAACAACATCATTCCATAAGAGTATGTAAAGATGCAATTAAAATTGCGAAGCAGTATAGAGAAAAAGAACTTAATAAAGCAAGATTATGTAAGATAGCATTGTTACATGATGTGGGAAAATCTGAATATCCATTAAATGTGATTGATAAATCTATAATAGTTATTTTAGATAGATTAAGTAAGGGAAAATTGAGAAAATACTGTAATATAAAAAGAATAGACTCATATTATAATCATGCTAAAAAGAGCGTGATGCTTTTAAAAAAGGTCGAAGGGTATGATAATGAGTTTTTAAAAGTTATAGAAAAGCATCATGAGAGATTAGTCTTAGAGGATAATATATATTTGAAAATTATCAAAGAAAGTGATGATTTAAATTAAAAGTAAATGATGTATTTTTGTAAGAATAGATTTTAAAAAAGGTGGGTGAAAGGGAGCAGTGCTATATGTAGCATTGTTGAATTTGTATGAAGTCGAAAGAAAGAAGAATTGATATTGTAAAGAGAATATATGAAAGTGAAAAGCCACTTAAAGGTGTGGATTTAGCAGAGCATTATGGAGTAACAAGACAAGTAATAGTTAAGGATATAGCAATAATAAGAGCAAGTGGAGAAGAGATTATTGCAACGCCAGATGGATATACCTTTAGAAGTGAAAAGAATATATTTAAAGATATCATTGTTGTAAAGCATAAAAATGAAGATATGAGAAAAGAGTTAGAAATTGTAGTGAAGTATGGTGGAATAGTTGAGGATGTTATTGTGACTCATTCCTTATATGGAGAGATTAAAGGGATGATAATGGTTAAAAATTTAAATGAGATAGATAAATTTTTAGATAAATATGATAGAGAGAAAACATTGCCATTATCAACTTTAACGAATGGAATTCATATGCATACTATATCAGCTGAAGATAAGGAAAGTATTGAATTGATAAAATTAGAATTAAAAAAGAAAGGCATGTTGATATAGGCTATAGAGTTTGATAATAGTATTGTTTTAAGATTTAAAGTTTTAGAAGGTTGGGAGGAGTTTTAAATGGATTATGATATTTTGATTCTTGGTGGAGGAATTGTAGGTTGTGCTGTAGGATATGAGTTATCGAAGTACAATTTAAATATAGCAGTTATAGAAAAAGGATATGATGTAGCAGATGATATATCAGTGGTAAATACAGCTATTGTTTATGATGGTTCTGAAACATCTAATGCGCTTATGGCAGGGCTTGAGAATATTGGAAGTGAACTTATAAAAGAAAATTGTGAGAAGTTTAATATTCCGTATAGAAAAATAGGTTCTCTTAGATTATCATTAGATGAAAATGAAGATAGTAAAATTAGAAAGATGTATTCTATTGCAAAAAATAGAGGAATTCTTAATGTAGAATTAATAGATAAAGAAAGAATTAAGGAAATTGAACCAGAGCTTGTAGGTGATTATAAAAGTGCGTTATATTCAAGAAATACAGCGATAATAGCACCATATGATTTAGCTATTGCTTATGCTGAAGTAGCTGCTGATAATGGTGTAAATTTTAGATTAGAAGAAGAGGTAATAGACATTAAAAAAATTGGAAAAGGTTTTGATGTTACTACAAATAAAAATAAATTTAAATGTAAGTTTGTTATTAATACAATTCCAGATGAAATATATATTGGGGAAGATAAAAGTGATTTAGAGGTTATAGAAGAAGATAATGGTGTTAGAAAAAGCATGAATTATTTATTTACTGAGGGAAAGGTTGAGAAGAACCTAAGTAAGATAATAACAAAGGTAATTGATGAGAATACTTTCATTATAAGTTCACCTATGGTTGATGGTGACACAATGGTTTGTATTAAGTATACTGAAAAATTAAATGTTGATAAGGGCATTGAAATCACTAATCTTGTATTGCCTAAATTAAAAAAATGTAATGTAAGTGATATGGTTAGAGAGGTTTATAAGAAGGATGAGGTTCTTATAGATGATAGTGATATAGAGGATGGTTATATTAGAGTAACTGGAAAACATTACGGGAAAATGACTATTGCCCCGGCAATAGCTTTAAGCATAAAGGATAGAATTGTAAGTAATTTAAATGCAACGCTTAAGAAGAATTTTATAGATAAGAAGAGAGATTCATATAGAATTAGAGAGCTTAGTACAGATGAAGCAAATGAAGTTATAAAGCTTGATAAAAGATATGGAAATATTATTTGTGCATGTAATTATATAAGCGAAGGTGAGATTGTAGATTGTATAAGAAGACCTTTAGGTGCTAGAACATTAGAAGGTGTTAAGAAGAGAACAGGGGCAGGCTTTGGAAGTTGTCATGGTTCATATTGTACAAGAAAGATTATGAGCATACTTGCAAGGGAAATGGATAAGAATTTTATTGATATAGTTAAGGATACAAAGGAATCTAAAATTGTATGTGGTAGAATAAAAGAATTTGATGAAGTGTAAAGAATAATGGAGCTAGCTACTTTTGGATTTATAGTTAAAAAGAGTTTTAGCTAATTAAACATTAATCAGTTTGTGTAGAGTTTGAAAAAAATATGAGAAGGTGAAGAGAGATGAATAAGGATGTTTTTACAAGTATAGTTAGAGTGAAAGGTGATAATAAGCATAGAGTTGTATCTGTAAAAAGTACTGAGCCTGTAGATAAAGCTTTGTGGAGAGAATTATCTAAGGTAATTAGTAGGCTTTACGCAAATGTTCCTATTGATATTGGAGATACGATTTGTAAGAATATATTAAATACAGGGATAGATATTGTTTGTACTAAAAGAATAGAAAAATAAGTGTAGATATATTTATTGTAAAAAATATGGTAAAATATTGACAACTTCATTAGAAGTAATATATATTAAATATATATTTGAATATAAAAACCGATGAGAAGGCTAAGTAATTTTAATTATACTTTAAGAGAGTCAGTGTTTGGTGAAAACTGATAGTTATAGTTATTATGAATCTACCTTTAAGGGACTGTGAATTCAAGCAGTACGGGAAACCGTTAATTTATTAAGAGGATAAGATAGTTATATATTTTATCAATTAGGGTGGCAACGCGGAGTCTTTCGTCCCTTTTTAGGGGGAAGGACTTTTTTTTATACTCAAAATTTGAAATTTATTAAGGAGGACATAGTGAAATGTTAGATTTAAAAAGAATAAGAAACAACCCAGAAGAAATTAAATTAGCACTTACAAATAGAGGAGAAGACTTTGATGTATCTATTATAGATGAATTAGTATCTCTTGATGAGGAAAGAAGAAATATATTAGTTGAGGTTGAAGTTTTAAAAAGCAAAAGAAACCAAGTTTCTTCTGAAATACCTAAGTTAAAAAAAGCTGGTGAAGATGTTGCACCTATAATGGCTGAAATGAAAGAATTAGGTAATGAGATAAAAGAGCATGATGTGAAGCTTGCAGAAGTAAATGAAAAAATTGATTATATTATGTTAAGAATACCAAACATTCCAAATCCACAAGTTCCAGAAGGAGCTACTGATGAGGATAATGTTGAAATGAAGGTTTGGGGAGAAACTCCAAAGTTTGATGGTGAACCAAAAGCACATTGGGATTTAGGATTAGACTTAAATATCATCGATGCTGAAAGAGGTGGAAAAGTTGCTGGTTCAAGATTTACTTTCTACAAAGGTATGGGAGCAAGACTTGAAAGAGCAGTATTAAACTACTTTATGGATAAACATTCAGATGATCATGGATATGTTGAAATATTACCTCCATACATGGTTAACAGAGCAAGTATGACTGGAACAGGTCAATTACCTAAGTTTGAAGAGGATGCATTCAAAGTAGAAAACAATGGATTCTTCTTAATTCCAACTGCAGAGGTTCCTGTAACTAATATGTATAGAGATGAAGTTTTAGCAGGTGCAGAATTACCAGTTAAACATGTAGCTTACTCAGCATGTTTCAGAGCAGAAGCAGGATCAGCAGGAAGAGATACTAGAGGACTTATAAGACAACACCAATTCAATAAAGTTGAATTAGTTAAGTTCTGTAAGCCAGAAGATTCATATGATGAATTAGATAAATTAGTTAGAGATGCAGAATCAGTATTAGAAGAGCTTGGATTACCATACAGAAAGGTTAGAATCTGTAAAGGTGATTTAGGATTTACTGCAGCATTAAAATATGACTTAGAAGTTTGGATGCCAAGCTACAATAGATATGTTGAAATTTCAAGTTGTTCAAACTTTGAAGATTTCCAAGCTAGAAGAGCTAACATTAAATATAAAGAAGATCCAAAAGCTAAACCACAATTTGTACACACATTAAATGGTTCAGGACTTGCAGTTGGAAGAACAGTTGCAGCTATATTAGAAAATTATCAAAATGCAGATGGAACTATAAGAGTACCAGATGCATTAAAAAGATATATGGGTGTAGATGTAATAAAATAATTATTTATATAAGCTAGGTAGAAAAATAAACTACCTAGTTTATTTTTTTTTTTTGGAATTATATGGTACAATAAAAGTGTTAAGGGGTGAGGGTATGAAATTGGGTACAGCTATATGTATTGCAACTTGTGTAACTTTTGTGATGACATTTTTAGGAGATAGGCTAGGGTATTTTTGGATGGTAAGTGTTGTAGTAATTACTATATTAGTCTATAACAGGTTATCAGATAAGGAAGAGAATGAAGCATTAAAGAAGGACTTAAGTGAAATTAAGATAGCATTAGATGAAATAAGAAAAGATAGAGGTTAAAATCTCTATCTTTTCTTCATATCTTCTATTAAATATTTTACTACACCATCATTATTGTTGGAATCTATTACTTTAGTGGACATTTCTTTTAGCTTCTGAACTGCATTTTTTACTGCAATTTTATTTTCTGCCATTTCAAACATAGGAATATCATTATAATTATCACCAAATACTGTAAGATTAGTGAAGTTATGCTCGTCCATTAATCGTTTAATAGCTTTTGCTTTAGATGATTTGTGGCTGAAGATTTCTAGTAGATAGTTTTTATCTTCATATACATCTTCATAAGCATAGGCAGATATATTTTCAAGTTTTGAAATTTTCTCGTAGACAGATAGTATTCTTTCTTTTGTGTCCATTGCAAAGAAGTATAATGTATCCATATCTGTTGGAGCTTTTTCATTTAAAAAAGTCTTTAAAGGACTGCCGATACGACTTTTTATAAATTTTTCTTGAAATTCATTTGGATTTTGAAAATAAGCATATATATGATTATTTTTTAATGTATAAGTAAAATATGATAAATTGTGTGTATCTAAAATAGATTTTATGTCAATAATAGAGTTTTGAGGAATGTTATTATAGTGGATATATTGTTCTTTTTGTAGGCTATACATAGCAGTTCCATTCATAACAATGATTGGAAGCTCTAAGTTAAGATTTTTTAGAAGAGGAACTACCGTTGCTGGAGTTCTTGCTGTTGCTATTGAAAAATTTATGTTAGTTTCTTTAATTAATTCATTTATTTTATCTGTAGTATAAGCTGAAAGTTCAGCATCAGAATTTAGAAGTGTTCCATCTAAATCAGAAATATATAGGTTCATAAAGTGCTCCTTTAAAATATAAATTTTTGATAATTATATACCATTTAGAGGAAGATAGCAATAAATTAGTGTATACTAACTTAGTATATAGAAATCTACTATATACATAAAAAAGAAAATTTTACTAAGATTTATTTAATATAGGAGGAAAAATGGAAAGCAAAAGAAAAAAACATATAATTTATGTGTTAGCATTTTTAATACCAGTAAGTATATTAATAGTTGATTATTACTTTACAGGAATATTTCCTTTTGGTGATAAGACTATTTTGTATAGAGACTTACAGGGGCAATATGTAAGTTATTTTAGTGAATTTAGAAATGCTATTTTAGGGAATGGGGGATTATTATATTCGTTTACTAAGGGTCTTGGTGGTAATATGATTGGAATATTAACATATTATTTAATGAGTCCTTTTAATATTATAGTATTATTATTTCCTAAGGACATGATTACAGAAGCAATTTTATTAATTACAATCTTAAAGATTGGAACATGTGGTATAACTTTTAATTATTTCTTGAGATATACTTTTAAAGAAAATAAATATAAAAGCTTAATTTTCTCAACAGCATACTCGCTTATAGGATTTGTTGTAGTATATCAAAGCAATATTATGTGGCTTGATGGAGTCTACCTGCTACCACTTGTAATGGTTGGAATAAATAAGATTATTAATAATGAAAGGAAGAGGATGTATGTAATAACTCTTTCATTAGCTATAATAACTAATTTTTATATTGGTTTTATGATTTGTATATTCTCAGTACTATATTTTATTTACTTAATAATATATAAGATGTATGAAGAGAAAAAAGGTGGAAAGTACGTATTAGGCAGGATAAGAACCTTTATTTGCTGCTCCATTATTTCGGGGATAGCGAGTGCTATAACTATAATACCTACAATATACGCATTACAGGGAGGAAAATCTGAATTTGCTTTCTTTAAGGTTAAGTTAGGAACAGAGTTTTCAATAATGAGCTTTCTATCAAAGTTTTATGTAAATAGAATGAATGACGATAGAGTTTTAAATGGACTTCCAAGTGTTTATGCAGGATTATTTGTGGCTGTTTTAGTTTTCTTATTTTTCTTGAATAGAAGAATAAAAATGTTTGAAAAAGTAATGGCGATGGCAATGTTTTTAATTTTATTTTTAAGTTTATATATAAATAAAGTTAATTATATTTGGCATGGATTTAATAAACCAGCAGGATTCCCATATAGATTTACATTTATATTTAGTTTCTTTATGATATTTATTGCATATAAGAGCTTTAAGCAAGTTAAGGGAATTAACTTAATAAATAGTGGAATAGTAGTATTAGTATTTTTACTTACAACAATATTCTTCTACAAAAGAAACTACTATCATTCTCCAAGATATTTAATGGTTATTAGCTTTATATTAGTTGTAATATATTGCATAGGGCTATTACTAATATCAAAAGGGATAGGTGAAAATGCTGTGCTAATAGTGATTGCAATAATTTCATTTGCAGAGCTTGGATTAAATGGATATAGCACATTTAGTAATTTACCATATGCAAGTAGAAAGAATGTTGAATATTATCTGCAGAATGTTGGAACTGTAATGAATGAAATTGAAAATACAGACAAGGGATTTTATAGATTAGAAAAGAATTTTTATTTTAATATAAATGATCCAATGTTATTAAATTATAGAGGAATAAGTCATTTTAGTTCAGTATATAAGGTTTCTACTAGAAAGTTTATAAACGGTATGGGATTCCTTGATAATAATGTATGGACTATATACGATTCAGGTTCAGTACTTACAGCAAATTCATTATTAAATTTAAAGTATGTTTTATCTGAAGAAAAAACATATATTCCTGGATATAAGTATGTAGGAGAAAGTAAAGGATTATATGTTTATGAAAACCAATATTATTTAGATTTAGGATTTATGGTGAATTCTAAAGCATTAGGTGTTAATGTGATAGGAAATACTAATCCATTTGAAAATCAAAATGAATTATTGCAAAAAATGAGTAATACAAATTTAAAATCATATTACAGAGTAAATGATTATAAAATAGAATTAAATAATGTAACACAAGCTAAAAGTGGTCAAAGAAGAGTATTTACAAAGAAAAACAATAACAAAAATGCAAGCTTTACAATAAGCTTTAATGCTCAAAATGATTATCCTATGTATTTATTCTTGCAGAGTGGTGAAAGATATCAAGCTAACATTTATGTAAATGGAAAGCTTCTAACACCATATTCTTACTATAACTATAAAGTAAGTGGAATTGGTAAGTTTAAAGAGGGCGAAAGAGTAAAAATTAAAGTAGAATTAGAAGATAATAGATTTGTAATAGATAATAATGAGTTATATTATTTAAACTTAGATAACTACAGTGAAATATATAATATTTTAAAAGAGCAAGAGCTTAATATAACATCTTTCTCAAATAGAATGTTAGAAGGAACTGTAAATGTAAAAAATGATAATGAAGTGTTATATACAACAATTCCATATAATAAAGGTTGGAAAGTCTATGTAAATGGAAAACCACATAATTATGAAGAGGGATTAGGTGCAATAACAACACTAAAACTAAATAAAGGTGTTTATAATATAAGAGTTGAATTTACACCAGAAGGATTATATTTAGGAGTTAGCATTTCAGCGATAACAATAATTCTATGTATTTTATATATAGGAATAAAAAAAAGAAAAACTAAAATGTAAGAAAAGTCATCAAAAGCGCTAAATCAAAGGCTTTTGATGACTTTTTCAAATTATAAAAAAAAATTTTGAAAGAGTGTTGACAAACCTATAGAGAGTTGATATAATAATTTTTGTAATGAAACGGAGAGATGGTCGAGTTTGGTTTAAGGCACCGGTCTTGAAAACCGGCGTACCTTCACGGGTACCTAGGGTTCGAATCCCTATCTCTCCGCCATTTTTTTTATCCAAAAATAAAATTACAAATTATGGAGAATTACTCAAGTGGCTGAAGAGGCGCCCCTGCTAAGGGCGTAGGTCGGGTAACTGGCGCCCGGGTTCAAATCCCGGATTCTCCGCCAAAACACTTAACATTTGTTAGGTGTTTTTTTATGAAAAAAATATTATTGGAATAATAAGGAATAAAAAGCCGTTTTTTTAACATAAAAATCCCCTTAACAAAAACAATTTTGTTAAGGGGATTAAAAATAATATTTAAACTAACTCAGTTACTTTTTCATAAGCGAACTCAATAATATCATCACAAGAAGTTCCACTTTTCTTTAAATCAATACATTTAATAGTTCCGTATTTCTCCATAACAGCATCTACTAATTTTTTTGTAACTACTCTAGTATCATTTTTTTCATCACTTGATTCTCTTCCTTTTTCAGCACCAATAATCATAAGAGCACTTACAATAGCACCACAAGTATTTCCAGTAGACATTCCTGTCCCAAATGGAGTTCCAAGTGCTACTGGAATGTTAAGACCTTTCTCTTCATTTACAGTTTTTATAATAGATTCTGCACAGTTAAATCCTTGATCATGAAATTCTAAAACTTTACTCATTTTTTATTTCTCCTTTATGCTTTATATTTACCTAAATAAGAACCAAATCCACCAGAAACATTAACTATATCAAAACCTAATTTGTTAAGTTTTGAACAAGTCATTTTGCTTCTACCACCAGATTGGCACATTATATAATATTTTTTATCTGTTTTTAAAAATTTATCCGGGTTATTTATGTCCACGTTGATATTCCGATTTTTCACGAACATCAATTAAATCAATCTTAGATAATATTGGATCAATATCATTTACATTTACAACATCAAAATCTTTTTTTAAAAAAGAAAACATAAATATCACCTCTTTGAATAAAATCACTATATCGTAATAATACGATATAGTTTGATAAAAGTCAAGCTAATTTAATAACAGACAAGATAATTCTATCTTGTCTGTCTATTTATAATGTTATTTAGATTTGAGGGATCTAATTTATTAGGGATTTTAAATTTTATAGTGCTTTTAATGCAGTTGCATTTAATAAGCCCCAAGGTTTATTGTAATGTGGTTGGAAGAAGAAGTCTGTTACAGCTAATTCTTCAACAGTCATATTATTTTGAATAACAACAGATAATGTATTCATAAGTTCAGTTAAATCATAATCTGAAACTATTTGTCCACCAAGAATTCTTCTTGTATCAGCATCAAATACTAATTTAACAAGAGCTTCTGCATTTGTAGGCATAAATTCAGGTCTGAAGTTATCTTTATAAGTAACTGAAGCCACATTATAGTTTGTAGTAGCTTTTGCAATTGTTTCAGTCATTCCAGTTGAAGCAATGTTGTGCTCATAGATTTTTATTCCTGAAGTTCCTTGAGTTCCTAAGTATTTAAGTGTTGGTTTAACTAAGTTTCTTGCAACTAAAGTTCCCATTCTTACAGCATTAGTAGCTAAAGGAATATATCTATCTTCTTGTGCAGGATTGTATTTAACAACACAACAGTCTCCAGCAGCCATAACATCTAGGTTACTAGTTCTCATATATTCATCAATTTTGATTGCACCATTAGGAAGCATATCAAGTTGACCTTTAACTAATTCAGTGTTTGGTCTAAATCCAATACAAAGGATAACTAAATCACCTTCATATGAACCTTTATTGGTTACAACTTTTGAAACTTTACCATTTTCACCTTCAAATTTTTGAACTAATTCACCAGTTACAACATTTATTCCATGTGATTTAAAAGCATCTTCTGCTTTAGAAGTGAATTCTTCGTCTAAATATTTGCTCATGATTCTTTCTTCAGCATCAATTAAAGTAACATTTTTACCTAAAATTTCGAATGCTTCGGCAAGTTCAACTCCAATATAACCTGCACCAATAACTATAACATTTTTAGCGTTTTTAGCTTTTTCTATAATTACTTGTGAATGGTTATAGTTTTTAGAAAGAACTATATTTTCTAAATCAATCCCTTCGATTCTTGGAACTATTGGCCATGAACCAGGAGTTAAAACTAATTTATCATAAGTATCAACTGATTCTTCACCAGTTAAAAGGTTTTTAACAGTAACTTTTTTATTAGCAATATCAACGTTTGTAACGTCATGTTGCATTTTTGTAATAACACCCATTTCAGCTAATTTAGCTGGAGAACTGTAGAAAAGACCTTGAGGATCTTTAACAACATCTGCTACATGTAGTGCGATACCACATGATAAGAATGAAATATTATCATTTCTTTCATAAACAGTAACTTCACTTTCAGGGTGAAGTGCTTTAATATTATTGATTGCTGCTGTACCTGCGTGAGTACAACCTACTACTACTACTTTCATATTAAAATCTCCTTTTTATGACTGATATGCCAACGATGCGATTCGTATTAACACTAGGTTAATGTTGACATAAACAGTCTGATATATTTGTTAATAATATAACACAGTTTTAAATATTGTTCAATAGCAATTATTAATAAAAATAAAATTTTTACTAATTATTCTTATTCAATAGAAATGATTGGAATTAAGAATTAAAAATTAAAAATTTAGAATTGTGGGGGATTTGCAAGCAAATTTGGGGGGAGTTAAGAAGTAATAGGTTAGAGTTAAGAGTTTTTGAGAGACTCAAAATTTATCTGGCGATAAATTTTATCGTTAAATAAAATTTTAAAGTTGATAATTTAGAAGTAATAAAGATAATAGTTTGGGATTTTAGACTGATGGTTAAATTTTATTGGTATATATTAGTAATAATTAAGAAGGGAGAGGTGCATATAGATTAGTGAAGACGGATTAATGTAGTGAAAAAGAGTGAATCTATTAAAAAAATAAAAAAAATTTCTATAAAAATGTTGACAATGAAAAAGGTGGTTGCTATAATAATAAATGTCTTGAATACGGAGAGATGGTCGAGTTTGGTTTAAGGCACCGGTCTTGAAAACCGGCGTACCTTCACGGGTACCTAGGGTTCGAATCCCTATCTCTCCGCCATTTTAATTTTATTAAAAGAAGGCACATGGAGAATTACTCAAGTGGCTGAAGAGGCGCCCCTGCTAAGGGCGTAGGTCGGGTAACTGGCGCCCGGGTTCAAATCCCGGATTCTCCGCCAAAAACACTTAACTTTTTTGTTAAGTGTTTTTTTATACTCAAAATTAAAAATAGAATTTAATTTCTAAATCTTTTTATTTGAATATAAATAAAATAAAAGTTGATATAAATGATGATTTTATAATAAAATACATATATTGGGCTATGATGAAAATTTGAATAGATAAAAGGGGTATATGAAAAAATGAAGAGAGTATTAGCTAATATTTTGCAAGGTGGAGCATTTTTAGTGATAGGAATTGCTGTACTTGGGGCGGCATTAGGATTTTGGGATTTTAAACTTTTTAGAGGGTGGTGGACATTGCTAATTATAATTCCAATGGCTGTTGATATGCTTTTAAATGGTATAAAGTTTTGGAATACAACAGCTTTTGCTATTGGAATTGTATTATTATTGAAGGCACAAAACTTTTTTGCAAGAATAAATGTAGGGCTTTTAATTATAGGATTAGTTCTTATGGCTTTTGGTGGAAAAACGATTTGTGGTGGAAAAAATCCATTTAAAAAGAATAATGATATAGATGACAAGTATTAACGTTTATAGGAGGGGTCAGACCTTCCTTTTTTTTATGTAAAAATTTAAATTTAAGTAGAAGACAAAAAGTTTTTGTAATGAAGATAAAAATTTAAGAGTGGGTTATAATTAAGATAAGTAATAAAAAAAGGAGTTTTTTTATGGGAATTAGATTTGTTTATGGAAGAGCAGGAAGTGGAAAGAGTACTTTTTGTCTTAATCAAATAAAAGAAAAGATAAAAAATAATGAAAATAATAAATTAATAGTTATAGTACCAGAACAGTATACCTTCCAACGTGAGAAGGATTTACTAAGCTTAGCTGGAGAAAAGGCATTGCTTAGAGCAGAGGTTTTAAGCTTTAAGAGAATGGGAAACAGAGTCTTTGATGAATGTGGTGGAAGAGTTCACAAGATTATTAAAGATGAAGGAAAGAATATGCTTATTTATAAATTGCTTCAGGAAAAGGGGGAAGAGCTATCTTACTTTAATCGTATATCTAAGAAGCAAGGTTTTGTTGATATTATATCTAAAACTATAACAGAGTTTAAAAAATATAATATTTCCAAGGAAATATTGTTAGATAGTGTAGAAAAGGTTGAAGAAAAAGATTTAAAAGATAAGTTAATTGATTTAGCTAATATTTTTGATGAATATAATAATAGAATTGAGAAAAAGGTTATTGATGGTGATGATGAGTTAACTATATTAGCTAAGAAGCTTAAAGAGTGTAACTTATACGAAGGTGCAGAAATTTGGATTGATGAGTTTACTACATTTACGCCACAACAGTTAGAGATAATAAGGGAACTGTCTAAGAAGGCTAAGGAGATAAACATAACCTTATGTAGTGAAAATACAGGTAATAAGGGTGAGGATATAACTGATATTTTTAATGCTATAAAAAGCACTGAAAATAGAGTTGTAAAAATGATGGAAGAGAATAATATAGGCTATTTAGAACCAGTAGATTTAAATAAAGGTGTTCCGTATAGATTTAGAGATTCAAAGGAACTTGCACATTTAGAAAGGCATTTTTTCACATATCCATTTAAAATTTATAATGAAAATTTAAATGGTATAAGAATGTATAGAGCTAACAACACTTATGATGAAATTGATACTATAGCTAAGGATATTGTTTCATTAGTTAGAGATAAGAATTTAAGATATAAGGATATAGCTGTTATATGTAGAAATATAAATGATTATGAAAAGATTGTATCTGTTATTTTTGAGCAATATAATATTCCATATTTTTTAGATAAGAAGATACAAGTTTTAAGCAATCCAGCAGTAATACTTATAATGTCAGCTTTGGAGATTTCAATTACAAATTGGTCTTATGAAAGTGTATTTAAATATTTAAAAAGTGGGCTTATAAATATTGATAGAGAGTTTGTTGATAAGCTTGAAAATTATGTTTTAGCAAATGGAATAAAGGGATATAAGTGGACTACAGAAGAAGTTAATGATGGATTTTTTGATGAAATTAAAGAAATCTCAAATGAAGAACTTGAAATAAAAGAGGCTATGGAGTACGTAAGAGAGCCTTTAATAACTTTCCATAATAAAATAAAGGGAAAGAAAAAGGTTATAGATATTTGTACAGCTATTTATGAATTCTTAGTAGAGTTACAGATATTTAATAAGATAGAGGGATGGATTAAAAGCTTTGAGGAATTAGGTCTTGAGGGAAAAGTTAAAGAATATGAGCAAGTTCCAGAGATTATTATGGAGATACTAGACCAGGCTGTTGAAGTAATGGGAGAAGATAAGATATCCATAAAGGATTTTTATAAGGTTATTAATTCAGGATTTGAAAGCAAGGAAATTGGTGTAATACCAGTTGCATTAGACCAAGTTAATATTGGAGATATAGCAAGGGTTAAAGGGCGTGAAGTTAAATCGCTATATATTGTAGGGGTAAATGATGGAGTATTACCATCAGCATCAAAAGAAGAGGGAATAATTTCAGATAGAGATAGAGATACCCTTAAAGGAATTGATGTAGATTTAGCATCAACAACAAAGGCAAGGGCTTTTGAAGAACAATATATGGTTTATACAGCACTTACTATTGCAAGTGAAAGAATGATGATTACTTACCCTATGGCAGATTTTGAAGGAAAGTCATTAAGAGCTTCAATAATTGTACCAAGATTAAAGAGGGTATTAAGTAAATTGAAAGAAGAAAGTGAAATAATTGAATCTCTAGATAAAGAGTATAAAAAAATAACAACACCAATATCTACATTTAATGAACTTGTATTAGCACTTAGAAAACAAGCAGACGATATAGAAATTGAGGAATACTGGGCAGAAGTCTATAAATGGTTTACAACTAGAGAAGCATTCAATGATAAAGCTAGAAGTATATTTGATGGTATAAATTATACAAACTTAGAAAACGAGGTTTCAAGAGAGAAGCTTATTCCACTTTATGAAAATAAATTTGGTGAGCTTAGGTTTAATGTATCTAGATTAGAGCAGTATGCAGGATGTCCATTCTCTTATTTTGTTAAGTATGGACTAAAGGCAAGAGATAGAAAAATATATGAGTTTTCTGCACCGGATTTAGGTAGTTTCATGCATGAGATATTAGATAATTTTACGAACAAAGTGAGACGTGAAGAGATTTCATGGGCAGAGTTAAATAGAGATAAATGTAGAAAAATTGTAGATGAATTAGTTAATGTTAAATTACAAGAGGATAGAAATTCAATTTTAAATAGTAGTAATAGGTATAAATATTTTACAGGTAGATTTAAAAGAGTAATTACAAAATCAATTTCAGTTATTGCAGAGCAAATAAAACGTGGTGAATTTGAGGTATTTAGTAATGAGTTTTCTTTTGGAGAGAATGGTAAGGGTTCACCAATTAAATTAGATTTACCAACAGGAGAAAATATTTATTTAACAGGAAGAATAGATAGAATAGATAGTTTAAATATTGATGGAATGACCTACCTAAGAGTTGTTGATTATAAGTCTAGTGCTAAGAAGTTTGATTTAGCAGAGCTTTTTGCAGGAATTCAAATGCAGTTATTAGTTTATATAGATGCTTTAATTAGAAATTCTAAATACATTTTAGATGGAAATGCTATGCCAGGGGCAATTCTTTATTTCAAGATAGATGACCCAATTTTAAAAGGTGAGGATATTTTAGATGAAGAAAAGCTTAAGGATGAGATATTAAAGTCATTAAAAATGGAAGGATTACTATTAAAGGATGCAAAGGTAGTAAAGGCTATGGATAATGAGATGGACACATATTCACTTATTATTCCAGCAAGATTTAAGAAGGATGGAAATTTTGATAGCAAAAGTTCAGTTGCAACAGAAGAAGAGTTTGACCTTTTAAGGGAATATGTGAATGTGAAAATGACAGAACTTTGTACAGAAATGCTTAGTGGGGATATTAAAATAGAGCCTATAAAGTATGATAAAAAGGATAACTGCACTTATTGTGATTATTCATCTATATGCCAGTTTGATACAAGTATAAAGGATAATAATTATAAAATTGTATTTAAGAAAAGTAGTGATGAAATTTGGAATAAGATAAGAAAATGCGTAAAGGGAGAGTGTGAAGATGGGGCAGAAATGGACTAATGAGCAGTTAGATGCAATAAAAACAAGAAAAGTAAATTTACTTGTGGCAGCTGCAGCAGGTTCAGGAAAAACAGCTGTTTTAGTTGAGAGAATAATAAGGATAGTAACTGATGAAGAAAATCCAGTGGATGTAGATAGACTTCTTGTAGTTACATTCACTAAAGCAGCAGCAGCTGAAATGAGAGAAAGAATAGCAAGTGCTATAACTAAAAGATTAGAAGAAAGACCAGATTCTAAAAATCTTCAAAAACAACTTACTCTTTTAAGTAGAGCAAATATAACAACAATGCATTCATTTTGTTTAGATGTTATAAAAAATAATTTTCATACAATAGACTTAGACCCTTCATTTAGAATTTCTGATGAAACAGAGGGAACGCTTTTAAAAAATGAAATAATAGAGGAGCTTTTTGAAGACTTATATGATGAAGGAAGTGAAGAGTTTTTAAATTTAGTAGAAGTATTTTCAAACAGTAAAAATGATGATGCTTTAAAAGATGTTGTAAAAGAATTATATAGATTTTCAATGAGTGGACCAAATCCAAGAAAGTGGCTTTACGAAAAGGCAGAGGAATTTAGCTTTAAAGATGGATTTGATGGAACTGAATGGATTAATATTATAAAAAGAGAGATACAGACAGAAACAGAAGGTTTTATAAATCTTTATGGAAAAGCTATAAGGATTTTAGAAGAAGAGGAAGGCTTTGAAGCTTATTTACCTATTTTTCTTCAAGACTTAGATAATTTGGTGAATTTAAGAGAGTCTTTAAGTGGAAGCTTAGAAAATATAAGTAGAAATCTTTTAGGCTTTAAGTTTGATAAGTTAAAGGCTGTTCGTGGTGTTGATGCAGGGGTTAAAGAATTTGTTCAAAAGATAAGAAAAGATTGCAAGAAGAAAATTGATGGGATGATTAAAAATCCATCCTTTAGTGATATAGAAGGTTCTTTAGATATAGTTAAAAAATGCTATCCTTTTATGAAGGAATTATCAAGAGTTACTATTGAGTTTGCAGATAGATTTAGTGAAAGAAAAAAAGAAAAGAATATGCTAGATTTTAATGATTTAGAGCATTTATGTCTAAAGATTTTAGAGCAAGGTGGTGAGCCTACACAGGTTGCCTTAAACTTTAAGGAGTTTTTTGATGAGGTATTAGTTGATGAGTATCAGGATTCTAACAGAGTTCAAGAGGCTATAATTGATTTAGTATCAAGAAAAAATAGTGATAATCCAAATGTTTTCATGGTAGGAGATGTAAAGCAAAGTATATATAGATTCAGACAAGCAAAACCAGAGTTGTTTTTAGAAAAGTATAATACTTATTCTAAAAAAGAAGGTGGAAAAGATAGAGTTATTCAATTATATAAAAACTTCAGAAGTAGAGAAGAAGTTATAGAAGGAGTAAACTTTATCTTTAAAAAGCTTATGTCAGAAACTGTAGGAGAGCTTGAATATACTGAAAAAGAAGGCTTAAACTTAGGTGCAAGCTTTGCAGAGCCAGAGGAAGATATGATAGTTGGTGGCTGTGTAGAAGTGAATATTTTAGATAAATCTAAAAAAGAAGATATTGAAGAGGCAAATGGTGAAGAAGAGGAAGATATAGAGTCTATAAACTTAGAGGCTAGAATTGCATCTAAAAGAATTAAGGAACTAGTATCTGAAGATTCTAAGTTTAGAGTATGGGATAAAGATTTAAATGAAGGAAAAGGTGGATACAGAAAGGTTAAGTATAAGGATATAGTAATTCTTTTAAGAGCCACTAAAAATTGGTCAGATACATTTATTGATGAATTTGGAGCTGAAGGGATTCCAGCTTATGCAGATACAGGTTCAGGATATTTTGAATCAATAGAAGTTAGAACAATAATGTCTTTATTAAAAATTATTGATAATCCTATGCAAGATGTTCCTGTTATAGCTGTTTTAAGGTCGCCTATATTTGGGTTTAAAGCAGAAGATTTAACTGACATAAGAATTGTAGATAAAGAAAAGTATTTTTATGAAAATATTTTAAATATAGCAAATGACGAAAAAGAGGCATCTGAAGAATTAAAAGAAAGATGCAAATTATTTATTCAAAGATTGAATATGTGGAGAGAGAAGGTTATCTACACTCCTATTGATGAGTTTATTTGGTATCTTTATATGGATACAGCCTACTATGGTTACGTTGGAGCTATGCCAAATGGAACACTTAGACAGGCAAATTTAAAAATTCTTTTCCAAAGAGCAAAGATATATGAAGAAACTAGCTTTAAAGGATTATTTAATTTTATAAACTTTATAAATAAGCTTAGAAAATCTTCTGGGGATATGGAGAGTGCTAAAATCCTTGGAGAAAATGAAGATGTAGTTAGAATAATGAGTATTCATAAAAGTAAGGGGCTTGAGTTTCCGGTTGTATTTTTAGCGGGAGCAGGTAAAAACTTTAATTTAATGGATATGAATAAGACTATGCTATATCATGATGTTTTAGGCTATGGACCAAGTTATGTAGATTTAGAAAAAAGATTAAAATATTCAACTCTTCCAAAGGAAGCTATAAAGAAGAAGTTTAAATTAGAAACTTTATCAGAAGAGATGAGAATTCTTTATGTTGCATTTACAAGAGCAAAAGAAAAGCTAATTGTAATAGGAAGTGTGAATGATATAAACAAGAAGGCAAAAGAATGGAGTAATGCAGCAGCTATGGAAAGTGGAATTATTTTAGCATCAGAAGTTGCAAAAGGAAAATCATATATAGACTGGATCTGTATGGCACTTTGCCAACATGAAGATGGAAAAGAGATAATTGAACTTGGAAATGGGGATAATGGTGTAATAGATGAAGAATTATCCACATGGGATGTGAAAGTTTGGAGTAAAAATGACTTTATTGTGGATAAGAAAAATGAGGATGTGGATAAAAAAGAAGAAAAGAAACTGTTTATAAATTCTGATAATATTGTTGTGGATAAAGAAATTGAAAGAAGACTTGGATTTAAATATGAATATGACCAATTAACAACTATGAAAAGTAATTTCTCTGTTTCAGATTTAAAAAAGAAAAATTATGAAGAATTAGAGGAAGATTATAAAGGAAATAGTTTATTTAAAGAAGAGCTAATTATAAAGCCAAGATTTCTTCAAGAAGAGAAAGGGCTATCAGGAGCAGAAAGAGGTACAGCAATTCACTTTGTTATGCAAAAGATTGATTATGAAAGAATAAATACAATTGAAGAAATAAAAGTACAATTGAAAGAAATGCTTGAAGGGGAGCTTATAACAAAAGAAGAGTTTGAAGTAGTAAATCCTTTTAAAATAAAATCATTTTTTAATAGTAATATTGGAAAGAGAGCAATGAAGGCATACAGAGGTGGAAATTTATTTAGACGTGAATTCCCATTTTTCACAGAAATAGATGTTGATTGTATAAAAGAAGAATTACATGGTAAGGATTATGATGAAAAGGTAAGATTACAAGGTGTAATTGATTTATTTTTTGAAGAAGATGGGGAAATAATATTAGTAGATTACAAAACAGATTTTATTCAAGATGATGCTGAAAAAGAAATGTTTGATAAATATAATATTCAATTAGAGTATTATAAAGAAGCCTTAGAAAAGATAACTGAAAAGAGAGTTAGGGAAAAAGTGTTATTTCTTTTCTTTAATGAAAATGAAATTATTATATAAAATTGAAAATAATTATATAAATGTTATAATGTAAATTGTGATTTTAACTAAAATTGCAATTTACATTTGTATATAACTCTATTTCAAGGAGGAGAACATGATTAACGAGATAAAAAAATATAAAGAGCAGATACTTTATATAATATTTGGTGGAGCAACAACTGTTATAAATCTTGGTGTGTACTATATTATGACAAGATATCTAAATATGGAATTTGTTTTAAGTAATGTAGTTGCATGGATTGTATCAGTAATATTTGCATTTATTACTAATAAAATATTTGTTTTTAATAGTAGAAAATTGCATTTAGGTACAATAGTAAAAGAATGTATTCAATTTTTTTCATCAAGAGCTTTTACAGGTGGATTAGACATAGTATTGCTTTGGATAATGGTTGATTATATGCATTTAGAAGACATGATAAGTAAGGTAGTAATAGGAGTTCTAATTGTTATCTTAAATTATGTAATAAGTAAACTATATGTATTTAAGGAGGCTGAAAAAGTTGAAAGAAGCTAAGGAAAAAATATCAGTAATAGTTCCTTGTTATAATGAAGAAGAATCAATTCCTTTATTT
Organism: Clostridium sp.; assembly: GCF_051650885.1. GTDB lineage: Bacteria > Bacillota > Clostridia > Clostridiales > Clostridiaceae > Clostridium. Next base: position 20,409 of record NZ_JBOFRG010000241.1, read on the forward strand.
TATGAGGAGATAATTAAATTAGCAGAAGATATGAGTTATGTTGATTTTGAATTTATCTTTATAAATGATGGTTCAAAGGATAAAAGTATCCTAGAGATGAGAAGATTAAGTGAACTAGACAATAGAGTAAGATATGTTTCATTTTCAAGAAACTTTGGAAAAGAAGCTGCAATGTATGCAGGACTTCAAAATAGCATAGGAGATTATGCTGTAATAATTGATGTTGACCTTCAACATCCACCAAGACTAATAAAAGAAATGTATGAAAGAATACAAAATGAAGGTTGTGACTGTGTTGCAACAAAAAGAAGAAATAGAGATGGTGAGCCTAAAATAAGATCATTCTTCTCAAGAAATTTCTATAAATTAATAAATAAGATATCAGATACAACAATATCTGAAGGGGCAACTGACTATAGACTTATGAAAAGAAAAATGGTCAATGCAATATTAGACATAACAGAATACAATAGATTTTCAAAAGGAATCTTTGAGTGGGTTGGATTTGATACAAAATGGATAGCTATAGATAATGAAGAAAGAAAAGTAGGAACAACTACATGGTCTTTCTGGAGTCTTTTAAGATATTCTATGGAAGGATTTTTAGCATATTCGACAAAACCATTATTAATATCATCATTACTTGGAATATTATTATGTATTCTTGCAGTAATATATGCAATATACATAGCAGTAAAAGCATGTGTAATAGGAGATATAGGAACAGGTTGGCCAACGATAGTATGTTTAGTTTTATTCTTATCAGGAATTCAATTATTCTGTATAGGAATACTAGGTCAATATCTTGCTAAAACATATTTAGAAACAAAGAAAAGACCAATTTATATAGTAAAAGAAACAGAAAAAGAAGATTAAGTTTATAATAATAAAAAAATAGAGAAAGGTTTAAATAAATGGATAATTTAAAGAAAAGAAAACTTTTATTTAGTATAGGATTTTTTGGTTTATTATTTGCTTTAATTTATATATTTCCGTATTCAGGAGATGATTGGGCGTGGGGAAGTTCAATGGGACTTGATAGACTGCACATATGGTTTGCAGACTACAATGGAAGATATTTAGGAAATCTTCTAGTATTAGCTTTAACAAGGTCATTAATATTAAAAACAGTAGTAATAACAGGTGTTTTATTTGGATTAGTGTATTTAACAGATAAATATACAAATACACATAAAAAGAACAATTTAATATACTATGTAGGAGCATTATTAATACTAGCACTACCAAGAGCGATGATGATGCAAAGTGTTGTATGGACAGCTGGTTTTTCAAATTATGTGCCACCAATATTTTTAATATTAGTATATCTTGTAGTGGTAAATAATATTTTTAAAAGTGAAAAATTAACATATTCAAAAATTCTTATAATTCCAATTTTTATATTGGGAATATGTGCATCATTATTTATGGAGCATGTAACTATATATAGTGTTGTATTAGCAATAGCAGTTATAATATATACTTTTATAAAATTCAAAAAAGTATATGCAGTACATGTATCTTATTTCTTAGGTGCATTATTGGGGGCTATAATTATGTTCTCAAATGGAGCATATAGAATAATAGCAACAACCGATAGTCCAGAGGCCTATAGAACAATGGCAAAATCAACAAATATAGGGACTACAATTTATAACGCAGTAACAGGAGCTATTTATCAGCAATTATCATTCAATAATGTATTGATAAATACATTACTAACAATATTATTAATTGTGATAATGTACAAATATAGAAAAAGACATAATAGATTTATAGTAGCAAGCAATGTTATAGGATTTATATTAGTTTTATATACAATGTTTACTGTAATACAGGCTTTAAATCCAAACTGGCAAATACTTTTAAAAAATACAGCGCCTTTTGAAGCAGGCTGTGCAATAGTATTTTATATTACATTGATAGTTGGAACGGCAATATTTATCGAAGAAAAGGGCAAGAAGGCTAAAACTTTATTCTTAGTATTAAGTTTAGGTGTATTAACAGGGCCATTATTCTTCGTTACACCAATAGGTCCAAGATGCTTCTTCCCAATGTATGTTATATACATGCTTATAATCGGATGTTATATTGATGAAATTGATATTAGCTTCGAGGCTGGAAGTGCATTAGGAAAAGTAACTATTGTTGCAATAATAGGATGTTTCATATATCTATGGTCAGTATATGGATATATAGGAATGGTTAGTAGTGAAAGAGCTAGTAGTATTGAACAGGGATTACAACATAATGCAACTGAAATTGTTATTCCTGAATTACCATATGATGCAAATTGTAATTATGTATGGGTAGCAAATCCAAAATCATTTTGGCTACAGAGGTTTAAGTTATTTTACAACATACCTGAATCCACAAAGGTAAAGCTTGTACCATATCCGGTGTGGGCGACAACTTATAAAAATAAAAATCTCTAGCAAATAAAAATAAAAATCTCTAGCAAACTTCTATTTTGCTAGAGATTTTTTTATTTATACACTTACACAATAAAAAATTCCAAATAAATTTTGCTCATAGTATTCCAAAAATTGGATTAAGTAATTCAATTCATATGTTTCAATCAAATAAATAGTATGATATACTATTTAAGTTACAAATGAGGAAATTCAAGGAAAGAGAGAATGATTAATGATTAAAGAAAAAAGGAATAAAGTAGTTACGTATAGTCTGGCATTTTTAATTCCGATAATAATTTTATTATGTGGATATTATTTTACAGGGATATTTCCATTTGGTGATAAAAGTATTTTGTACAGAGATTTAAAAGGTCAATATGTAAGTTATTTTAGTCAGTTAAGAAATGGAATTTTAGGAAATGGAAGTTTATTGTATTCATTTGATAAAGGTCTTGGCGGTAATATGATAGGGATAATTTCTTATTATCTTATGAGTCCATTTAATTTATTAATTTTATTTGCACCACTTAAAAATTTAATGGATGTAATTCTAGTTATAACTGTACTAAAAATAGGAACATGTGGATTTACATTTATGTATTTTTTAAATTATAAATTTAAAAAGATAAAAAAATCTTCATTAATTTTTACTACAGCATATGCACTTATGGGATTTAATATAATTTATCAAAGCAATATAATGTGGCTTGATGCAGTATATTTGGTCCCATTGGTTATAGTAGGTATAGAAAAGATAATAGAAGGAGAAAGCAAGAAGTTTTATGTTATAACTCTTGCTTTAGCGATAATAACAGAGTTTTATACTGGGTTTATGGTTTGTATTTTTTCAGTATTATATTATTTATACAGAATGTTTATAAAAATGTATTCAGAGAAGTTGAAGAAAAAGTTTTTTGTAAAAACTAGTATAAAGTTTATTGTATGTTCGATAATTTCAGGATTATTAAGTTTATTTATAATTTTACCAACAATTTTTCAACTTCAAGGAGGAAAATCAAAGTTTGCATTTTTTACAACTCCCCTTGGAGTGAATTTTAAATTAGGAACTCTTGTTAGTAAGTTATTTATAAATAATATACAGGATAAAAATATATTAGGAGGACTTCCAAGTATTTATGTGGGGGTATTAACTTTATTTTTTATAGGAATATACTTTTTGTCTAAAAATGTTAAAATTCATAAAAAGATTGCAACTATAGTTATGTTTGCAGTATTTATAGTGAGTTTTTATATAAATAAGTTGGATTATATATGGCAAGGTTTTAATGCACCAACAGGATTTAATTTTAGATACACGTTTTTATTCGGATTTTTTGCAATATATATAGGATATATAGGGTATAAAAATATAAAGGAAATAAGTAGGCCTAAGATAATTATAATATTTGTAGTTATTAGTGCTATGTTATTGTCATTTTATAATAAAAATATGAGTTTATTTGCAAATCATGCAATGAAAATAAATATGAGTTTTATAGCAATATATACTATCTGCATTTTATTAATTTCATATGGAAAGAAGGAAAAAATTGTAGTGGCTATTATGGCTATAATATTTTTTGTAGAACTTGGAATAAATGGATTTTTGACATTTTCTAATCTTCCATATGCGCCAAGAAAAGTCGTTAGATATTATCAACAAACTGTAGGTGGGGTAACGAACTATATACAAAAAGAAGACCCATCATTTTATAGATTAGATAAGAATTTTTCATTTACGATTAATGATACAATGCTTTTAAATTACAGAGGAATAAGTGAGTTTAGTTCTATGTATAAGGATTCTTTAAGAAATTTTATTAATGGATTTGGATTTATAAATAATGGATATTGGATGTTTTATGGAGATGGATCAACAATAACAGCAAACTCATTATTAAATTTAAAATATTTAATATCAAAAGAAAAAACAAATATTCCAGGATATCAATATATTTATAGTAAGAATAACTTAAATATATACGAGAATAAATATTATCTAAATGCTGGATTTATGGTAAATAAAGATATTTTAAATTTAGAATTTAAAGCAAATGATAATCCTTTTGAAACACAAGATAGAGTTTTAAATGCAATGATTGGAAATAATTTTGAAAAGTGTTATTATCCAATAAATGATTATTCTGTAAAGCTTGAAAACTTAAAAGAAATATCAACTAATAGTCAAAATACAGTATATAAAAAAATAGATGGAAACAAAGGGGCATACTGTGAAATAAGTTTTATAGCACCAATAGATGCACCTATATATTATTTTTCACAAGATGCATCAACAATAACAGCTAACGGAAAGCGTGTTGGAGGGTATTCAATATATAATTATAAAACTTTAAATTTAGGTCAGTTTAAAAAAGGGCAAGAAGTTAAAATTAAAATAAATGCTGAAAGAGAAAATTTCACATTAGGGAAAAATGCCTTAAATTATATAAATTTAAACAATTATGAAAAAGACTACCAAAAAATAAAAGCGGAACAGTTAAATATAACAAAATTTACAAATCGAACAATTACAGCTAATATCGATGTGAAGACGGATAATGGAGTTCTTTATACAACAATTCCATATGATAGTGGATGGAAATTGTATGTGAATGGGAAATCATATAAATATGAAAAAGTATTAGGAGCTATGATTGGAATTAAGCTACCTAAAGGTAGTTATAACCTAGAATTAAAATTTGTACCTAAAGGTTTGGTTTTAGGTATGGGAATATCAAGTATTGTGGGATTAGCATGCATTATTTATGCTATAAAAAAGAAAAAAAGATAATATTTTTAAATTAGACTATAATTTAAATCAAGAATAATTTAAAAGGTGATTTCTGTATTAGACAGAGGTCATCTTTTTTTATTTCTAATTTTTAAAAATGTAAATAAACAGTTAATAAAATCATTAAAGGTAAAAAATATAGAATTTATTTACTCTTAATATAGTGAAAAGAAATTACTGCAGTATTTTCAAGAAACTTATAAAATTTTAATAACAATTAGGAGGAGATTTTATTATGATAAAATTAGGATGTATAAAAAATTTACTGATTTAAGTACTCAACCTTCATGGAATGGACTTAATGAGAAGGAAAACTTAAATAGTGGAACAACTATTCAGATAATAGTAATGCAAAATGGATGGTGTGAATTTAATTATGATGGAGGGTCAGGAGAATCTACTGAAACAAGATGGGTGCCAAGTACAATCGTTGAGATAATGGGAGAGACTCCAAGTCAAGGGATTATTGAAAACTCGACAACAGGAACAGCAGTTCAATCTGGGGCATCATGGGATAATACAACATATCTTGGTATGTTAAAAAATGGAGACTATGTTAGTATTTTAGATGTAGTTAACGGATGGTATAAAATTAATTTTAATGGAAAGCCGGGATATATCCCAGTATACAGAGTAAATATTCAACAACTAGGATGTATAAAACAATTCACTGATTTAAGTACTCAACCTTCATGGAATGGACTTAATGAGAAAGAAAATTTAAATAGTGGAACAACTATTCAGATAATAGGAATGCAAAATGGATGGTATGAATTTAATTATGATGGAGGGTCAGGAGAAGCTAGTGAAACAAGATGGGTGCCAAGTTCAATAGTTGAGTTAACAGGAGGAATTCCAAGTCAAGGGATTATTGAATATTTAGCAACAGGGACATCGGTTCAATCAGGAGCTTCATGGAGTGATGCAACGTATCTTGGTATGTTAAACAATGGAGATTATGTTAATATTCTAGGTGTAGTTAATGGCTGGTATAAAATTAATTTTAATGGAAAGCTAGGATATATCCCGGTATATAGAGTAAATATTCAACAACTAGGATGTATAAAACAATTTACTGATTTAAGTACTCAACCTTCATGGAATGGGCTTAATGAGAAAGAAAATTTAAATAGTGGAACAACTATTCAGATAATAGGAATGCAAAATGGATGGTATGAATTTAATTATGATGGAGGATCAGGAGAATCTATAGAAACAAGATGGGTGCCAAGTTCAATAGTTGAGTTAACAGGAGGAATTCCAAGTCAAGGGATTATTGAATATTTAGCAACAGGGACATCAGTTCAATCAGAAGCTTCGTGGAGTAATGCAACGTATCTTGGTATGTTAAATAATGGAGACTACGTTAATATTCTGGGTGTAGTTAATGGCTGGTATAAAATTAATTTTAATGGAAAGCCAGGATATATCCCAGTATATAGAGTAAATATTCAACAACTAGGATGTATAAAACAATTTACTGATTTAAGTACTCAAGCTTCATGGAATGGGCTTAATGAGAAGGAAAACTTAAATAGTGGAATAACTATTCAGATAATAGGAATGAAAAATGGTTGGTATGAATTTAATTATGATGGAGGCTCAGGAGAAGCCACTGAAACAAGATGGGTACCAAGTTCAGTAGTTAAATTAATCTCTGAAATTCCTAGTCAAGGGACTATTGAATATTCAACAATAGGAACAGCAGTTCAATCAGGTCCATCATGGAAAAACACAACTTATCTTGGAACTGTAAGCAATGGTACTAATGTTAGTATAGTAGCAATGGTTAATGGATGGTATGAAATTAGCTATGATGAGACTAAAGGCTATATTCCTGTATATAGAGTATGTCCTTTATTAAGTAATTCAAGTTCAACTTCTGGTGTTGCCGGCGTTCATGCAAGTGCAAATTTAATTTACTTTATGAAAGGGCAAGAAGGATTTGCACCTAGTAGATATTTTGATATTGGTGGAACTTTAACAGATGGCTATGGAATGACAGGAAATGAACTTGACGGAGTACCTTCCGTTATAAGTGAAGCAGATGCAACAACATTATTAACACACCATGTAAATTCTGCTTATTATAATGAAGTTTTAAATATAATTAAAACTAACGGAGCTACATCTCCTCTTCAAAGAGAAGTAGATGCATTTACAGACTTTGCATATAATGAAGGTGTAGGGAGTTTTGAATCTTCGACATTATTAAAGAAATATTTAGCTGGTGTAAGAGGGGACGAACTTAAATATTATTTTAGAGAATGGGATAAGGTTAAGAGAAATGGACAATTTATTCCAAATTCTGGATTAGAAACGAGAAGAATGCTTGAATGGAATATATTCTGTGGCAACGATGTTTCTATTCCAGGATATAACTGTAGTCCAAGTATAGAAATTGTAAATTCTAGCGATCGATCAATTGGAACTGTAACTGTTAATAATGGCTATGGGGCTAATCCTTATTAAATTTTTCAAGAGTGTGAGAATAGAAAAAGTATAGGTACTTAGAATAATATAAAGTATTATATAGAAGTATAGTATGATAAAATTTTTATGATTATATCTAATTTATGGATATAAAATAATTTTGACTAGTATTAAAAAGCGATTCGTATTAGAATCGCTTTTTGTATAAAGAATATTATTTGCATATTATAGACGAGGAATTAAATTAAGTAAGAGTTCCTTTTTATTCAACTCAGGTTGTTTTAATACAATATCTAATAGTTGACTTAGGAGAATACCTATTTCTTTACCGGGCTTAATTTTAAGCTCGTAGATTAAATCGTTACCTGTTAAATCAAGATCTTTGACAGATAAAGGCTCATTAGAATTTAAGATATATAAGGCTAATTCTTTAGTTTTGTTTATTTTATGAATGTTTAGATTAAAGTCAACCAAAGAATGTATATAAGATTCTTGTAAGTAAAATAAATTCATTATATTATCTACACCAACTCTATTAATAAGTTGTTTAACCTCATAAGAGGATGGGGTTTCTAAAATACTGATATATTCTTTAATTAAGATTAAAGTATCTTTTATGGTTTTATTATCAAATCTAAGACGAGTTAATATTTTTTCACATAAGGAAATATTTTTTTTGTGATACATATAAAAATGCTCAATCCTATTATCAATGGAGAAACAATTAGGAATTCCTATATTATAAAGTAAAGCAGCTAATCGGACAGGGAAAATATTTGGAGTATTGTCCAATATAGAAAGATTGTGATTAAAGTCTATACAATCTTTAAATTCTGGAATTATGGTTAAAAGTAAGCCAGAATTTAAAAGAAGTTCAATTCCGAATTTAGGATTATCAGAGGATAGCATTTTACTAAGTTCATCTCTAATTCTTTCATAGCTAATATTAGAAATAAGAGCACTATTCTTCGTTATACTATCAAATGTATTTTCTTCAATAGAGAAGTTTAATTGGGATGAAAATCTAATTGCACGTAGCATTCTAAGAGCATCCTCGTTAAAACGAGTATTACTATCCCCAACAGAACGAATTATTTTATTTTTTAAATCTTCTTGACCGTTAAAAAAGTCTAGTAAGCCTTCTTTATGATTGTATGCAAAAGAGTTAATAGTGAAATCACGTCTTGATAAATCTTCTTTAATATTCTTTACAAAATTAACTGATTCAGGACAGCGGTTATTAAGATATGTTGATTCAGTTCTATAGGTAGTTACTTCGAAGCCTTCATTTTCAAGGACTACCGTAACAGTACCATGTTGAAGCCCAGTTGGGATAGTTTTCTCAAAAAGTTGTATAGTTTCTTCAGGTAGTGCTGAAGTGGCTATATCATAATCTTTAGGTATTAAACCTAATAGTGAATCACGAATACATCCACCAACTATAAAAGCTTCAAAGCCATTATTATAAAAAGTATCTATTATAAATTGAACATTACTCGGTATTTCAATTTTCATTTAAAAATCCTCCTAAAAAAATCCTTGTATCATAATTATACTATGATACAAGGATAGTAGTGTAAAAATTATCTAACTCCATCACGAAGTTTAATATATTCATCACGCTCAACTCTTAAAGTGTTTATTTTAGATAAGATTGCTTTATCGTTGTCTAAAAGGTTAAGGTTAGCTTCTAATAAATCGATAGCTTTTGTATAGAATTTATCAGCTACTAATTTATCAACTTCAGTCATTAGAGTTTTTGTGTATTCAGTTTTACATTTAGACGTATAAGCCATAGCTGTGCTATAACCTTCATGATTTGATGGAATAGAGTTAAAGATAACTAAGGCTTCTTTAAAATTCCCTTTTTGGAATTCTGAGATACCACGCGTTACTTCACTGTTTGTTTCTGAAACATTTTTAGATAAAACGCTAATTGTGTCATCAATTTCAGAATCTAAAAGCATATATCTGTTGATTTCATTGATAATAACTAAAGCATCATCACTTGATATTTCCCCAGAACTAAGTTTTTTAGTTATACCATCAAGTTTCTCTTTAAAATAAAGAGATAAATCATCATCAAGCTTTATGGATTTTAAAACATTCATATTTCCTTTAGTTAACACTAAGTTGTTTGCGGTGCTATAGTGAGCACTTTCAAAATAAGATTTAAAATCAGTAACTAAAGACTTATATGATAATGCCGTAAAGCTAACGAAAATTCCAATAATTAAAACTGCAGACAATGAAATAATTAGGAATTTTAAGTTTAAAATTTCTTTTTTCTGAGGAGCTTTATCCTCAGGATGTTTTATGTTTTCATTAATTTCTTTCAAAAAAATCACCTCTATCTTAATCTTTAACAAAAAATGTAAAAAATAAACATTCGGATTTAATATTTTAATTAAGTGTGATAAGATATTTCTTGATGGTTAAAATAAAATTATAGATTTTTAATATTAAGGGAGGTAACAAGATGAGGGATAGTTTTTTTGTAAAATTTAAAAATTGCTTACATAGATTAGATAAATTTCCTAGATATATAGATCAAGGAGTAGGAAAAGCTATTAAATATGGATTTTTAATAAGTCTTATATTTGGTGGAATAATAGGAATATATAATTGTGTTTTATCTAACGGATATATAAACAAAGGGGTTCAAGAACTTAATAATCCTAAATATGCATTCGCAGTAAAAGATAATACTTTAGATATGAAAGCAGAGCCGATTAAAATAGATCAAAATGGAAGTATGATTTACGTTAATGATAATAAGACATTAAGTGAAGCAAATGGAATTTTAGATAGTAATCCAGGAAATGTAGCAAGTGTTCTTATTCTTAAAGATGGCGTATTAGTTAATGGTGGTGGTGTAGAAACCAATGCAACATATAGCCAAATAAGTTCACAAATATTCAACTCACAAGAAATAAACAATAAAACAGTAGGTGAAAAAATACAAAGTATGAAAAAATATTATTTTGTATTCCAGTTTGTTTATAATGTATTAGAAAAATTTATAAACCTAGTAATAGATAGTTTATTTATTTCAGTGATTGGACTTATAGCATCAATGCTATTTGGAATGCTAGTTAAGCCATCTGCTTTATATAGTCTAGCTATATATGCAGCAACTGTGCCATTTTTAATATCATTACCAATAAGCATAATTTTCCCAGAGGTAAATATGCAAATGCCACTTCTTATTGCAACAGCAATTTATGTTGTAATTATATTGAAGTCAATTAAAAATGATTTAGTTAAAAGAAAAGAAGGTTCAAATAAAAACGATAAAACTAGTAAATTTTTATAAAAGAGAAAGCTTTGATGTATGGAAACTTACATTAAAGCTTTCTTTTAAATTAAATCAGATTTAGGAGTATGAGATTTGGGAGATATGTCAAAACTTAAGGTAGATGATGAATTTTCAATAATTTTAGGGAAATATATCTTTTAAAAAATTTGCACAAAAGCTTTTAGTGTGATAATATAATTGTGTTAAAGATATATATGGAGCGTTAGTTAAATGGATATAACATACCGCTACGGACGGTATATTATGGGTTCGATTCCTATACGCTCTACCATAGACTTATTGAATTTCAAAAACATCACTGTTTTTGAAATTTTTTTTATGGAATAAAACTAGTAATTTTGATAAAATATAGTAGTTTGTAGTAAAATGTTAAGTGAAACTTAAAAAGTACATAAAACAAGGAGGAAAAGTTTAGTGGACATATATAAGTTGAGTGTCATAATTCCTGTATACAATGTTAAGTCATATATTATAGAAACATTGGAATCACTGTATAATCAAACATTAAAAGAGTTTGAGCTAATATTGATAGATGATGGTTCAACAGATGGAACTTATGAAATTCTTAAAGAATATGAAAAGAAATATGAAAATATAAAATTAATTAAACAAGAAAACTCCGGACCCAGTATAGCAAGAAATAAAGGATTAAAAATAGCAACAGGTGAGTACATAGTGTTCGTGGATTCTGATGACTTACTTCCAGAAGATTCATTAGAATATAGATACAATATAGCAAAAGAAAAAGATTCAGATGTAGTGATTTGTGGAACGGCAAAAACTGATGATGGTGAAACAATGAAGCCCATTCAAAGGCATATGTTTGAAGAGGGATATAGAGAACTTGGAAAAGATTCAGATATTTTATGGGCATTAGGACCTTGTAATAAGATATTTAAAAAAGAAATTTTAAAGGATTTATATTTTCCAGAAAATATAAATTATGCAGAAGACCAAGTATTTATGATACATGCATTTTTAAATGCAAAAAAAATCTATGCAACGCCAAAAGTAGTTTATTACTACAGAATGAGAAATACGCCAGGGGAGTCTTTAACACAACAAGTTGACACAAATTCAGCGAACGTATTAAAACAAGTTTGTGAAGTATGGAAAATTTCTGTTAATTTAATAAATGAAAAAGTAAAAGATAAAGATATAGCTTATAATATAAAGGGAAATTATTTTTATAGATTAATGATTATAGATATATGGCCACCGCTTAACAAAGTATTTAAAAGTGGAGATAAAAAGGCAGAAGTGAAGAGTCTTGAAAGCTTAAATGAACTTATGAAATATGTATCAGATAAAGAGCTAGAAAAGATAGGAAAGCTTAAGCAAATCCCATTTAAAAAAATAATAAAAAATGATGAGCTTACAGATGTTCAAAAAATAAAAAAAATAAGACACATTATGTTTATATATAAATGCATCATTAAGTTTAGACAAATAACAAGAATATAAAAAGCGGGAGATAAAATATGTGTAAGATAAGTGTAATAATGCCAGTCTACAACGTAGAAGGATACCTGAGAGAAACTATAGAATCACTTGAGAATCAAACAATGAAGGATTTTGAAGTAATATTTATAGATGATGGTTCAACAGATTCAAGTAAAGAAATTTTAGAGGCATGTTCGAAAAAACATGAGAATTTCAGACTTGTATGTCAAGAAAATAGTGGGCCAAGCAGAGCAAGAAATAAAGGAATAAAGCTTGCTAAAGGGGAATATATAGCTTTTATGGACTCGGATGATATAATTCCTAAAGATTCATTAGAAGTTAGATATAAGCTAGCAACAGAACATGATGCTGAAGTTGTTGTATGTGGAACATATATGTATGATGGGAAAAAGAAATGGCCTATACAAAGTCACTTCTTAGAAGGTGAAAAAAACTTAAGAAATAGTTATGAGCTTTTATGGACACTTGGACCATGTAACAAACTATTTAAGACATCTTTAATAAGAGATAGTGAGTTTCCAGAAGATATAAAATATGCAGAAGATCAAGTATTTGTAATAGATGCATATTTAAGAGCAAATAAGGTATATACTTCAAAATATTTGGCATACTTTTATAGAGTAAGGCCTGAAGAGGATAAAACATCTCTTACAAGCTTAGTACAAAATAATTCAAGTTATGTAATTGAGCAAGTTACAAAAGTATGGGTAACTTTGAATAAAATTATAGAAAAAAACTGTACAAATTTTTATACAGCAGAAGCTTTAAAACAAGAGTACTTAGGAAGACTAGTGAGCGTTGATATATGGCCACCATTTATGGCAGCAATGGTAACTAGGGATGAAAAAATCCAATTAAAAGTTTTAGAAAGTATGTTAGAGCTTATAGATAACATAGATGATTATGTATTTAATAACTTAAGAAAGTTAAGATGGATAGTTATACAAGGGGTTATAAATAAATTCTTATTCTTAACACCAAAGGCAAGAAAAAAATCTGTAGAATTAATTGTAAAAGCTTATGAAAAGTTTGATAGTAACAGTAAAAATATTTTAAAGGTTGAAAATGAGTTCTTAAATCCTTATGTAAAGAAAGTAGTAAAACATAAGAGTTATAAATATATCATTTTCTACTTAGTTAGAAGAAAAATATCAAGAATACCAGGTAAGCTTGGGCGTATTTGGAAAAAGGTATACAACAAAATTAAAAATAGAACAGGTCAGATTATATTCAATATAGCTAAAATACTTCCTATAAAAAACAATAAGGTTGTACTTGCAAGTAATAAGACTAGTGAGCTTTCAGGAAATTTAAAATTTATATGTGATGAACTTGAAAAAAGAGGAAAGTATGACATAAGAATTTTTATGAATAGACCTGATAGAGGAATATTAGAATCTCTAAGTTTATATACAAACATGGCAAGAGCGAAATATATTGTTTTAGATGACTATTATAGACAACAATATGGTTTAAAGTTTAAAAATAAAGTAGAAGTTGTTCAAGTATGGCATGCATGTGGTGCATTTAAAAAGTTTGCATTTAGTGCTGTTGGAAAAGGGGATGGAAATCCACTTTGGTTTGAAAAGAGAGCCCATGCTTCATATACAAAAGTTATCACAAGCTCAAAGGATGTTATTCCACAGTTTGCAGAAGCTTTTAATGTTCCGAAAGAAAATGTATTACCACTTGGAGTACCAAGAACTGATATTTTATTAGATGAAGATTATAGAGTCTTCAGAAAAAGAAACTTTGAAAGTCAGTACCCTAAATTAAAAGGAAAGAAAATAATAACCTATGCACCAACTTTTAGAGGAAATGCTAGAGAGAGACAAAGTTTTAAAGTTGAACTTAATGCAACTCAGATATTAAGAGGTGTTGGAGAAGATTATGTTATAGTATTTAAGCTTCATCCAAGTGTAAAAAATGGATTTAATATAAATACTATTCCAAAAGACTTAAAAGATAGGGTAATAAATATGGATAGTTCAGCGGATATAAATGATGTAATAATGATATCAGACATTGTAATATCAGATTATTCATCAGTAGTATTTGAAGCTGCCTTATTAAATAAAAAAATGATAATGTATGCATATGATAAGGAAGAATACTTAGGAGAAAGAGATTTTTACTTTGATTATGATGAATTTGTTCCAGGTCCAATAGCTAGAAAGAATGAAGATATTATATCAATAATCAATAATGATGATTTTGATATGGAAAAAGTTAAAGAATTTAAAGAAAAATTCTGTGATAGCTGTGACGGAAAATCTAGTGAAAGATTTGTTAATAGTATTTTTAATGAAAAGTAACTGAAGATAGGTGATAAAATGTTAAAAGAAATTATTAAAGAAAATATGCAGTATCGAAAGCAAACCTTACTTATATCAAAAGTTGATTTAGTTAAAACTTATAAGGGTTCTGCGTTAGGATATGCATGGGCTGTAGTTAGACCACTTGTAACAATTGCTGTATATTTATTTGCATTCCAAATAGGTATACGTAAAAGTAGTACGATGGATTGTTTTCCATATTTACTTTGGCTAGTTTCAGGACTTTGTCCTTGGTTTTTTGTAAGTGATGCTGTTGTTGGAGGAGCAATGTCTATAAGAGGTTATAGGCAATTTGTTACTAAGATGAAATTCCCAATATCAACAATACCAACATTTGTACTATTATCTAAGATGTACGTGCAAGTAATGCTAGTAGGATGTGTAATGGTGATATTTGCAATATATGGATATTTCCCAGATTTATATTACTTACAATTCTTATTCTATATACCAATGATGTACTTGTTCTTCTTAGCACTGACATGGACACTTTCGTCATTATCAGTAATTAGTAGAGACTTTGAAAACTTAGTTAAATCGTCATTACAAGCTATATTATGGATATCTCCAATACTTTGGAATGTAAATGATATTCATACACCTTGGCTTAGAACATTGATGAAATTAAATCCAGTTGCTTACTTTATAGCAGGGTACAGAAATATATTTTTATATAAGCAATGGTTCTTTGATAGCAAATATACTATTTATATAATAGTTGTAACAATAATATTTGCTGTAATAGGAAGTAAGGTTTATAAGAGAACATATAAAGAATTTACAGATGTTTTATAAGGAGAAGAGTTATGGAAGAATATGCAGTGCAGTTTAAACATTTATCAAAAGAATATAAATTATATAAAGATGATAAAGATAGATTTAAAGATTTGTTCTGGGGAAAAAGATTTACTCCTTTTAGAGCATTAAATGATGTAACATTAGACTTACCAAAAGGTGAAGTTATAGGAATATTAGGTAAAAACGGTTCTGGTAAAAGTACAATTTTAAAAGTTGTAACAGGAGTTGTATATCCAACAGATGGTGAAGTTATTGTTAATGGTAGAGTATCAGCTTTACTAGAATTAACAGCAGGGTTTGATGGAGAACTTACAGGAAGAGAAAATATTTACCTTAAAGGATATTCAATGGGAATGCTAAAAGATGAAGTAGAGGCTATGGAGGAGTCGGTTATAGACTTTTCAGAGCTTGGAGATTATATAGAGCAACCAGTTAGAATGTATTCAAGTGGTATGAAAGCAAGACTTGGTTTTGCAATAGCTGTTAATATTGATCCAGACATTCTTGTTGTAGATGAAGCCTTATCTGTTGGAGATGAAATGTTTAGAAATAAATGTTTAGAGAGAATGGATAAGTTTAGAGATGAAGGAAAAACAATACTTTTCGTTTCTCACTCATTACCACAAATGAGAGACTTCTGTACAATAGGATTTTGGCTTTATCATGGAGAAGTAATTGCTTATGGTGATATGGATGAAGTAGCAAATCTTTATAAGCATTATTTAAATGGTGTTCCAGTAGAAAAAATATTAGCAGATAGAGAAAAATATATTGATTTAATTGAAATTAAACAAAGTTTAGAAGAAATAGATTTTGGAACAGAAGAAGTATCATTTAAAGGATATATTGATTTAGAACCAGTTCATAAGCAATATTCAATTGAAAATATAACATTAAGAGAAGATGAAGTTGAGTATGCTTTTGAAGATATAAAATTTGAAAAAGATGAAGAATTCCCAAAAAATAATAGATATAAATATGAATTTGTACTACCATTTAAAGATATTCCAGAAGGATTCTTTAACTTTGAAATTAACTTAAGTGTTGATGGAGAAAAGTATGTAAGACAGGCATGGTGTGCAAGTAAATTTGGGCAATTTGTAAATGCAGATAATAAGATAGATATAACAATAAAATCTAATAGAATGAAAATTAGAAAAGGTTAGTTATTAAAGGAGTTGTTTTGTTTAAAACAACTCCTTTGTTTTAAATAGGGAATAAATGTGATAAAATTATAATAAAAAATAAGTAAATGTCCTAAACGGGAGGGAATAGATTTATGATATACGCAGAGATTTTAGCAGGTGGAAAAGGAACTAGAATGGGGAATACTGAAATGCCTAAACAGTTCTTAAAGATTGGAGAAAAGCCAATAATAATTCATACACTTGAAACGTTTTTATTAAATACTAGATTTAATAAAGTTATAATAACTACACCAAGCCAATGGATACAACATACAAGTGATTTAATAAATAAGTTTATACCAAAGGCAATACAAGAGAGAGTTCATGTATGTGCAGGTGGAGCTGATAGAAATGAATCAATAATGAGCGGAATAAGATTTATAGAAAAAGAATTTGGAATTAATGATGATGATGTTATAGTAACGCATGATGCAGTAAGACCATTTTTAACACATAGAATAATAAATGAAAATATAGATGAAGCTTTAGCTTGTGGAGCTTGTGATACAGTAGTTCCAGCTTTTGATACTATAGTTGAATCTAAGGATGGAGAAGCTATAAGTGATATTCCAAGAAGAGACTTCATGTATCAAGGTCAAACACCTCAAAGCTTTAACATAAGAACACTTGTTGACCTTTATAATTCATTAAGCAAGGATGAAAAAGAAGTTTTAACAGATGCAGCTAAGATATTTGTTGTTAAAGGAAAGAAAGTTAAGCTAGTGCAAGGAGAGGTTTATAATATGAAAATAACTACTCCATATGATTTAAAGTTAGCTAATGCTTTAGTGAGGGATGATTTAAATGATAAATAAAGTTTATAGATTAATAGCACCTAAGCAAATTGTTGTTGAATTTAAAGATAGAAGCTTAGATGGTGAAGGTATAATTGTTAGACCTACAAGACTTTCTATATGTGCAGCTGACCAAAGATACTATACAGGTACAAGAGGGAAGGAAGCTATGAAAAAGAAACTTCCAATGGCACTTATCCATGAAGGGGTAGGGGAAGTTATATATGATCCAAAAGGAGAGTTTAAAGCTGGAGATACAGTAGTAATGATTCCAAACACTCCAACAGAAGGAAATGATGTTATTGCAGAAAACTATTTAAGAACTAGTAAGTTTAGAGCCAGTGGATATGATGGATTTATGCAACAATATGTTTTTATGGGAAGAGATAGAATTATAAAGTATAACAATATAAATCATGAAGTAGCATCTTTCTTAGAGCTTATTAGTGTATCGGCACATGCTATTGATAGATTTGATAAAAAGGCTCATAAGAATAGAGAAACAATAGGAGTTTGGGGAGATGGAAATGTTGGGTTTATAACAGCATTAATATTAAAGAAAAAGTTCCCAAAATCAAAAATAGTTGTTTTAGGGAAAAATGAAGAGAAGCTTAACTTCTTCTCATTTGTAGATGAAACATATCAGATTGATGATATTCCAAAGGACTTTAAAGTAGACCATGCTTTTGAAGCTGTTGGTGGAAGAGGTTCTGAAAGTGCAGTAAAGCAAATAATAGATTATATAAATCCAGAAGGAGTTATTGCTTTACTTGGAGTTTCTGAAATGCCAGTTCCGATAGATACTAGAATGGTTTTAGAAAAAGGAATAACACTAGTAGGAAGCAGTAGAAGTGGAAGAGTTGATTTTCAGGCAGCAGTTGATTTCTTAGAAGAACATGTTGATGCTCAAAATCAATTACAAAAGCTTATATCAGCAGTAATAGATGTAAGAGAAATCAGTGATATAATAAAAGGATTTGAATATGATTTAACAACTCCATTTAAGACTATATTAGAGTGGAATATTTAAAAATAAGGTGCTGTAATTTTGCAGCACCTTTAGATTATTAGTGAGGTAGATGATTTGAAAATAGTTGAAAGGTTAATAATAAAATATATACTAAAGATTATCTATGGTGTATCCCATATATTTAGAGTGAAAAAGCGTGTAGTCTTTGCAACTTATAGACCAGATTATATGGAGGGAAATTATAAATATATTATTGAAGAACTTAAAAGACAGGATAAGAGCTTTGAAGTCAAAATTTTATACAAGAAACCAGAAGGTGGAGCTTTAGGAAATATAAAATATTTACTTCATATGTGCAAGGCTGAATATTATTTAGCTACATCAGAATTCTTTGTAGTAGATGATTTTTATTTCCCAGTATATGCAATGAATAGCTTAAGAAAAGGAACTGAAGTAATACAGGTGTGGCACGCTTGTGGTGCATTTAAAAAGTTTGCATTAAGTACAGTAGATGAAAATTATTCAAATGGAAATGAGTATATAAAATATGTTAAGATTCATACAAATTATACTCATGTTATAGTTACATCAGATGAGGTTAAAGAGGCATATAAGGATGCATTTATAGTAGATGATGAGGCCATAAAACCACTTGGAGTAGCAAGAACTGATTTGTTTTTTGATGAAGAAAAAAAGGAAGATATAAAGGCTGAGTTATATAAATTATATCCAAGTCTAGAAAATAAGAAGATAGTTTTATATGCACCAACTTTTAGAGGAACAGGACAAAGTAATGCTGAAAGTGAAATTACCTTAGATATAGAAAAGCTTGTAAATAGCTTTGATGAAGATACTATTTTAGCTTTGAAAATGCATCCTTTTGTAAAGTGGAGATATAAGGGGAATAATAATCGTGTTGTGGATATGTCTGATTATAAATCTATAAACAATATCTTACTAATAACAGATAGCTTAATAACTGATTACTCTTCAACAATATTTGAATTTGCATTATTAGAGAGAAGGATGTTCTTTTATGCAGATGATTTAGAGGAATATATAGATGATAGAGATTTTTACTATGACTTTAAGGAGTTTGTTCCAGGTCCAATAGTAAAAACAACCGATGAACTTATTAATGCTATGAAAAATGAAGACTATGATTTAGAGAAGGTTAGAGAGTTTAAAAATAAATTCTTTAAGTATACAGATGGAAAATCGAGTGAAAGAATAGTAGAAAAAATAATATTAAAGAAATAAGGTGATAACTTGAAAAAAGTACTTTTTGTAGCTTCAACAGGAGGACATTTGTCAGAACTTATGGAGCTTAAACCTCTTTTTGAAAAATATGATTATCATATAATAACTGAAAAAACTGATACCACTATAAAGCTTAAAGATAAATATAAAGAAAAAATAAGCTATTTAGTATATGGTGCTAGAAATTATATGCTTAGTTATATGTTTAAATTTCCATATAATATATTAAAATCATTAGTTTTTTATATGAAGCTTAGACCAGATGTTATTGTAACAACAGGAGCTCATACAGCAGTACCAATTTGTTATATAGGAAAGTTATTTAAAAAGAAGATAATATTTATAGAAACTTTTGCAAGGGTTAATAGCACAAGTATGTCAGGAAGACTTATTCATAAGGTGGCTGATGTATTTATAGTTCAACATCCTGAAATGGAAAAGGTTTATGAAAATGCTATATATAAAGGAGCGTTGTATTAATGATATTTGTTACAGTAGGAACACATGAATTAGGATTTGATAGAATGCTCGACTTTATAGAAAAAATAGACATAAAAGAAGAAGTTCTTATACAATCAGGAAATACTGATTTTAAATCAGAAAAGTATAAGGTAATTCCGTTTCTTTCACCAACAGAGTTCAACGAAACTATGGCAAAGTGTACTTTAATAGTAACTCATGGTGGAGTTGGGTCTATATTATCAGCACTTAAAAAAGGAAAGAAAGTTATAGTTATGGCAAGGCTTCAAAAGCATAATGAGCATAACGATGACCACCAGTTAGAGATTTGTGAAAAGCTTGGAAAAGATGGTCATATCATAAACTGCACAAGTTTTGAAGAGTTTAAAGAAGCAGTTTTAAATTATAATGAAATAGAGTTAAAGCCATATAAATTTGATAATAGTAGATTATTGAATTTTATCGAAGAAACTATAGGATAAGAGTGAAAAGGTTATTTTTAATTAAATAACCTTTTATTTTTTTGGAATAATAGGTATATAGGAGTTGATAATATGTACGATATTTTAGTTACACCAATAGATAAGCATAATGATAGTACAATTATTTTAATTAAGAAATATAAATTTAAGAAGATAATAATCTTAGTAACAGAAAAATGTAATGATTGCATTAGAGAGTGTATTATAAATGTTGCAAAGGAAAATGGTTCAAAGCTAGAGTTTTTTAAGTGCGGTGAAGATGATTTTTCTATTATAAATAAGCTAATAGAAAACAATGAAGTACTGTTAAATTTAACAGGAGGAGAAAGAATACAGGCATTATATTTATTAAAATTTGCATTAGAAAAAAAGGTGGATAGCATATATATAGATATATTAGGAAGGAAAAAATATATATTTGGGAAAAATGATGGGAAAGTGGATGAGCATTTAATTGATTTAAATATTGAAGAAATGATTCATGCAACAGGACATAGGATAATAAGTGATGAAACAAATCTTATAAAGAAGAATTATGTGTTAGAGATTGCAAAAAAGATTCACGAGAATATAGATTTGTGGGATAAATATAAAAGAAAGATATACGACCCAAGCATTTTCTCCCATTATTATGGCGATACAAAGAGAGTTGTTGTACAAGAAGAGGTACTAAATGAGGAGGAAAAAAATCTTCTTTATAAAATATTAGACTATGGTGTGGAAAAAGAAATAATTAAAAAGTTTAAAGAAGGAAATGAGCTTGTAATAGAATTTAAAGATAAGGATATAAAAGGTTTTATTTTTAAAGTTGGAACATGGCTTGAAGTTTTAACAGAAGCTGTGGTAATGTCTATAAAATCCATTGATGAAGTGAAAAGTGGTCTTGTCTTTACATGGATTAAGGATAATATAGAACTGAAAAATGAGTTAGATGTAGTTGCAATAAGAGATTCAAGCATAATAGTAATATCATGTAAAGACAGTGAAAAATATGAGGAGTCAGCATTAAATGAATTAAATGTTTATAGTGAAAGAATTGGTGGAAACAAAGTGAAAAAAATTTTAGTAGCAACAAAAGCACCACATAAAAAGAATATAGTGGAAAGAGCAAAGGAAATGGATATTGATATTGTAGTGCTTGAAAAGGATATAAACAAATTTAGAGAAAAAATAAAAAAAATTATCGATAGATAAAAATATAAAAGCTAGCAAAAATTTGCTAGCTTTTTTTATGTCCGATAGTTTCACCCATGAAAACTTTAGACTCATATCCTAAGTTTGTTTGTTTAATTATATCTTCATCAATTTTTATAGCCTCTTTCTTAAAGAAAAGAACTACTGTTGATCCACCAAATTTAAAGTAACCTTTTTCATCACCTTTAGATACCTCCATATTTGGCATATATGTTTGAAGAATTGTTCCAACACATGTGGCACCTACTTCTACATATAAGACATCATTAAAATTATCAGTTTTAAATAAAGACCACTCACGTTTATTTTCACAGAATAATCTAGGAATATTCTTAAGTGCAATTGGATTCACTGAATAATATTTCCCAGGAATAAATGTAGATTTAGTACATATACCAGAATCTATAAAATGAAATCTATGATAATCAATTGGAGAAAGTCTACAAATAATACATGTACCACCTTCAAATTCATCAGCAACAGAATCGTTATTTATAAAATCACGTAGGCTATATGTTAAACCCTTTACTTGAACTAGCTTGTTTAAATTAATATCTTCATATGCTAAAATTCTACCATCAGCAGGTGAAATTAAAATGTTAGAAGCCTTATCAAAAGGTCTAGCATCAGATTTTAATGTTCTAGTGAAGAAATCATTAAAGTTTCTAAATTCCTTTGGTTTTTTTCTGCAAACGTTCATATCTATATCAAAATCACGTATAAAATGCTTGATTTTTTTACGGCTAAATTTAGTATCACAGAAAGCACCATAAACTTTAGAACAAAGTTTTTTCTTAAAGATAAGTTCAGTTAGTTTCTTACCTTTAGGAGATTCATAGCACCATACTAGATACTTTTTACCAGCAATATTTTCTTTTTCATATTGTCCTGTTTTTCTGTTGTAAACTAATAACATATTTTCTCCTTCTATAGCCACTTAAATATACTTAAATGATATAGTAAAGTTAGATATTATGCAAGGTATATGGGAATTATATGGATAATCTTTAATATGAATTGATATTCTACAAATAATATTGTAAAATTATATATAGATTTAAAATATTTATCTGTAAGTAAAAAAATGAAAAAGTTAGGGTTTGTTTAAACTAGTTAAAAAAATAACAAACTTTTTAGGTTTTAAGAGGCGATTTTAAAATGTTAATGGAGGGAAATTTTTAGGATGAAAAATTTAATTATTAATGACAAAGAAATCCAAGTTGCAGAGGGAACTACTATCTTAGATGCAGCAAGACAAAATGGAATTGATGACATTGCAACATTATGTTATTTAAAGGACTGTGGAAACGTAGGTAAGTGTGGAGTTTGTGCTGTTGAAGTTGAGGGTAAGCCAAACTTAGCATTAGCATGTTTAACTAAAGTTGAAGATGGAATGGTTGTAAAAACTGATACTGAAAAAGTTCAAGAAAGAGTGAAAATGAGAGTATCTACAATTTTAAATAAACATGAATTTAAATGTGGTCCATGCCCAAGAAGAGAAAATTGTGAGCTTTTAAAATTAGTTATAAAAACTAGAGGAAAAGCAGCAACTCCTTTTGTACCAGAAGATAGAGAAGCAAACATTGATAGAAGAAGTAAATCAATCGTAATTGATAGAAACAAATGTATATTATGTGGAAGATGTCAAGCGGCTTGTAAAGATAAAGCAGGAACAGAAATAATTCAAATCAGAAATATTGATGGAGTAAGAATGGTATGTCCTCCAGAGAATAAAAGCTTTGATGATGTTAAATGCTTACTTTGTGGACAATGTGTAGCAGCATGTCCTGTTGGAGCACTACAAGAAAAATCACATGTTGAAAGAGTTCAAGATGCATTAAATGATGATGAAAAGCACGTAATAGTTGCTATGGCACCAGCTGTAAGAACAGCTATGGGTGAATTATTCAAAATGGGATACGGTGAAGATGTAACAGGAAAATTATATGCAGCATTAAGAAAATTAGGATTTAACAAAGTATTTGATATAAACTTTGGTGCTGATATGACAATAATGGAAGAAGGAACAGAGCTTTTAGGAAGAATTAAAAACAATGGTCCATTCCCAATGTTCACATCATGTTGTCCTGGATGGATAAGAGAAGTTGAATTATACTTCCCAGAATATCTTGATAATGTATCAACAGCAAAATCACCACAACAAGAATTTGGTGCAGCAAGTAAAAGTTACTATGCACATATAGAAGATATAGATCCAAGTAAAATATTCACAGTAACAATAATGCCTTGTACAGCTAAAAAGTTTGAAGCAGATAGAGAAGAAATGGAAAACAACGGAATAAGAAATATCGATGCTGTAATAACTACAAGAGAATTAGCTAAATTAATAAAAGAAGCAAAAATAAACTTTGCACAGTTAGAAAATGAAGAAGTAGATCCAGCAATGGGAGAATATACAGGTGCAGGAACTATATTTGGAGCAACTGGTGGAGTTATGGAAGCAGCACTTAGAACAGCTAAGGATTTAGCAGAAGGTGCCGATTTAGAAAATATTGAATATAAAGAAGTTAGAGGATTAGATGGATTAAAAGAAGCAACTGTAAGCATAGCTGGAAAAGACTATAATGTAGCAGTTGTTCATGGTGGAAAAAATATAATGAACTTCTTTAATAGTGGTAAATTAAATGAAAAAGAATATCATTTTGTTGAATTCATGGCATGTCCAGGTGGATGTGTAAATGGTGGAGGACAACCACATATAAATAATTTAGATAGAGAAAAAATGGATATTAGATCCGTAAGAGCTTCAGTGTTATATAATCAAGATAAGAATTTAAAAAGAAGAAAATCACATAAAAATGAAGCATTATTAAAAATGTATGATTCATATATGGGAGAGCCAGGACACGGTAAAGCTCATGAATTATTACATCATAAATACACAAAATAGATATTAAAACAAATTAGAATGAAGAAAAGGCTATGGTTAGACATAGCCTTTTTAATATATAATAGGAATTGAATAGAATGGATGTGGGGGAAAAATATGAAAATTTTAGCTAGTGATATGGATGGAACATTAGTAATCGAAGATAAAATTAATGAAAAAGATGTACAAGCTATAAATGAATTAAAGAAAAAAGGGCATAAGTTTATAGTTTCAACAGGAAGAACTTTAAGTGGAATGGGAAATATCTTTGAAAAGCATAAATTGCCTTATGATTATATGGTTTTATGTAATGGTGCTTTAATATTAGATGAAAATAATAAAATTATTTATAAGAATGTCATCGAAAATAAAAAAATAAAAAGTATTATTGAGACTTTTAGAGATAAAGAAAATTTAATGATGTATATGGATGATGGAGAAAACTTTTATATAGTTCAAACAGAAAATATAATAAAAAATGAAATATATTTTTTTGAAGGAATAGATTACATAAAAATAACCCCTGATGAGGCTTTAAAGCTTGAACAGGACTTTATTATGGGAAGTATTTTTGCTTGTGATAAAGATATCTCAAAGGCCATAAATGCAAAAGAAATATTAAATGAAATACTTCATGAAGGTGAAAGCTTTAGAAACGAGTATTTTGTTGATATAGTACCAAGTGGCTGTTCAAAAGGAAAAGGACTTGAAAAAGTATTAGAAATAGAAAATAAAGGAATTGAATCTTTATATACTATTGGGGATTCATATAATGATATATCTATGTTCCAAATAACAGAAAATAGTTATACATTTAATAGAGTTGAAAATGAAGTGAAAAAGCATGCTAAAAATAATGTTGATTATATTTATGAACTTATAGAAAAAATGTTAGAAGATTAAAGATATTTTTTTAATTATGAGGCATAATAATATTAGAAAATAAAGGATGTGAGTAGGGATGATATATGATGAGAGTAAAAATAATTTTAAAATCTCAAAAAAGAAGCACTATCACATACCTATTTTATACATTAAAGCCAATTTATATATAAATTGGCTTATTTTAATTAGAAAAAGTGAGTGATGTATATGAAGAATAAAGTTTATACTATTGCTAAAAATCTTAATTTTCCTATAATAACAGTTATTTTGGCAGCTCTAATAGGAGTAAATATATTGTTTATAAAACCTATAGTAGGAATGGCTAATAATGGTGATTATTTTAGGATTATTTCTTCAAATAATTTATATTATCTAAGAGATACAAAGAATCAAGAGCCTTTGTATTTTAAGTATTTTCAACCTAAATACGGAGTAAGTGATTTATATAATACAAATCAAAAAATGATAGTATCAACGCAGTCGTTGCTTATAAAGCCAGCAATGTTATTAGATAAGTTAATTACGGGTAATGATAAAACTTTTGATTTGAGATATTTAGCAATAATATTATTGGGATTTCAGTTATTGGCTACATACTTTATTATGAAAGTATTTTGTAGTTATTTAAAATCGCCATTAAGTAAGGCGATAATATCATTTTTATATTTATTTGTATTTATGGATGTTGGATATATTGCATATTTTAATTCGTTCTTTGGGGAAGGAGTTAATATTCCATTTTTTTTACTGAGTGTTGGATTTTTGCTATATATTATACGATTTAATAAGGTTAAATGGTATAATATTTTGATTTTTTCAATTGTATCAATAATATTCTTTGGAGCAAAGCAACAATTAGCACCAGTTGGAGTATTGCTTGCAATTCTTTTATTTAGAGTGATGTATTATAAAAGAAGCATGGAAATTAAAGTCGTTTCAATAACTTGTGCAATTATATTAACCTTTGCAGGTATATATTTTTACTCTGCAATTAAGGGAGATTTTCAATACATAAACAAGTATCATGCATTGAATAGGGGAATTTTATTAAATGAAAAGAATCCAGATGAAATATTGAAAAGTATGGGAATAAGTACACAATATTCTCTTTTGGAAAATACAATTTATTTTTCTCCTGTTACTCAAATTAACTTAAATGATAAAAAACTTATAAAAGAGTATTACGATAAAATTGGTGTTGGTAATATAATAAAATTTTACGCACTACATCCTAATATCATGATTAAAATGATGGATTTAGGTTTTAGAGAGGGGTATGATATAAGACCAAATGAGCTTGGAAATTATACTGTAGCATCAGGCAAGCCACCAGTTGCTAAAAGCTACTTTTGGGGAGGATGGAGTTATATTAAAGCGAAGTTTTTTCCGAAGAGCTTACTTGCATCACTTATTTATATAAGTATCTTTTTATATTTTTCAATTAAAAGATATAAAAAAGGTAATGATAAGGAAAAGCTTGTTGAGGAAGTGTATTATTATGTACTGTTAGTTGGAATAAGTCAAATTGCAATTTCTTTAATTGGAGCTGGAGATGCAGATTTAGCAAAGCATGAGTTTATGTATAATATGGCTTTTGATTTTCTATTTTTAGTTTGCATAAATAACGTATTGATAAAATTAGAAAAAAGAGGTGATAAATGATGGAGAAATTTGATGTAAGAAAAAGAGTGGATATTGCAATGACTATAATAATTGTATTCTTTTTTGGGTTAGGACTTACATTTAGTATGTTTAACTTTAAGAGTAGCTATGAAAACTATGTTATGTTTTTATTATTGATGATAGTTTGTATAGTTAGTTATTATTTAGGAGTTACAATGTCATTAGTAGTGACGTTGGTAGTAGATTTTGGATACATTAGCTTTAAAATATATGACTTCTTTATGGATGGGGTTTTAGCTAATGTAGAAACCTATTATTGGATAATTTTAATTGTAGTAGGAGCTATAGTTTCATCATATTTATCAAAAAATATAAATGTGATGCAAGAAGAAGTAAAAGAGCTTACAGAGAAAAACAATGAACTTGTAATGATAGATTCAGAAAGTGGAATAAGAAATATAAAGGCATTTATAAATGAAATGCCAATTTATATGAGTATGGTTAATAGACATAGAGATTTACCTCTTAGTTTAATGGTTATGCAGATAAAACATAGTGGAAATATAAGAAAAATATTAGGAGTTGATAAATATAAAGTACTTATAAACACAATAGCTAAGATAACTAATGAAACTTTAAGAGATGAAGACAGAAAATATGTATTAAGTAATGATACTTTTGCGTATATTCTTATCACTGATGAAAAAGGATCGCAAAGAGTAAAGGAAAGAATTAAAGAGAGTATAAACAAGGAAATTGATTTAAAAAGAGAGAGTCTTCGTGGAATCAAAATCGAAATTCAGATGGGAATATGTGAGTGGAAGGAAACTATAAAAGATCCAGTTGAATTTTTAACCTTAGCTGAAAGTGAGTTAAATTATGATGTTTAAGAAAAGTAAAATACTTGTTTTAAGCATAATAATTTTGATTGGCATAAGCCCAATAATAAAGGCAAATGCAACAGAAATAAATAAAGGTATATTGGTGCTATATGATGCCACTAATATTTATGGGACTTCTGAGAATATATTAAATGAAGTAAATTTAACTTTAATGCAATCCGGTGAAAAGGTTACTATAAAAAAATCAAACTTTCAAAGAAGTGAAAGCTTAGAAGGATATTCAAAGATAGTAATTTTGAATTGTAATACAGAAAATTTTGGAACAGCATTTATTCAAGATATTGATAAAGAAAAGAATAAGATTATATATATATCTAATATTTCAAATGCAGGATTAAAATATGAAAAGAAAATAGGAATTGAAAGTTCTAATTTAAATATGTTTAGAAATGAAATATTAAATAGTTTAAACATAACGAATAGAGAAAAATATTTGATGATTGATAATGTTACTCCATTTATGAATTTAAATGATTTAGTTTCTAAAATAAAATATTTAAATAAAAATGGAATACCATTTATTATAAATACAATTCCTGTTTTTGAAAATCCAACATTTAAAGCAATGCAAAACTTTACTGAGGTATTAAGATATGCACAGGCATCAGGTGGGGATATAATTATGAGCCCACCATATATAAATCAAGGTGGTGCAACACCAGATGAAATATTTAGTGCAATGATGGAGGGATATAAGAATTATATAAATTACTTAGTTTATCCGATAGGTTTTGAAGCACAAAGTTATCTTCTTTACAATGAAGGTTTAAAGGCGGATTTAGAAAAAAGCAATACCATTTTTATAAAAAGAACAGGCGTAGATATGTCTTGGTTAAAGGATTATAATAATCCGACATTTAAAAATGTAGTAGAAGAAATTTCATACAATGGGGAAACAAATAAGATAAAAAATATGAAAGGGAAAGTGGCTATAAGCTTAGATGGAGCTGAAGAAAATAATTTATTTGAAGAGCAAGTAGAGCAGCTTTCTAATAATAATATATTTTTTAATAATCCAAGAGATTTAAATACAGAGGTTGAGATTTCAGGCAATAAAATTCAATGTGGGGCTGAAGGAGTTTACTTGAATGGGAAGTATGTACAACAAAATACATACATTTCAAATAAAGAATTATTTAAAGAAAATAATAATAAGACTTTACCAGAAAATAAGGATGATATAGATATTTCAGGAGCAAGCAAAAAGTTAGCTTTCTTTGCGATAGTAGTATGTATTATTTTTATAGTTATAACGATTTTAAGTAAGAGAATAGATAGAAAAAAATATTTTAGATAGGAGTACAAAAGATGATAAGTGGATATTTAGCGATATATTCCCTTATAGTAATTTGGATAATAATATTTATAAACGTTATTTTAGTTATAGCGGGATATGTTTATTATGAGAAGTTACAAAAGGTTAGTATGAAAGAAGAACTTTCATACTATCCCTTTGTATCAGTTATGGTTCCAGCTCATAATGAAGCAGTTGTAATAGAAAAAACGGTGAGGGCATTACTTAATTTATCTTATCCACATGATAGGTATGAAATTATTGTGATAAATGATAATTCAAGTGATAATTCAGCAGAAATATTAAAGGGAATTCAAGATGAAAATAAAGAGAGAAATTTAATTGTAATAAACACAGATAGTGTAACAGGGGGAAAAGGAAAATCAAATTCCTTAAATATAGGATTTGAGAAAAGTAAGGGAGAGATATTAGCAATTTATGATGCTGACAATACACCAGAAAAAAATGCTTTAAAATATCTTGTACAAACATTAATGGAAGATGATGGACTAGGTGCAGTTATTGGAAAATTTAGATGTAGAAATAAAAATGTAAATCTACTTACAAGATTTATAAATATAGAAACATTAACTTTTCAATGGATGGCACAAGCAGGTAGATGGCAGCTTTTTAAATTATGTACAATACCAGGAACAAACTTTGTTATTAGAAGATCAATTATAGAAAGTATTGGAGGCTGGGATACAAAGGCAGTTACAGAAGATACTGAGATAAGCTTTAGAATGTATAGAATGGGATATAAAATAAAGTTTATGCCAAAGGCTGTAACTTGGGAGCAAGAACCACAAACTTTAAAGGTATGGATAAAGCAAAGAACGAGATGGGCAAAAGGTAATAATTATGTAGTTGTAAAAAACTTTAAATATCTATTTAGAAAAGATGCAGGTGTTACACGATTTGACATATTGTATTATTCTATAACATATTTTTTATTTTTATCAGCAGGTGTAATCTCAGATTTACTATTTATATTAGGTTTACTAGGAATAGTACATTTAGATATAGCAGGATATAGCATAATATTCTGGGTGATGGCTATACTGGTTTTTGTCTTATCAATTCAAGTAGCAATTTCAACAGAAAAAGGAGAACTTACATTAAAAAATGCAGGTGTAACAATAATAATGTATTTTGTATACTGTAAGCTTTGGGAAGTGGTTGCGGTAATGGGGTTCTATGGATATATGAAAGATACAATTCTAAAAAGAGAAACAAAGTGGTATAAAACAGAAAGATTCTAAGGAGGAGATTTTAGAGTGAAAAGGAAGATAAGTAGTACACTTCTAGCGATTTTAATGGCATTTACATTTGTAATATTAAGTAGTGGAATAACGGCAAATGCAGCTACAAATAGTAATGAGCAAAAGACATTTTCATTACAGTCAGATGTTGTATTTAGAGGAGATTTTTCATCACATGAAATATATTTTAATGTTAATAAGTGGTGGAATGTAAATGGGGCTAATATGACAGTTAATTTTACAAGAAGTCAAATAAAATCAGAAAATACTCAAACGTTTTTTGTATTTTATATAAATAATATACCTTTTAGAACAGAGCAGGTATATTACAAAGGAAATGATAATGTTCAAACATTAAAGCTAAATGTGCCTAAAAGGCTATTTAAAGAAGGAACTAATACTTTAAAAATTGAAGCATATATGAGAATTTCAGAGTTGCCTTGTGTAGATGATGTTAATCCAGCAAACTGGGCGACTGTAAATAAAGGAACTAATATAACTTTAAATTTTGCAAATAAGGAATCAAATAATAATATAGGTAATTTTCCTTATCCATATATAAGAGAAAATAACAATCCAAGTGCAGATACACAAATAGTAGTTCCAAATGATTATAAAGACTTTGATGTCTCAAATGCATTTTTATTAAATTCTTACTTTGGAAGAGTGTTTGAACAAAGCGATTATAATGGGCAAATAGTTAAACAAAGTGATGTTAATAAGAATGATAATTTAATTTATATAGGGAGCTATGATTCTTTGCCACAAGAAGTTAAGGATAAGGTTTCAAATAGCAATGTGAATTTTGATAATCAAGCCTTGATAGAGCAAATAAATTCCCCATATAATAATGGAAATAAAATGTTGCTTGTATTAGGAAGTAATAATGAACTTTTAACTAAAGCAACAAAACTGTTAATGAACTCATCTATAGTTAATCAGTTAAATATTAATCGTTACGTAGTGGATAATAATGTTCAAGAACTTCAAATAGTAAATGGAGTGCAAGATAAAATAACATTACAAGATATGGGAGTTAATGGAGCATACCTTGAAGGGCCATTTACAAGGTCAGTGGATATAGGATATAAAATGCCTAAAAACAGGGTCCTTGCGGCAGGTGGAAAAATATTTTTAAATATGAGATATGCACAAAATTTAGACTTTAATAAAGCTTTAGTAACTGTATATATAAATGGAGTGCCAGTTGGAAGCAAAGCATTATCTGCAAATAAAGCTAATGGTGATACATTAGAATTAAATATTCCAACAGATATTCAAACAACATCATATTTAAATATAGAGATAGCATTTAATCTAGCGGTTAAGGACACATGGTGTGAGAAGAGACAAGTAAAAGCACCATGGGCATATGTAACACCAGAATCATATGTATACTTACCAACAGTACAAACAAAAGATTATAATTTTGTTAGATATCCAAGTCCATATATACAAGATAATGATTTTAATAATGTACTTGTAATAGCACCAAATAATATGAATTCAACAGATTTAACTAAGCTTGGTCAAATGTTTGCATTAATGGGGCAAGGAACAAAATATAATGTAGGGAATATAACTGTTGAAAATGGAAATGATGTAACAAGTGCAA
This sequence comes from Clostridium sp., assembly GCF_051650885.1. Classification (GTDB taxonomy): domain Bacteria; phylum Bacillota; class Clostridia; order Clostridiales; family Clostridiaceae; genus Clostridium. The sequence goes on from NZ_JBOFRG010000241.1 coordinate 52,781, forward strand.
AGAACAGTAGCAACTTAATTGTATATGGAACACCAAATAGTAATCCATTTATAAAAGAAATAAATAAAGATTTATGGTTTAAATATAATTCAAGCTTTACAGGGTTTGAATCAAATGCAAAACAATTCTTAACAGAACCATATAACAGTCAAATAACTTCAATGCAAATAAGTAAATCTCCATATAACAGTAGTAGAGGAATGCTTGTACTTACAGCACCGAATGAAACAAATCTGCAAAATGCAATGTTATATTTAGATAATTCAAAGAAAGAATTAGAGCTTACAGGAGATTCAGCACTTATAGACCAAAATGGGAATGTTCAAAATTATCAAATGGTAAAACCAGAAGATAATGAGCCATCATTTGATATGATAAAAGGAAGTAATATTCTAACCAAAGGATTAATGGGAATATTAGTATTATTAATAGCATTAATAGTAGTTGCAGGATTATTATTCGTAAACAAATATAAAAAAAATAAAAAGTAAAATTAAGGTAAGGATGTTATAATTTATATTATGACATTCTTTTTTTCATATTTATTTCATATTTCATATTAATTTCATATTGAGAAGTTAAATTTAAAGTGAGAATAAATCAAAATAAGGGGGTAGTTTCATGGGAATTAGCAAATTTTCTAAGAGTATCTACAAAAGAGAGAATAATAGGCCATTCATTATAACTATTGCAGTAATAGCAGTATTTATGTATAACACTATAAGTACTTATTATAATGAAGCTGTATACAAAGTAACTATAACAGGTGTGCCACAAGAGTTTATTACAGAATTTGAAGAAGGTTGGATGAATTTATATAATGGGCCAACAGGAAATGAGTTGCAAATGAATTTATTTTTAGTTTTAAGTGCAGGTGCATTACTTGCAATATTTTCAACAATGATTTACACAAAGGAAAAAGGAAAAAATATAGCATGTATGTTTTATAGTGGAGGAAGCTATGGAGATGCATTTAAATTTTTAATATACAATACAATGAAAAGCTTTTTAATTGGATATGTATTAGGAACAGTTGTGGGAGCTTTAATATCACCATTATATAATTTAATTATTTATAAGATGATGGGAGTTGATGGAGCAATTTTCATCCCATTAGATAGTGAAGGAATTGTAGTATCGGTATTATTTATGATGATAATTATAGTAGCATCACTTATGGTGAACTGGGGATTTGTGTATAGAAAAGACACGCTAGGGTTAATGAAACTTGAAGGTGCTAGTAATATAGGTGATAAAAGGTCAACAAAGCTTCATTGGTCAGTTATATTAGGAATATACTTACTACCTTTTGTGTATGTTTTAGTTGTAGGAAAGGTAGAAGGAGTTCAAGACCATGTTGGAATTTTAAGCTATTTAAGCTTAGGAATGTTATATTGGCTTATAACTTATTCTCTTGCAGATATGATGGAAAGCTTTAAACAGAGAAAGTTTATGTATAAAAAAGGAAGAATAATATATCTTGGAAATGCATTGAAAGCAGTAAAAGATTCTTTCTCATATATAACAATTTTTCTTTTTGTTTTAATATATACAGTTAACAGTGTTGCAGGATTAATTCATGAGCAAGGAATAAAAGAAAGCTTAGCTCTTAGTTTAATAGGAATTGGATTATGTATTGCAGTAAGTCTTGGGTATAAATTAAATACTGAATTTGAAGGAATTAAAGAAAGAGCAATGCAATTAAGACTTATAGGTTTTTCAGACAAGCAAGTGGTGAAATGTGTAAAAGCAGAAGTAATGAGTATATTTATGTTTGTAATTGGAATCCCATTAATGATACTTGGAGCAAATATTTTAGCTTATGCATTTCAAGGAAGTTTTGATTATAGTTTTGGATTAGGAGTAATGATTGGGGTTTGCACACCAGTAGTTACGATAGCTATAGTGATATCGAGTTATTATGAAAAGAAAATAAAGAGTGATTTAAGTCATAAAGAAAAAAATGAGATAAAAGTAGCATAAAGGAGGGGAGAATAATGGACAATTATATAGAAGTTAAAAATTTATATAAAATATATGGTGAATATACTACAAAGTTTGAGGCTTTAAAGGATATAAATA
>NZ_JBOFRG010000242.1:0-2540 GCF_051650885.1 Clostridium sp.
TTTGGTGCGAATACTATACCACCTTTGATCCATTGTGGAGCTCTGATTGAACCTTGTCTAGCTCTACCAGTTCCTTTTTGTCTCCAAGGCTTGATTCCGCCTCCTCTAACTTCAGCTCTTGTTTTAGCTGATTGAGTTCCTTGTCTCTTGTTAGCTAATAATGCAACAACTACTTGGTGCATTGCGTTTTCATTTATTTCAAATCCGAAAATTCCATCATTTAATTGGATATCTTCAATTTTTTTACCTTCTTTATTAAATAATCCTACTGTAGGCATCCTGCTTCCTCCTTTCTTCTAGAAATTAAGCTTTTACTGCATTTCTTATTACTACTCTACCTTTGTTAGGTCCTGGGATTCCACCCTTGATTAGTATTAAGTTTTTATCAGCAATTACTTTTACTACTTCTAAGTTTAAAACAGTTTTGTTTTGTGCTCCCATGTGTCCTGGCATCTTCTTGTTCTTGAATGTTCTTGAAGGATCAGAAGCTGCTCCCATTGAACCTGGTGCTCTGTGGAACTTAGAACCGTGTGACATAGGTCCTCTTTGTGCATTCCATCTTTTAATTGTACCTTGGAATCCCTTACCTTTAGAAACCCCTGATACGTCTACTTTATCTCCTGCTGCAAATACTTCAGCAGTGATTTCTTGACCTACTTCATATGAAGTTGTATCTTCTAATCTGAATTCTTTAAGAGTTCTTCTTAATGAAACTCCAGCTTTAGCAAATTGTCCTTTTTTAGGTTTGTTAAGTAATTTTTCTCTCACTTCTCCAAATCCTACTTGTATTGCATCATAACCGTCTTTTTCAACAGTTTTCTTTTGAACAACAACACATGGACCAGCTTCTACTACAGTTACAGGAACAACTTTACCATTCTCATCGAATATTTGAGTCATACCTATTTTTTTACCTATTATAGCTTTTTTCATGTATTTACACCTCCCAAACTAATAGCGGATTATCTCTAATCTTACTAGTTCAATGTCTTTTATTTTTTCAGCTAATTAAAGCTTGATTTCGATATCTACACCAGCTGGTAGATTTAATCTCATTAAAGCATCAACAGTTTTTGGTGATGGATTAACGATATCTATAAGTCTCTTGTGAGTTCTGATTTCGAACTGCTCTCTAGAGTCCTTATATTTGTGAACTGCTCTTAATATAGTAACAACGTCTTTCTCAGTTGGTAATGGAACTGGTCCAACAACCTTAGCACCTGTTGACTTTGCAGTTTCAACAATTTTTTCAGCAGATTGATCTAATATAGTGTGATCAAATGCTTTTAATCTGATTCTTATTTTTTGTTTTGACATCTCGGTTTCCCTCCTTTTCATGTACGCTTTACTTCTAACGCACAACAGCGGTTATTCTATAAACTGTTCCTGGTGTTTCGTAAATTTACAAAACGGAAATTATATAGAATCCCTGTCGTCGGATTCTAGATCCAGACATACTCATCAAGAATTACCCGGAAGTCCGGCAACCTCTTGAATCTTCGCCGCATGCTATACAACTTCTATATTATACTATCTTTACAGAAGTATTTCAAGCCTTTTGAATAAATATTTTTTTATCCAAATTCTTTTCGCTTTCTTTATTTTATATGTATTTATATAAAATTTCAAGTGTTTTTTTATTTATATTTTTTTCATTTTTTCATACCCATTTTAAGATTTTTTCGCATTCAACTTTTTTCTTTTCTATATATTGATACCTTTATCGAAAATTCAAATTTTCTTTACTCTAATTTCTCTTTTTCTCATTTCCATTGTCTTCTCTTCTTAATTTAAATACTTTTTAATCAATTACTTCTTTTATTTTATCCACTTCACATCTATTTAATCAATTCTCTAGGTCATTTATTCAAACTTTCCAGCTTTTTATCCAAAAAGTAATAACCAATTAATTACTCCTTCATTCCTATAGACAAATATATATTTCACCTCCATATAAAAATATCTCCTACCATCTACTATCTACTATCTACTATCTACTATCCATTTTAAACTCCTCTACTTTTTGATTATTTAATTTCTTTTAATTATTTATTTTCCTTTTCTAAAGCTTTTATTTTAATCATTCAATTCACCACTTCGGAATGCCATGTTTTGTTTTACACATAACAAAAACTTCCCATCTCTTCTTTATAACTCTTCCTCTTTAAGTCTATTTCAAATATCCATATTACTAAGTCTACTATCAATATCATCGTCTTTAATTTCAACTTTCAAAAATCACCGTACTTCTTTGCATAAAAAAAAACTAGAGACATCTCTAGCAAAAAAATAATCATATTGAAAGGCTTTGGGATACATAAAAAAAAGACTAGAGACGTCTCTCTAGCCTTTTATATATTTCAATTTAGAAATTACTTACTAAAAATTAAGCTAATACTTTAGTAACAACTCCTGAACCTACTGTTCTTCCACCTTCTCTGATTGCGAATCTTAATCCTTCGTCCATTGCGATTGGGTTAATTAATTCAACTACCATGTCGATGTGATCTCCAGGCATAACCATTTCCATACCTTCTGGT
>NZ_JBOFRG010000243.1:0-6350 GCF_051650885.1 Clostridium sp.
ATCCATTTCGAGTTCCAGCATGTTTTAAAGTTCCTGAAACAGATGGCATAAATAAAACCTCCTTAAATAAAAAAATATTATTATTGTATAGTATGAAAAAAAATTAGTGATGTGAGAAACTACTTCGAGTTATAGCGAAATAGTTTTTTTATGTAATAAAAAAGATTTAACAATACTTAAAGGACATCTAACATAGCGCCAAGATATACTTTAGAAAAGAAAAGAAAAGGGAGGCGTGGTTTTATGAAGATTGATATGCATGTACATTCAAATATATCTGATGGAAAAGATTCTATTATTGAAATTTTAAATAAAGCTAAGGAATTAGAAATTCAGAAAATTGCTTTAACGAACCATGATACTATTGAGGGGTTAGACCAAGCTATAAATCTTGGAGAAGAGGTTGGAGTTTCTGTTATTAAAGGTGTTGAAATTTCTGCTTATGATTTTAGAAGAAAAAGAAAGGTTCATATTTTAGGATATAAATTTAACGAAGGAAAAAATATTGAAAAGCTATGTAAGCCTATTTTAGAGAAGAGAAATGAAAATAGTTTATGGCAATTAGAAAGATTAATAGAGCTTGGATATAAGGTTGATAAAGAAAAGATTTTAAAAGATAGAAAGGTTCTTTATAAGCAACATATTTTAGAGGAGCTTATAAGACAAGGGTATACAAGTGAGATTTATGGAAGTGTTTATAGAAATGTTTTTAAAAATGGTGGACCTTTAGATAGGGATATTGAATATGTAGATGCACTTGATGCAGTTAAGGCTATTAAAGAAGATGGAGGAATTGCTGTTTTAGCACATCCAGCAGAACTTGATTCTTTTAGAATTATAGGGGAACTTGTATCAGTTGGATTAGATGGAATTGAAATAAATCATCCATCTCAAAAAAATTGGGATAAGGAAAGAGTACGAATCTTTAGAGATGAATATGGACTTATATTAACAGGAGGAAGTGACTATCATGGAGCTTTTGGAAAGTCTAGGCTTGGAAGTTGCTTGTGTCCTGAAAATTATATAGAAATTTTTTAAGGGGGAAATAAAGAGATGAAAATGAAGAGGATTTTATCGTTAATTGGAGCTTTAACTATTGGTGTTTCTATGTTTGTTGGATGTATGGGGACTGATGGAAAAGAAGGTAGTAAAGGGGATATAAGAATTGTTTGGTATCCTAATGAAAGTGGTGGAGATTTAGAAGAAGCTAGAGAAGAGATTGGAAAGATTGTGGAGAAGGCTACAGGTAGAAAGGTTACTCATAAGCTTACTACTGATTATTTAGTGGCTATAGAGGCTCTTTCAAATGATGGTGCTGAAATTGGTTTTACAGGTGCACAAGGGTATATTGAGGCTAAAAATAAAAATGATAAAATTGCACCTTTAGTAGTTCCATCAGGACCATCAGGAACTTTAGATGATGCAGTTTATTATAGCTGGCTTTCTGTAAGAAGCGGAGAAGAGACGGATTATAAAGAGGGAAATGATTATTTTATAAAAAACATTAAAGGAAAGAAAATGAGCTTTGTGTCTAATAGCTCAACTTCAGGGTTTAAAGTTCCTTCAAGCTCAATTGTAAAGGAATTTAAGGAAGATAATCTTACAGCAGAAGATTTAATGCAAGGTGGAAAAGACAAGTTTTTTAATGAAGTTTTATTTGGAGGGTCTCATCAGGGAGCAGCTGTAAACTTATTAACTAACAAATCAGATATTGCGGCTTTTTGTGATACTGTAATGATAAATTATATTGATGTTGTAGATGGAAAATTTAATGGTGTTGGAACAAAGTATAAGATTAAGGACAATGCAGATGAGCCTTTTAAAAATTTAAAAGGAAAAGAGTTTGTAGCTATAAACAGCACTCCAGTTTTAAACTCACCCTTTGTAATTAATGAAAATCTTTTAAGTGATGAAGAGATAAAGAATCTAAAGGATGCCTTTACAGGAGAAGAAACTACAAATAATGAAAAGATATTTATAAAAGAAGGTTCTGATGGAAAAGGCTTCTTCACTAAAACTGATAAAGAAAAGTTTTTAGAGGTAGAAGATTCATGGTTTAATCCTGTTAGAGAACTTAGTAAGTAAGGAGAATTTTAGATGGAAATGCTAGATTTAAAGGGTTTATGTAAGGAATATAAGGGTGGCACTAAAGCACTTGATGATATAAGTTTTTCAGTTGAAAAGGGGGAATTTATATCTATAATAGGACCTTCAGGTGCAGGAAAATCTACTCTTCTTAGATGTATAAATAAGATGATTGATATATCCTTAGGTGAGCTTGTTTTTGATAATAAAGAAGTTAGATATTTAAATAAAAAGGAGCTTAGGGAGCATAGAACAAAGATAGGAATGATTTTTCAACATTATAATTTAGTGGAAAGACTTTCTGTTATAGAAAATGTTCTTCATGGAAGGCTTGGATATAAAAGTACCTTAGATGGAGTTTTAGGAAGATATACAGAAGAAGAAAAAACAAAGGCATTTCATCTTTTAGAGAAGCTTGGAGTTAAAGACCAAGCCTTTAAAAGATGTGATAAGTTAAGTGGAGGGCAAAAGCAAAGAGTTGGCATATGCAGGGCATTAATTCAAGACCCAAAGCTTATTTTATGTGATGAACCTATTGCATCTTTAGACCCAAGCTCATCAAAAATCATTATGGATTATTTAAAAGAAATAAATGATGAAACTGGGATAACAGTTATCTTAAATCTTCATCAAGTAGATGTTGCTAAAAGATATTCAGAAAGAATTATAGGAATAAACAGTGGAAAAGTTATTTTTGATGGAAAGCCAGAAGATTTAGATGATTATATAATCCATGAGATTTATGGAACAAATGATGGTGATTTAATAATTGATTAGGGGAGAGAGAAACCATGGAAGGACATGATATTTTTTTAGAGAGGAAGAAAAGCTTTTTTAAGGGAGGCTTCCTCTTAATAATTTTAGCAGTAGTATTTATGAAATTAGCAGATTTTAATATAGTTAAGGGGCTTATAGGAATCCCAAGTGGACTTTACTGGCTTCTTCAAAATTTTATTCCAACAAGTGATGCTATAGTGAAGCTTCCAGAGATTTTAAGTAAGCTTTTAGAAACAATACTTTTATCTATAGGAGCTACAACCTTTGGTGCATTCTTTGCTCTTATTTTAGGTGTATTAGGTTCAAAAATAACAGGGATAAATAACATATTTAGCTTTATAAGTAGAAGCATTGGTTCAATTTTTAGAAATATACCTGAGGCTGTTTTTGCTATGGTGTTTCTTCTTTCTTTTGGACAAAACATACTTACAGGATATTTTGCTTTATTTTTTGTATCTTTAGGAACTCTTACAAGAGCATTTATAGAAACTATTGATGAAACTAGCAAAAATTCAGTAGAGGCGTTAGAAAGTACAGGTGCATCGTTTTTAGCAATTATAAAAACTGGAGTAATCGTAGAAAGTATGCCACAGATAATAAGTTGGATTTTATATATGGTAGAAACAAATATAAGAAGTTCAACTTTAATTGGAATTCTTACAGGAACAGGGATAGGCTTTCTTTTTGATATATATTATAAAAATATGAATTATAGCGTGGCAGGACTTATTGTTATAAGCATAATCCTTGCAGTTATTTTAATAGAAATTCTATCAAATAAAATAAGGAGTAATATTTTATGAGTGAACTTGGAATTGAAAATGTAAAGATTAAGGAAAAGAAAAATAAAAAAGAAAAGATAAAAATAAAGACTTATGATAAATCAAGAATTTATATAAATGGAACAATAATAGCTCTTATTGTTTTAACTGTTATAGGATTTTTAACCTTTGATTATAAAGGAGTAAATTTAATGGAAGCCTTAGGGCAGACTATGGAGAATGTGAAGCTTATGTTTTTAAGTCCAGAGCTTACACATTTTTCATTTATACAAGGCTTAGGAAAGGTTTTAACCACAATATCCTTAGCATTTTTAACAACATTAATAGGAAGTATTATAGCACTTTTTCTTTCAATATTTGCAGCTAGTAACTTAAGTAGCAAAAGAACTTGTGCATTTATAAAAGGCTTTGTAGCTTTAATAAGGGCGATTCCAACAGTACTATGGGTATTGATTTTTGCAGTTGTTTTAGGACTTGGAGCAGAAGCTGCAGTTATAGGAATGACTTTTCATACAGTAGGATACTTGATAAAGGCTTATTCAGAAGCTTTTGAAGAGCTTGATAATGGAGTTATAGAAGCTATAAGAGGTTGTGGTGGAAACTTTTTTCAAATAGTGTTTGGAGCTGTAATCCCATCTTCAATAAGGTATATAGTGGCTTGGACATTTTTAAGATTTGAAATAAACTTTACAAATGCAGTAGCAATGGGAGCAGCAGCAGGTGCTGGAGGAATTGGATTTGAGCTATTCATGTCAAGTAACTTTTATTTTAATGTGCAAGAAGTAGGATTTATAGCAATAATGATACTTGTAGTTGCAATGATATTAGAATTCTCATCAACAGAAATTAAAAAAAGATATATTTAAAATAAAAGCTAATTTTGAGAGTTCTTAAAATTAGCTTTTGTTGTATTAAGAGGGCTTTTTAGTATACATATTTTTTAATATTAAAATGTGTTAAAATCATAATAGGATAAAATTTAAGGAGTGTGTTTTAAATGGAAAAATTAAGTGGAGAATTATTAAGACTTAAGGATGATAACTTAAAAATAGTTTTAAATAAAGAAGTAAAGAATGGAGAGCTTTTTTATAAAAATTATTTAGGTGATGATGAAAAGTTTATTAGAAGCTTTGAAGGAAAAGAAATAGAATTTAAAGATGTAAATGTTAATAATAGAAATTTTTATATAGTTAAAGTAGGGAAAGAAAAGCTTACTTTAGGAGAAAGATTAGTTAAGCTTAAAAACTTCTGTAATTTTAGAGATTTAGGTGGATTTAAATCTGAAGATGGACGATATGTAAAATGGGGGAATCTTTATAGATCAGAAGCACTTTGTGCAGTAGAAGATTGTGAATTAGATTACTTTAAAAGTCTTGGAATAAAATATGTTTTTGATTATCGTTCAAAAGGAGAATCATCAAAGCTTAAAGATATGGAGTTTGATGGAGTAAAAAATATAAATATTTCAGCTATGAATACTTTAGATAATGAAAATCTTGATATGGAAGCATATTTCTATGATTATATGCAAGGAAAGGCTAAAGTAACTCCAATGGATATGCTTAAAGAAAGCTATAAAACTATGCCTTTTGATAATGAAGCTTATAGAGAGCTTATAAACGTATTTAAAGATTATAATAATAGAGCAATTCTTCAACATTGTACAGCAGGTAAAGATAGAACAGGACTTGGTTCAGCTCTTTTACTTCTTATACTTGGAGTAGATGAAGATACCATAATAAATGATTATATGAAAAGTAATGATTACAGAAAAGAAGCAAATGAAAATATATTAAGCCTTTATGAGGACAAATTACCAAAAGAGGCAATGCAAATTTTTAGAGACATATTAGGTGTAGAAAAAGACTTTATAGAAGCATCATTAAATGAGATAAAAGAGAAGTATGGTAATTATGAAAATTACTTCTTAAAAGAATATGGATTAAATAAAGAAGAAATAGAAAAAATAAAAGATAATTACTTAGAATAAAAAGATGGAATAGAGATATATAGGAGATAATATGACAGTAGAATTAGAAAAACATTATAATAAATTTTGTGAGGACAAAAGACTTACAAGAGGATATGCAAAGGTTGAATACTACACTTCCCTTAGATATATTCATAAATATTTAGAGGGAATGGAAGAAGCTAAAATTTTAGATGTTGGTGCAGGAACAGGAAGATACTCAATTCCTCTTTCAGAAGAAGGATATGATGTAACAGCAGTTGAGCTTGTAAAACATAACCTAGGCGTTTTAAAGTCAAAAGGAAGCAATGTAAAAGCATATCAAGGAACTGCATTAGATTTAAAAAGGTTTAAAGATGATACCTTTGATATGACACTTGTATTTGGACCAATGTATCATTTATATACAATAGAAGATAGAGTAAAAGCCTTAGAAGAAGCAAAAAGAGTAACTAAAAAAGGTGGATATATCTTAGTTGCATATTTAATGAATGAATATAGTATTCTAACTCATGGATTTATAAAAGGAAATATAAAAGAAGCAATAAGCCAAGGAAAAGTTGATGAGAACTTCCATGTTGTAAATAAAAAAGAAGACCTTTATGATTATGTGAGAATAGAAGATATAGATAAAATAAATGAAATAGCAAAAGTTGAAAGAATACAAATAATAGCAGCAGATGGGCATGCAAATTTCATGAGACAAACTTTAAATAATATGGATGAAGAAACATTTA
>NZ_JBOFRG010000244.1:0-1990 GCF_051650885.1 Clostridium sp.
TTTACTTTAGCTAAAAAGCTTATTGTAGATGTAGTTCCAGCAGGAAGTGAAGCTAAAGCTAAAAAGCCTGGAGGAACAACAGATACAGAAGATACAGGAATACTATTAACTTGAACTGAATTTGGGATGAATGTAGCACCTAAGTTTATAGTGTCAAGGAAGAATACATTTTTAAAATCAACATTACCAGTATTGTTAATAGCGATTGTATAAGTAATGGTGTCATTTAAAGTAGCGAAGGTTTTATCCACAAATTTTATAGATGAAACTGATGGATTAACTAAAGTTGTAGTTACAATATTTGATTCAACGTTAGTTAAATCAGGAATAGTTGAATAAATATAACCAGTATTAGTAAAGACCGTAGTTGATGAATTAATAGAGGCATTAAATGTTACTGTTCTTACCTCATTTATAGCAATACTAGTTAATGTAATTCCAGGAGGTATGATATCGCCACTAATAGGGAGATTATTCACTTTAATACTGTTTGGAATAAAGGTTAGTCCAGATGGTAAGGTATCAAATAAAATAGCATCTGAAGCTAGTGTACCAGTATTTTTAATAACTAAAGTATAAGAGATAGTATCAGTTGAAATTGCAAAATTTCTATCAACTATTTTAGTTATTGTAAAATTTGGACTATCTATAAATGTAGTAACTACATCATTTGTGTCTTTAAATGCTAGATAATCTGGAATGGTTGATGGAGTTGTAGAATATTTATAGGCGATTGTACCTGTATTTGTAAATGCTGTAGCTTTAGCTATAACATCAACATTAAAGGTTACAGTATGATAAGAATCGATAGGCATATCACCAATAAGGAATCCAAGTGGTGGAAGCACAGTAGCAGATGGATATGATACACCATCTAACATAACAGAACCTGATTTAAAACTAAGACCTGTAGGAAGTGTATCTAAAAGTCTAACTGTATTAGCCATATTAGTTCCAGTGTTAGAAACGCCAATTGTATAAACTAAAACATCACCTTTTTTTGCTGCAGCTAAATCAACAGCTTTAGTAGTTTGAATGAAAGGGCCCACAGAATCAATTTGAGTAATTAAAACGTTCATTGCTATAGCATCAGGAACGGCTGTATTAACAGTTACTGTATTTGAGTTGTTAGTTAAAGTTTGAGATAAAGATATGTTGGTTATATCAACACCGTAACGTTGCCAAGATGTATTAGGTGCAGGTGCAGGTCTATTAAAAGAACCAAAGCTTCCAGTGGTATCAAGCATACCAACATTTGGAGATTCTGAATCTATAATGTTAATTTGAGAATTCCAAAAAGCATTTTGTGGATTATTAGGTCCACTTAAAGCTTTTGAACCATTTCCACCATTTACAAAAAATGAACCACTACCATCAGCATCCATTAGATTTACAATCATACGACCTTGAGGAACTCCTGTTGGAGGAACTAAAAATCCTTTAAATGTCTGATTAACAGATGAACCTGTGGCAGTAGAACCTAAATTTACATTGAATTTTCTAAGAGGCATAGATAAATTTTCGTAGATAATAAAAATAGAAAACATACCATCTCCAGCATTAATTTGAGTTGGTAAGCCAAAAAGTTTATAAGTACCTGTACCTTTAGAATTAATAATATCCTTTATATCATTTATCCTAATTCCTTCCCAAGAATCATCAATGGAAACTTCAGGAACAATAGTATATTGAGTTCCGTCAGGGGCTTCTAATTTATATGAATTATTAGAAATTGCAGTTACAGCAAGACAACAAACTAAATCAGCATATAAAATAGTACTACCAGGAGGAAGGCTTGGAACTACAATAGAACAAGAAGAATTTAAATAATTTGTCGTAGTTCCAGGAGGCCATCCAGCTACTTGGTTTGCAGTGTCAAGGCTAGTTAAAACATTTTGCTCTCCAGAGCCAAGACCATAACCATTTGCAGCACCAGTAAAAGAACCTTTGGTTAAAACTTCATAACGGGTAATAAAAGGCATAATAAAAA
>NZ_JBOFRG010000245.1:0-1716 GCF_051650885.1 Clostridium sp.
CGAGATTTAATTTAAAACAAATCACTGAAAGCTGTACAGAGCAAGGAAGAATGAACTAGTTTAATAAGGGGTCTTCTACATGGCTTGTAATTAGAACAAACAGGCTAGATCTGAAGCATATTACTGCTTTCTACAAGATAGAAATATCTTCAGTGGCTTGAAAAGACAATGTCATATCTGAAGATCTTATAGAAAGACTGTAGATCATTTAGGTTTCAAATGTGATCGAATGTCGGGGTTTGATTATATGAGAAGACACAACGAGGTAAAAAGATGTCTACATCTCTTGTTATGTAAGAAGTATGGCTTTTGAAAATCTAGTAAGATAAGAACCTACTCAGTACAAGAAGTATTGTCTATCGATAATGTTGAAGTACGAATGGATACGGGTATTTAAACAGACATTAAGGTCTGACATAACAAATCTGATATTCTTGTATTAAATAAGAAGAAAATAAATTTAGATTTTCGAGCTAAATAAACGACCAAGATTTTCTTACAGTAAAATTGAATTGGAAATTAAGAAAATACAATCTTCTTGCTAATGAGATCGGATTAATTTAAAAAGATAAAACAAGAATAGTTCCCTATTTAATGACATGGGACAGTGTGGTAACGACTAATCGCAAGAAGTACATTTAAAAGCTAGGAATCAAACTTACATTTGAAGGAAACATTCAGTCTGTTGTGGTTTAGAAAACCTTTGAGAGTTATTTTCTGGAGTAAGACGAAGCTGTTGAAGAAGAGATTGAGAAATCATTGGAGAATCTGGTGAGTTCTAGTGGAGAAGTTGAAGATGTAGAACATGAAAGGAAAGACACAAGACCCGAGCCGAAAATACCTGGTGAAACTCATTACACTGATGATCTTTTAACTAAGAAACCTTGTCAGATGAAAGACTCTATATGGAATTCTTCAATTCAATCTACTGACATCTAAATGATAAGAAACAAGAAAATCTCAGTCCAATAATTTTTTTATAAGTTTGAAGCTAAAATGATTAGGTAAAATTTAAAATTAATTATGAAGCTTAAATGATAATTTAAATTTAGAAGTAAATATGAAGTATAAGAGATAAATATTAAGACTAAAAGATCAAAATGAAGACAGAAAGATTTAAATTAAGAAAAAATCAAAAAAAGAAGTCAAAAAGATCAATATTAAGTAAAAAACAAATATTTAATAAATGAGATCAATATTAAGAAAAAATCAAATATTTGATATATTAAAGATTAAAATTAAATTAAAAAAAATCTTTGATATATTAAAGATTAAAATTAAATTAAAGAGAATATTTTTTTGAAGCTTTTTGAAGTTAGGTTTACTATGTTGAAGTAAGTGTGGCCCGCCCAGAGGTTGTCTCATCTATACCAAGCCTACAGGCGATCTCATCCACCTCTCTTGTTGCCGATCCTCCCTCCTGGTGTCCTTGCCTGTGTTCGAAAGAAATACTCTCTAGAGTCTTTTTTAGGACTTTTGACTGGATATACGTCTCGGTACTAGTTGAAAGATTGAGGCTTTTAACATGACTTCTGTGATATTTCGTCACACATCCATCCCACGTCATGACATACGGTATAATTTTGACCTTACATTTGTACATCAACCCTACTTCGTTAGCTAAAAGATCATACTTGCGGGTTTTTTCAAGTTCCACCGTCTGCAGGTTGTCAAGGGAGGTGATTCCGATTTCAATAATAAAGATTTCCTTTTTTA
>NZ_JBOFRG010000246.1:0-3111 GCF_051650885.1 Clostridium sp.
ATAGTTATTGTGTTGTGCCTTGTATAGAGGATGTATATTCAGAAATTTTAAATGAAAGAACATTATTTATGAATATAACAATGTTTTTATTAGCAAGAAAAGTTGAAAGCAGTTGCTTTTAATAAAAGATCAGGAGGAAAGATATGAGTTATAACTATAATAGTAAATGTAATTGTAATAATACAAATGAAGTAAAAAAGTGTGAAAATTCACTATGTTGTGATGGACTATCAAAAGTGAAATTTAATGTGGCAAAGGCTAAAACTATATGTGCATATGTTGATAGAATATATGATGGGAAAAGTGGTTCAGGTTCACCATTATTCCATGCATTAACAACAAATGCAACTGATTATATATCAACGTTAAGCTTAAAACCTTTAAATGAAAATTGTTGTACAACTTGTGCTGTAGGGGATGATGCATTATTTTTTGTAGATAATTGTCCAACAGTAGAGTTATTAGATATAAACGTAGTTACAGCACCAACACCAGCTAAAGTTTTAGTAAATGGTGCGGCTGTAGCAGCAGTAGCAGATTTAGGTAATAGTGATTATAAAGTAACATTATTAGATGCTAATATAATTAATATTCCTGAATGTGAAGGAACAGGAAAAAAATCAACATTAATGTTAGATACTATAGGAACATGGACGTATAGAGCAAAATATAAGTTGAATGGAACAATGAATTATAGTGGCCAAACATGTAAATTTGAAGCAGTAATTGAATCAACTATTGATGTAGCACCAGATACAGCAGCATCAACATTAATTGTTCAAGAATTATGTATTCCATCAAAAGAAGCAAAAATTAATCTTTCAATAGGTGGAAAAATATCAATAATTAATCCTCAGTTATCATATGATCCTGTAGCAAATGCACCAATATTAAAGGCAAATATTGTTATAATACCAACAGTTGATGCAGAAGTTATAGAAAATAAAAAAGTGTGTATGCAAGCAATGGTTGAATAAAAAATAAAGAAAATACTAGAGAGGTGAAATTCTCTAGTATTTTCTTTTATATATGATATTAAAATAACACTATTCAACAAAAAACTACATATATTATAAGTAGAAATAATGAAAGGTGGTTATCAAATGGCAACATTACCAAATCCAAATCCGATTCCTAATATAGGAATGCTAGAATATAGCTATAGTGTAAATCCGGCATTGCCAGATATAGTTAAGAGTATTTTAAGTAATACGGTATATTCACAGGTAAATATTGCGGATTTAAATATAACAAAGTCAGGAAATCCAACTTATGCCAAAATGGGTGATAGTGTAACTTATACATTTGTTGTCACAAATACTGGAAATATATCTGCAAATAATATTTTGTTTAAAGATACAGTACCAAATGGATTTAACTATATTACAGGAACTGTAAAAGTAAATTCAGTTATAACAGCAGGAGATCCGAATACTGGAATAGCAATACCAACAATACCTGCAAATGGAGTTACAACAATAGAATTTAATGTATTAGTAAATACAGTACCAGCAGTAAATCCAATAATAAATGATGCAACTATAAATTATAGCTATATATACGACCCAAGTACGCCAAAGAGTATGACAAGTGCAAAATTAAGTAATATAGTACCAGTTACTATTTTGCAAGCTGTAATAGATAATACAAATGGAATAATAAAATCAGTAGATAAGGCATATGCAACTAAGGGTGAAACTGTAACCTATATAATAACTGTAAAAAATACAGGAAATACAGTGGCAGATAATGTAATAGTAAAAGACACTATACCAGCTGTAACTAATTTAGTAGCAAACTCAATTAAAGTAAATGGAGCAAACCTGCCAAGTGGAGATTTAAATGTAGGAGTAAATATAGGAACATTAAATAGTGGCGAAGTGAAAAGTATTGAATTTAAGGTTACTGTAAATACAGTACCAAACCCTAATTTATTCCAAAATAATGCAGTTGTAAATTATACATTTACAACATTCCCAACTTTACCAGATGGACAAAGTGGAGGTGCTATCTCAAATTTAGTTGATACAAGAGTCAACTATGCAGATATTAGTCAAAATAGTGGTGGTCTTACTAAAACAGTAGATAAAGCAGAGGCTACGTTAAATGAGCAAATTACTTATACCATTGTATTAACGAATAAAGGGAATACAGATGCGAACAATGTAATCTTAAAAGACACTATTCCAACCAATACAACGTTTGTAAATGGTTCAGTTTTTGTAAATGGAGTAAACAGACCAACTGATAATGTTCAAAGTGGAGTAAATATAGGAACAATAATTCCAAATGGTGTAGTTACATTAACATTTAAAGCAACAGTTGTATCAGTACCAAATCCAAACCCGATACAAAATCAAGGAAAAGTTGATTATGCATATACAGTTGATCCAGCCATTATAAATGGAGCTACAGTAACACAATTAACAACAATAGTAAACACTACTGTTAATTATGCAGAAATAAGTACAGTTAGTGGTGGTTTAGTAAAAAGTGTTGATAAGGGATATGCAAAAGTATTAGAAAATGTAGTATATACAATAGTCTTGAAAAATACAGGGAACGTGAATGCAAATAACGTGGTATTATTTGATACTATTCCAGCAGAAACAACTTTAGTTTCAGGCTCTGTAAAAGTAAATGGAAGTAGTGGAATAGGTACACCAGGGACAGGAATAACAGTTGGAACCATTGCACCAAATGCTACTGCAACAGTTGAATTTACAGTATTAGTTACAACAACACCAAGTACTAATAAAATTCTGAATAATGCAGATGTGGCTTATAATTTCTTGGTTTCAGGATCAAATAGGGATTATAGAAATACAAGTAATTCTGTTATTACAACAATAGTAAATGCAAATACATCAGTAACAAAAGTAGCAGATAAGAATTTTGCAGATGTAAATGATAATATAACCTACACATTAGTAGTAAAGAATACAGGAAATGTTGTTTTAAATAATGCAATAGTTAAAGATACTATTCCTGTAGGAACAAGCTTTGTTAGTGGGTCTGTAACTATAAATGGAGTAGCGAGTCCAAGTAGCAATATAACTACAGGAATAAATATAACTTCACTTTTAGTAGGGGAAGCAAAAACAATAGTAT
>NZ_JBOFRG010000247.1:0-3130 GCF_051650885.1 Clostridium sp.
CTTGTTAAAGTGCGTCAATTTTTAATAATTTTACAAATTTAAATACATCTAAAAATTTAAAATGTAAATTATAAATATTATTTAGAAAAAGGGCTATCGCTAACGGATTTTATTTCCGCTAAAGCGACAGCCCCTTTTATTTAAAACTCTTAAATTCTTCTTTTGTTATTAAGTCTAAATCTAATAATTCTTTAAGCTTTAATAATTTGTCAATATCTATTTTTTTCGCTTTTCCTTCTATTTTTATCATTCTATATTTTTCTTTAAATGCTTCTTTACATTCTAAAATATCCACTTTTTCAATTTTAGAATTTAAATATATAGGAAGCTTTTCTGAACCAACTCTATAACCTTGTATCTTAGTTAGACAATCTATAAAGTTTTTAACTAAAATACCATTTTTAACATTTATATTTCTATCTTCATATATTTCTTTTATAGCTTCTTCTATTAAAATCACTTCTTCTTCATCAATATTAAATCCTCTAAGAGATAATTTATCAATAATAATTTCTTTTGTTTCATCTTTTGAATAGTCTCTTAATCTTATATATTCAATGAAATTTCCACCAAGCTTAATATTTCTATATAGTAATTCACTTATTTCTTTTTCATATCCACTTAAAATAACTACAAGTCTACCTTTATTCTTTTCCATAAATGACATTAATTCACCTATGTAATAGTCTTTTTCATCTTCTATGAAAGCTTCTAATCCATAGATATACACTGTTTTTCCTATTTCTTTATTTAATATTTCATCTATAGTTTTTTCTTTCATATCTTTTATCAATTCTATAGCTTTTAGTTTTACCATATTTTTAGTTTTTGTAACACCTAGGTAATTTAATTCTTCACTTAAAACTTCTGCAAATAGTTTTTTACCTGTTCCTTCATTACCTGCTATAAGAATATTTAAATTTTTAGATATAATACTATTTATACCTTTTCTCTTTCTTATTTCTTTTAATTTTATTAAATTAGCTAAATTCTTAAATACAGTTTTTTCTTTGTTTCTTCCTACTATTTTTTTAGTTAACTCCTCAATATCTATTCTATTTTTTACTGAATAGCTTATGCTCTCTATATCTTTAGCTGTTATTAAGTTCATATCATTTGGAGTTATATCTATTTCTGCAATTCTTATACTTTGAGTTCTAATTAAACTTTCTACATAGTTTCTAACCATACGTCCATTACCAGATTGTGCATCTGATTCTTCATATATGTTTTGGAAGCTTTTCTTTAATGCAACATATCCATTTTTAGATAATTTAAACCCTTTGTTTTCTATTATTTTTATTGCCATATCTAAAAGTTCATCTGGGTTATAGTCTTCAAATGTAGTCCAAACTGGGAATCTTGATTTTAATCCGATATTTACATCAAAGAACTCTTCTAGTTCTTTTTCATATCCTGCTAAAATCACTACAACCTCATTTCCATAATCCTCTATAAGTTTTAAAAGAGTTTCTATTGCTTCAATTCCAAGCTCATCATTTGCAAGGGTATATGCTTCATCTATAAATAAAACTCCACCAATAGCTTTTTTAAATACTTCTTCTGTTCTTTTAGCTGTACTTCCCTTTTCTCCTGTTACAAAGCTTGCTCTGTCAGTTTCTATAAGTTGCCCTGTTTTTAAAAGACCTATACTATTAAGCATATCAGCTACAAGTCTTGCTATACTTGTTTTTCCTGTTCCTGGATTTCCTGCAAAAACCATATTTAAGTTTTGGTCTATTTGTGTGTTAATACCAACTGACTTTCTTTTTTCTTGTGCTAATATAAGCTTATATTGATTTCTTAAAAGTTCTTTTACTTCATCTAATCCGATAATTCCTGAAAGCTTCTTTTCTAAATCAAACTTTGCTTTAACCTTAAAGTTAAAGTTTTCAAAATCTAATATATCAAGTGCACGACCTTCACCTGTAATATATTTTTTAGATGCATCTAAGATAGCATTCTCTACAATATTTCTTACAAATCTAGCATTTCCCAAATCATTTTTTCCTGCAAGTTGGTTTTTATAAAATAATTCTATAATATCATTTTTTATCTCTGGATTTATTTTATAACCTTTTCCCTTTGCTATATTTATAGCAATCTCATACATTTCTTCTGGTGTATAATCATAAAAATGAATTGTGTTAGAAAATCTTGATTTAAGTCCTTGATTTACTTTAAAGAACTTATCCATATCTTTTTCATAACCAGCCATAATAACTACAAGATTTTCACGATTATCTTCGATTCCTTTTAGTAATGCATCTACAATCTCTTTTCCAACTTTATCATTTTCACTTTCGCAAAGAGAATAAGCTTCATCTATAAATAAAACTCCACCTATTGCTGACTCAATAACATCAATAGTTGTTTTAGCTACGTCTGTAATATTTTCTGATACAAAATCACTTTTACTTACTTCTCTAAATGTCCCTTTAGATAAAATTCCTAATGCATTTAAATATTCAAATGTAATTCTTGCTGCATTTGTCTTTCCAGTTCCTGCATTTCCTGCAAAAATCATATTTAAAGAAGGTGATGTAACTTTAAGTCCCATCTTCTCTCTTATTTTTTGAACCTTTACGTTATTCTCTATATTTTCTATAAACTCCTTTAGTTCATCTACACCTATTATAGAGTTTAGCTTATATTTTGCTTCTTCAAGAGTAGTATCAGAAAAGTCTCTTAATTTAAATTCTTCTCCACCATCACTACAATAAATATTTTCTTCTTTTCTATATATCATAATTCTATTTTTAGGATTTATAGAACCTCTATTTATAAGATTTTTTACTGGCTTTAAAATCTTATAATCAATATATTTTTTTATATCAAGCTCTTCATCTGATTTGAAACTTTCATATAAAAATTTACATAAGTTATATTTATCATCTTCCATATTTTCATTTAAATTTATCCAAATATCTGCATTATAGCTTTCTTTTATTTCATCAACTTCTCTTTTTAATATAGTTTTTATAACAGAATACTTTTCTTCTACACTTAGTTTTCTACTTTTAAATACTTTATCTACTCTTTCTTTAAACCCTGCTCCTAAAAACTCATCTATATCTAAGCTTTCATCATCTGATACAAAAATAAAGAATTTATTATGACAAACAACCTT
>NZ_JBOFRG010000248.1:0-3185 GCF_051650885.1 Clostridium sp.
TGTTTGCAGTATTTGCATACGGTGGTCTTGAGTCTATTGGAGGATTAGTTGACCAAACTGAAAATCCTGAAAAAACTTTCCCAAGAGGAATAAAAATAGGTGCTATTATTATTGCTATTGGGTATTCACTTGGAATACTATGTGTAGGATTCTTTACTAACTGGAGTGGTGTTTTAAGTAAGTCTACAGTTAATATGGCTAATGCTGGTTATATTGTAATGGGTAACTTAGGATTCTCAATCGGAACTGCTCTTCATTTAAGCGTTCAAACTTCAGTAACTATAGGACTTTGGTTCTCAAGATTTATAGGACTTTCTATGTTCCTTGCATTAATCGGTGCATTCTTTACATTAACTTATTCACCAATTAAACAACTTATTGAAGGAACACCAAAAGAATTATGGCCTGCTAAGCTTATCAAAATTGATGAAAAAACTGGTATGCCTAAAAATGCAATGTGGATTCAATGTTTAATTGTTATAATCGTTATATCAATTGCTTCCTTTGGAGGAGACACTGCAACAACATTCTTAAACTATCTAATATTAATGAGTAATGTTGCTATGACAATTCCTTATGCATTTATAGCACTTGCATTTATTTGGTTTAAGAAAAATGATAAGATTGAAAAACCTTTCGTTATTTATAAATCAGTTAAAAGTTCAACAATTGCAGTTATAATAGTTGTAATTACAGTAACTTTTGCAAATGTCTTTACAATTATAAAACCAATCTTAGAAAGCCGTGATTATGTATCTACAGCCTTCCAAGTAGTTGGACCAATTGTATTTACAATAATTGCACTTCTTATTTATGGAAGATATGAAAGACGTCTTAAAAGAGGCGATTTTGATAAATAAATTTAACTTTAAAGGACATCGACTTAAAAATAGTCGATGTCCTTTTTCTTTAATCATTACTTGAAATTTTCGCTAAAAAGTCTAGAATTTCAAGGTATAACCATATAAGTGTTATCATTAAGCTAAATGCTCCATACCACTCCATATATTTTGGTGCACCCATTTCTGAACTTCTTAAAATGAAATCATAATCTTGGATTAAACAAAGTGTTGCAAGAACTATTACAACTAAACTAAAACCAATTCCTATAACTCCATTACCGTATATAGGAAGGTTTATTCCCATAAAGCTTAATAAGATTCCTACAAGCATAGTTACTACTAGTGTTCCTAACCCTATCATTACAGCTTTTCTTGTTCTTTGTGCTATATCTGGTCTTTTCCCGTAAATTGCTATTGTAACTATTACACATACAAATGTTATTAATATTGCTGGTACTACTATTCCTGGATATACTCTTTCAAATAAATGAGATATACTTCCAAGCATTAACCCTTCAAGCCCTGCATATATAACTCCTGTAAATCTTGCTACCTTTGGATTAAATGTTGTAAATATTGCAACTCCAAAAGTTACAAGTGAAACTCCTATAATCACCGCTGGATTATAAGGTATTCTAAACCAACTATATAAAAATCCTAAAACTACTACTCCTAATAAAACAAATATTTTCATTATTGTTCCTGTTACAGTCATGGGCTCTGCCGTATATTCTACTTCTTTAAAGCCTCTTGTCATAGCAGGATTTGCTTTTCCTGTTCTCATTGTTACTCCCCCTTTTAATTATCTACTTTAATTCATATCCTATTTTTATAGAATTTATACTTCATTTTCAACTTTTTTATTATAATATTCTATAAATTCCATATCCTTATTTAAAATATGCGAACCTAACCAATTAAGCCCAAACTCTATTACCTTATTCACATATTTCTCTCCATCACGTTCAATTTCTTTTATATCTATACTTTCTATTTTGTCAATAAAACTCATATGTTCTACCTTATGAGAAAAAAACTTATTATATCCTTCACGAAGCATTATTTCTTCTTCCTTCTTAAAATGATATATACTATATTCTCTAAGTTCTTCTACTAACCCCATAATTTTATCAAATTTATCAATTGATAATTTGTTTTTTGAAATTTCCATCCCTTTGTCTATAATTTCAAATAAAACTTCATGATCTTTATCAATCTCACTGTACCCTAAACGATATTTTTCTGACCAACTCTTCATTTTCTCACCCCTATTTAATTTTACCTTATTTTATATTTAAATACTATATTTTACATTTAAATTTTAAAATAAAAAGCTTATTTCAAAAATTTCAAAATAAGCTTTCTATCCTATAAAACTAAATTATATTTAATTTTTAAATGCACATTTCAAAAGTATTGGTGTTATTATTGTCGTAATTACTACAACTATTACTATTGGTGCTAGAAAGTTAGGATTCATGAGCCCTACTGCAATTCCTTTATTCGCCACAATTAATGCAACCTCTCCTCTAGATACCATTCCTGTACCTACTTGGAAAGATTCTTCTATTGTATATCCAAAAGCCTTCGCACCTATTGCACAGCCTATTACTTTAGTTAATATAGCAACTATAAGAAGTATTGCTGTAAATAATATTATATCCGTTGTCATTGCTCCAATCTCAACCTTTATTCCTATACTTGCAAAGAATATTGGTGATAATAACATATAAGACAATGTTTCAAATCTAGAATTAATATATTTTGTTCTTTCTGTATTTGAAATTATAAGTCCTGCAATAAAGGCACCTGTAATATCTGCAACTCCAAATAACTCTTCTGCAAAGAATGATAATAAAAGACAAAATACAAATGAAATTATAACAAATCTTCTCATATCTTTATTATATCTATGTATTATTTTGTTAAATACAAAGAAGAAAATATATCCACTTACTAATGCAAATATAAAGAATAATACTATTTTTAAAAGAACAAACATTACATTTACTGATGAATCCGAAAGACCTGTTACTACTGTTAAGGCAATAACCCCTAAAATATCATCTATTAATGCAGCTCCAAGTATTGTATTTCCTGCTTTTGTACTTAATTTCCCCATTTCTTTTAAAGTTTCAACTGTAATACTAACTGACGTCGCTGTAAGTATTACACCTATAAATATGTTTTGTAATATTGGGCTTACATCTCCTGTTTGAAGTTCACCCTTGTTAAATATTAGTGCTATAAAAAATCCTGCAACTAATGGAACTACAACTCCTAAAATTGCAACTACAACAGATACTTTTCCTGTTTTTTTAAGTTCTGTTATATCTGTTTCAA
>NZ_JBOFRG010000249.1:0-41544 GCF_051650885.1 Clostridium sp.
ACATTTGTTTTTGCAAATACTTCTGGCTCTCTTATACTTCTATCAACATGTGATTCTGCTGCAAAATGTGCTACATAATCTATTTCATTTTCTTCAAAAAGCTTTGCAACTAATTCCTTATCGCAAATATCTCCTTGAACAAATATATGTCTCTTATCATTTTCTATTTCTTTTAAATTTTCTAAGTTTCCTGCATAAGTTAATTTATCTAAATTTATTATTTTAATGTCCTCATATTTATTAAGCATATATAAAACAAAGTTTGACCCTATAAATCCTGCTCCACCTGTTACTAAATAAGTTTTCATCTTTTTTCTCTCCTCTTATTTACCCTAGTTTAATTTTTTTTATAAAGCTTTCTATAGCTTCTTCCCAACTTCTCATTTCATCTCCAATAGTATTTCTAAGCATCATATTATCTAGTGATGAATATTCTGGTCTTTTTGCTGGAGTCTTAAATTCTTCTGATGTACATGGTCTTACATCACAATCTATATTGGAAAGTTCCATTATTTTTTTAGCAAAATCATACCATGTACATTCACCCTTTCCTGTACAATGATATATTCCATATTCCTCAGTTTCTATAAGTTTTAATATATGATATGCTAAATCATTTGCTGATGTTGGATTTCCTTTTTGATCATTTACTACAGTTAAGAATTCTCTTTCTTCTCCAAGCTTTCTCATTGTATAAACAAAATTATGTCCTACATATCCATAAAGCCATGCTGTTCTTACTATAAAGCTTTTTGTTGAATATTGCTTTACATATTCTTCACCCATAAGCTTTGTTTTCCCATAAACACTATATGGTGCTACTAAATCATATTCTTTAAATGGCTTCTCTCTAGTTTCACCACTAAAAACATAATCTGTTGAAACTTGAACTATTTTAGCTCCAATTTCTTCGGCTATCATTGCTAAATTTCTTGGTCCTATAGCATTTACCTTGAAAGCTAAATCTTCATTTGTTTCACACCCATCAACATTTGTTGCTGCTGCACAGTTTATTATCACATTTGGCTTTTCCTCTTTTAAAACTTCCTTAACTTGTTTTAAATTTGTTATATCAAGCTTATCTACATCATATGAAACTACTTCATATTTTTTTGCTTTTTCTAAACTATTTATTTCAGCTTGTCCTGTTGAGATTATGCTAACTAATTCGTTTCCAAGCTGCCCTTTTCCACCTGTTATAAGAATTTTCATATTATTTTTCCTCCTTATATACAAATGGTAAATCTAATTCTTTTAAAAGCTTTTGATTTTTATCTTTTTCTGAAAGTGAAATTTCTTCTATTCCTTTTAATGGCCATTCTATTCCTATTTCTGGGTCATTCCAAAGCACTCCACCATCATACTCAGGTGCATAAAAATCAGTACATTTATAGTTAAAGGTTGCATAATCTGAAACTACTAAAAATCCATGTGCAAATCCTTCTGGAACATAAAATTGTTTTTTGTTTTCCGCAGTTAAAAGGATTCCTTCCCATTGTCCATATGTTTCTGATCCTTTTCTTAAATCAACTGCTACATCATAAACAGCTCCATCAGTTACTCTAACTAATTTCCCTTGTGTATGTTTTGTTTGAAAATGCATTCCTCTTAAAACACCTTTTTTTGATCTAGATTCATTATCTTGTACAAATTCCATAGTAAGTCCTGCTTCATTAAAAGCTTTTTTACTATAGCTTTCCATAAAATACCCTCTATCATCACCAAAACATTTCGGCTCTATAATATATAAATCTTTTATTTTTGTTTCTATAAAATTAAAGTTACTCACCGCATAATCTCCTATAAAGTAGCTGCTACTTCAGCTTTTGATTTTTCTACCTCATCTACAATATCCATAAGATATTTTCCATACCCTGTTTTCATTAAAGGCTTTGCAAGCTCTATTACTTTTTCTGCCTTTATCCACCCTTTTCTATATGCAATCTCTTCAAGACATGCTATATATGTTCCTTGGGTGTTTTGAACTGCCTCTACAAAGTTTGATGCTTGAAGCATTGATTCATGTGTTCCTGTATCAAGCCACGCCATTCCTCTACCTAGAAGATTAACTTTTAAATTTCCTTCTTCCATATATACTCTATTTAAATCTGTAATTTCAAGCTCTCCTCTATCAGACGGCTTAAGATTCTTTGCTTTTTCTACAACAGTATTATCATAGAAATAAAGCCCTGGAACTGCATATTTTGATTTTGGTTTTTCTGGCTTTTCTTCTAATGAAAGAACTTTCCCATTCTTATCAAACTCAACTACGCCAAACGCTCTTGGGTCTTGTACATAATATCCAAAAACAGTAGCTCCTTTTTCCATTTTTGCAACTTCTAAAAGATGACTTGAAAAATTTTGACCATAGAAAATATTATCTCCAAGTATCATTGCAACATTATCATCTCCAATAAAATCTGCTCCTATAATAAACGCTTCTGCAAGTCCATTTGGTTGTTCTTGTACTGCATACTCAATATTTAATCCAAATTCACTTCCATCCTTAAATAATTCCTTGAAATTTACTATATCTCTTGGTGTTGATATAATTAAAATATCCTTTATCCCTGCTAACATAAGTACTGACATTGGATAATATATCATTGGTTTATCATATATTGGTACCATCTGCTTTGACATTGCCTTTGTTACTGGATATAACCTTGTCCCACTTCCACCTGCTAAAATAATTCCTCTCATCGCTTTTCCCCTTATGAAAATTTATTTTTTATTTTTCCAAAAACTTTTTCTATTACATATAAAAACATTTCATCTTTGATTTTATATAAAATTATAAAATATATACCTCCACATATTGCTACTGATACTCCTACTATAGGTACAATCCCTGTGAAGATTGATTTTATTATCAATATAATCGGAATAAATAGTAATGAAATTATCCCATATTTAAACTTATCAATTGACAATATTCTAAAATCTACTTTTAATTTTTTCCTTACATAGTAATTTTCACTTAATATTATAAGTAAATTAGATATCATAGTTGTTGTAATTGCTGTAGCCGCATTTAAACATCCTAATTTTAATAAAATTATTTTTAGAAAAACATTTACTATCCCATAAATAAGCACTATTTTTACTATAACTCTTTCTTTTGATTTAACATACATTATTTGATTTGTAAGTATCGATTCATATCCTAAAGTTATCATATAAATGCTATACATCATTACTACACTTACAGCTCCTATAAACTCTACTCCACCATAAATACTTACAACCTCAGTTGACAATAATGCCATTCCTATACATGCTGGATATATCAATAAGAAATATACTTTTGCTATTTTATTGAGTAATTCTATATATTTCCCCTCATTTTCATTTGCTGAATAATTAGTTAACCTTGGAATAGTCACATAAATTAACGTAAATATTAAACTACTTACTAAGTTACTAAGCGTTTGTCCTATTCCATAGTATCCAACTTCTAATGTTGATACACTTGCACCTAAAATTAATCTATCAAATTGAGTATATAAAACATTCACGTTTGATAAAATAACTACTAAAACCATAGGTTTTAAATGTTTTACTATTTTCAAATCTTTAAAATTAAACCTTATATGTTTTTTTACATATAAAAATGAAATAAAATTATTTAAAAATGTTGATAGTACTAATAGCCATAGGTATTCTTTTAAATTTGCTGCCGATTTAACCATCAATAATAATAATATTGTATATATTATTTTTACTGCTATTGTTTTTATTGTTATAAAATCATAGTTCTCTTCCGCCTCATTTACCCACTCTATATAAAATACATTTGAAATTAAATTAAATGTTAATATTATGCATGATATGTATACTTCCTGGCTACTTTCTATTGTCATAACTGTAGCAAAGTAAGCAATTGTACTAATTACATTAGTAACTAACGTAATTAGAAATAAACTTGTAAATATTTTTGCTGTTTTTTCTTTATCATTTCTAACATTTGCAATTTCTCTTAGTCCATATTGATACACACCAAAACTAGCAAATATGAAAAAGTATCCAAATATTGCTTGTGAATAATTAACTGCTCCCATCATATCCGGGCCTAACCGCCTAGTTACATATGGTCCTATCAAAATTGGAACTATGATATTAAATAAATTCAATATAAACTTAAATATAATATTTTTACTTATTGATTTTTCCATATTATGTTCTCTCTTTCCCAATATATAAGCCAATATTGTGTGAATACCTATCTTCTATTTTCGGTATACTCATATAATTATTTCCATACAATTTTTTTAATATCGCTTGCTCTTTATTTGGTCCTTTTACTATAATATCTTCAAATACAATATCTTTTGTTGGAAATATTTCTTCGGTTAAATATTTATTAGAAAACAAATCTACCTCAGTTCCGTAACCAATATACTTTTTTTCTATTATTTCATTATCCCTTGCATTTTTGACACATTTTTGTCTTATAGTCCTCATATTATCTCTTAAAACTACTTTATTATAAATTTTACAAAAAGCTCTTTTTACATTTTTCCTTATATCTTTTTCATATTTTAATTCACTATTATACACTGTCTTTATCTTAAATATATTCTTATTTTTTTCCTTTTCTAATATACATTTTTCTTCATAAAAATCATAAGGAAAAATATCAATAAACATACCATCACTATTACTATCATTTTCTGATTCTAATATTTGACTTTCTTTATGTCTTATTTTAGTCCAAGAATAATTCACCCTTTCATTTTCTAAAATATTTTCATAAATTAAATCACCTGGCAATTCCTCTTTTATTATTTTAGAAAATTTAATATAATCTTCTCTTTTCATTCCTACATCTATATCATCATCCCATGGTATAAATCCACCATGTCTAACCGCACCCAAAAGCGTTCCACTTTCAATCCAATATTCAATATTATTCTTTCTACAAATTGCATCAACATCTCTTAATATTGTTTTCATTAAATTCTGAGCCTCTTTTAAGCTAACTTCTCTCATACTCTTCCCGCCTTATAATTTAAGATTTTTTAAAACTGCTCTACTTCTTAATAGCTGTGCTTCATATAGTGTTTTGCAGTCAGTTTCTTTTAATCTACTTAATACATACTTGGGAATATCTCTTATTAAAATTATTCCACCTCTCAGTACCCCTTGTTTTACTACTGCTAGTTTCCCATTGCCACTTATTATCTTCCCATATGCACTTCCTTCTTCTTCCCATCTCTTTTTAACATAATCTTTATTTATTTTATTCATATGAACTCTGTGCCCTACTACGACATCATTTAAATAATAAATTTCATGTCCTTTACCTCTTATTCTTTCACATACTTCAACTTCTTCACCCATTTTTACTTCTTCACCTTGAATACCTAAATCTGGATTAAATACTTCTAGCTTTTCAAAAATAGTTTTATCAAAAAACATATTTCCTCCGTATGGATATTCATTTCTACTAAGCTTTCTTTTATTTTCTCCATATTTTGTTTCACCTATTATTGAATAAAAATTTTCTTTAAACCAATTAGGTTTTTCAGTCTTCCATATAGAGTAAATCTTGCCACCTCCACAAACATTCTTTGAATCAGAAAAATATTTTAAAATATTTTCAACAAATTGTTTTTCAACTATTACATCATCATCTATAAATGCTATATATCTATAACATGCCTCTATAATTCCTCTATTTCTTGCATTACTTAATCCTTGTTTTATTTCAAGTGTATATCTCAAATTATTTATTTCCATCTCATTAACACATTCTCTCGTATTATCGCTAGAATTATTATCTACTATTACAATTTCATATTTTTCTAGGTTTTTATTGTTAGAAACAATACTTTTTATGCATTCTTTTAATATTTCAGCTCTATTATACGTGCATATGATTATGGATAATTTTTTCTCTATCATCTTCCCCATTCTCAACTACCTCTTTTCTTTTCTTAAACCAAAACATAATTCCAAAAGTAAAGAATACTATATATGGCATTTCTCTTGTATTTATTGACTCAAAATTCGAGTAAAGTCCTATAAACATTATTAAAAATAATGAAAAAACTATATCTTTGCTTTTAAAGTAATATATACATAATATTAATGCTACTCCAATATACATTATTCCCAATATTACTCCGCCTTCTAAAAATTCATTTATATACATATTATGTGCATTTGTAAAATAGTACTCATCGCCTTCAAACTCTGCTTTTATCCAGTTGTTGCTCGGCATTTCAACTATCCCTTTAGGATTATCCTTTACATTCTGTATTCCAGCTTCCCAAATAAAAGTTCTCGCTCCCAGAGTACTTAAATCTCTCTGTTTTGAAACAATTACCATCCCACTAAATCCTATAACTATGCTAAATATTAATGCTCCTATAGTTATTTTTTTATTCTTTTTAGCAATTCCAAATAACTTTGATATAATATCTAACTTGTCCATTATTCCGACAAAAACTACAATCATATATATCATTATTCCAATCATAGAATTAGACATAAGCGTATTTATCGTCATTAGTACTAATCCACTTACTTTCACCTGCTTTTTTAATTCACTATTTAAAATAAATATACTTCCAATTAAGCAATACATTGTATATCTTGATTTGTGTGATAACAACCAATAAAATCTTATTTCTCCATATAAATCTATACTTTCATTAAATGTCTGAAATTCCATTATTTTATCTAGACTAAATGCACCATTAGTATATTTCATTAAATACATAATTATTCCTAGTACTCCTGCAATAATAAATATTTCAGAAATTAAATTTACATATTTTTGTATTTTTTCTTTTTCTATTCTAGAGAACCTTAAAAATATCACTATTAAAAAAATATATGGATACATTTTATTTAATAAGAAGTAACTACTTCTTGGATTCAAAACGCTGCCATATACAATATAACTTATTACCAATCCTAATACTGGATAGACTATCATTTTATATTTAATTAAGTCTTCTTTATACTCTTTGAAATTTCTCTTAGCATATAACACTTCTTTTACTACTAGATATATTGATATTATTGCTATGAACTCTACATATATAATATTCCCTCTTATATTAATACTTTTAGACCCAATTGTAGCAAATGTAAAGACAATGATTAGAGCAATATCGAATTCATCTTTATTAACTAATCCCATTATTTTTTCTTTCATTTTACTACCTCACTTATTAGCTTTTCCCATTCTTTTATAATTACTTCTTCATTAAATTCACTACTTTTTTGATATGCTTTCATACCCATTTCTTTTCTTTTTTCTTTATTTTCTAATAATTCTATTATTTTTTCTTTCATATTTTTTTTATCAAATGCCTCTATTAAATATCCTGTTTCATTGTCTAGAATCAAATCTTTTGGTCCAGTTTTTATATCATAACTTATACATGGAACCCCACATGTCATAGCTTCTACTAGTACCATTGGCAGTCCTTCGCTTTTAGATGTCATTAAAAAAATCCCACATTCTAAATATTCTTTCTTTACATCATGTGTAAATTCTTGTATTTTCACCTTTCCTACTAGATCTAATTGCTTAATTATTTTTTTCACTTTTTCTATTTCTCCACAATCACCATTTCCAATTATTTTCAATTTAGCATCTAAAACTACAGTCGAAACCTCTTTAAAAACTTCTATCATATTACAAATATTTTTATTTTCATCTATCCTTCCTATTGATAATATCTTTTTATTATTTAACTCTGCTTTTTCTTCCGAGTTGAAGGACTTCATATTTTTTATGACTTTTATTTTCGAATCTTTTATTTTATAACACTCTCTTTCTTCGTTAGTTAATAATACTAATGCACTTAATCTCCTATATACAACTTGAGTTATTTTTCTCCAGTTTGAACTTAAATGACTATATGCACCATGCTCGCAACCAATTATTTTTATTTTTTTTGATATTCCTTGTGCATAAATTGATAAAAA
Organism: Clostridium sp.; assembly: GCF_051650885.1. GTDB lineage: Bacteria > Bacillota > Clostridia > Clostridiales > Clostridiaceae > Clostridium. Next base: position 7,948 of record NZ_JBOFRG010000249.1, read on the forward strand.
TGCACTTGATGAAACTACAACATCATATTTCTCATTTGTTATCTTTTTTCTAATTCTTCTATAAAATTTTATTTGACGTAAAATTTTATTTATATTTTCATCTCTATCTAAATTTAAATATATTAACTTAATTTCTTGATCTAATGAATAATAAATACTCTTTTCAATTCCTTTAAAACAAGAAATAACTTCTATGTCCCATTTCAAATATCTATTTAGTCCATTTGCTAAATTTGCTATACTTCTAGGAACACCACCCTTAGAGTTCATATCATCAACTAATATTCCTAACTTCATTATTTTCTCACCATTGCCTTTTCTAAAAATAATGTTTCATATTCATCAACTATAAATTCCCAACTATATCTATTTTTTATTATATTTTTTGCTTTATTCTCTATTTGTTCTATAATTTCTAATGCAATTTCATCCGTACTATCTATAACTTTAGCCAAATTACCTTCTTCTTTACTGAAGTAAATTGCTCCATCCTCTCCTACCTCTTCATTAAATCCAACCGCAAGTAATAAATTTATCTTAGTAGTAGCTAATGCTTCCAATAATGATGGGTTTGTTCCTCCCACTTCATGTCCATGTATATATCCATATGCATTTTCTCTTATTTTCTTCAATAATTCTTGCTCATATACTGTTCCTACAAATTTTATTCTTTCATCGTTATAAAATTTTGTAGTTTCTTTCAATTCATTGAAAAATTTATTCTCTTCAACATTAGTTATAATCACTAAATCTTTTTTAGATTTTGATTTCATAAATTCTCTAATCATAAGTTCATAATTATTTTCTGGTACAAATCTGCCCACAATTAAATAATACTCATTTTTCTCTACATTTTTCTCTTTAAACCATTGCAATACAGTTTCATCTGAATCTCTTAATTTTGACTTTATTACTTCTGCTCCATACGCAATATATTTCGTTTGAGGTTTATATTCTAAATAATCTTCTTTTATATATTTTTCTATATTTTTAGAATCACATATTAGTAAATCTGCATTCTTGACCATATACCTTTCCGACACTTTCCAGTATTTTCTTATTAAGCAATTCCATTTTGCTCTTTTCCATTCATGTCCATCCGGATTAACGTACATTTTTCCGCCTAATGCCTCTATCTTATCCTTAAAGTATTTTATAAACGGTCCTATCCTACATGCTAATATATATATAATCGGACTCTCTATTTTATTATGTTCTATATATTCAATGCTTTTTTTTATTGCAATCAAATCGTAGTATACAGCTTTTGCTGGACCTATGTTTGCTACCTTGATATTGAAACATCTAGCTTCATTATATATAAACTCATCGTAGTCCGTTGCCATACACGCTACATGATATTTAATTTTCTCATTTTTTTTATTCTTAGTTAGTTCATCTACAAATGTTTCAAACCCTCCATACTTTGCTGGTATTCCCTTTGATCCTATTATAAAAATATGTTTCATCTTCAATCCCCTATTTCTTTATATATTTATTCATTAGCTTGCATTATCATCTCCAAATAAAACTGCTCCCGTTTTAAATATCAATTTCAAATCTAATAATGTATTTCTGTCTTCTACATATTTCTTGTCTAACTTCATCCATTCCTCAAATTCTATGTTATTTCTTCCCATCACTTGCCAGTAACATGTAAGCCCTGGTTTAACATATAATCTAGTTAACATCCATTCTTCAAACTTCTCCACTTCTTCTGGTAAACTTGGTCTTGGACCTACTAAACTCATTTCCCCTTTTAATACATTAAATAATTGAGGTAATTCATCTATGCTTGTCTTTCTTATAAACTTTCCTATTTTTGTAATTCTAGGATCATCTTTCATTTTAAACATCGGCCCTGACATCTCATTATTCTTCTCTAATTTTTTTTTCATTTCTTCTGCATCAGTTATCATACTCCTAAACTTATACATTTTGAATTCTTTGCCTTTATATCCCACTCTCGTCTGTGTAAATATCACAGATCCTTTTGAATCTTTTTTTATTAGTATCCCTATTATTAGAAAAATTGGACTTAATAATACTATTCCAATTGTAGCTAAACATATATCTATTATTCTTTTTGTAATATCATATAAAACTTTCTCTTCAATTTCATCCCTTGAAATTTCTCTTTCCAACTTTTCAATTCCTTTTATAGTATTTTGCACTATTCCCCCTCCAATTCATAAATCCCTTTCTTTTTTACCATTTCATGCCTAATTATAACATAGTATGAACTTATTGAGAATATTTTGTGAACTATTTGTGCGTGATGATTAAATTTTTATGATTTTCACATTTTTCAACATATTTTTTAAATATATTCAAATTTAGCCATTATTTAATATTAAATTTGGTTATTCTTATCCAAAAATCCATTAAACTAAAATAAATATACTTCTAAAATACTTTTTTAAATATTTTTTTTATTTTTAATCTTATATAAAAAACTTTATATAAGTCTTTACTCCCCAAAAAATAACTCAGTAAAACTTAAATTTTACTGAGTTATTTTAGTCAACTTTACTAAGTTTTATTTTTAAAATATTTTCTTTATTATTTTTCTTATAAAACCCCTCTTATTTCCTTTATTATATTTTCTACTGTTAATCCATACTTTTCAAGAAGCTCATCTGGATTTCCTGATTCTCCAAATTTATCTTTTACTCCAATTTTCTTTACTATTGTTGGATAGTTTTCATTTACTACGCTTCCTACTCTATCTCCAAGTCCTCCTATAATTGAGTGTTCTTCTACTGTAATTATTCCTTTTGTTTCTTTTGCTGCTTTTATTATTATTTCTTTATCTATTGGTTTTATTGTTGCAATGTTTATCACTCTTGCTTGTATTCCTTCTTTTTTTAGTTCTTTTGCTGCTTCTATTGCTTTGTGTGTCATTATTCCTGTTGAGATGATTGTTATATCATTTCCTTTTATTATTTCTGAGCCTTTTCCTATTTTGAATTCATAATCTTCATTATATATGTCATCTAGTGGAATTCTTCCTAGCCTTATATATACAGGTCCTTTTATTTTTGCCGCTTCTTCTATACATTTGCATGCTTCTATGTCATCTGCTGGTGATAGAACTGTCATGTTTGGAAGTGATGACATTATTGCTATGTCTTCTATTGCTTGATGGGAACCTCCATCCGGTCCTACTGTTATTCCTGCATGGGTTGCGGCTATTTTTACGTTCATGTTTGGATAACATACTGAGTTTCTTATTATTTCAAAGGCTCTTCCTGCTGCAAATACTGCAAAGGTTGTTGCAAATGGAATTTTCCCCATTTTTGATAGCCCTGCTGCCATTCCTATCATATTTTGTTCTGCTATTCCTACATTTATAAATCTATCTGGAAATTCTTTTTTGAATATTTCTGATTTTGTTGCTTTTGAAAGGTCTGCTTCTAAAACTATTATGTCTTTATTTTCTTTTCCTAATTTTTTTAATGTATGTCCATACGATTCTCTTGTTGCTCTTTTCATTTCTCTTCACCTACCATATTATTTATTTAATTCTTCTAATGCTTTTTCTGTTTCTTCTTTATTTGGTGCCATTCCATGCCATGCTACATTGTCTTCCATAAATGAAACACCTTTTCCTTTTACAGTGTTTGCTATAATAACTGTAGGTTTATCTTCAGCTAAGTTATTAAATGCTTCTTCTAACTCTTCAAAATCATGTCCATCACAAGATATTACATTCCATCCAAAGCCTTTCCATACTTCTCCAAGTGCATGTATATTCATTATTTCACTTGTTCTTCCATCTAACTGAATATTATTTTTATCTATAATTGCAACTAAGTTATTTAATTTAAACATAGCTGCTGACATTGCAGTTTCCCACACTATTCCTTCTTGTATTTCTCCATCTCCTAATACTACATAAACATTTCCTTCTAGATTGTCCATCTTTTTTGCTAATGCAATTCCACATCCATTTGATATTCCTTGACCTAGTGAACCTGTTGAAACTTCTACTCCTGGACATTTATCCTTACATGGATGTCCTTGGAGCATTGCTCCTGTTTTTCTTAAATTCCATAACTCATCTCTATTAAAGAATCCTTTTTTAGCTAATGCTACATACTGTGCTGGTGCTGCATGTCCCTTACTTAATATAAATATATCTCTATTTTTGTCTTCCATTTTATCTACTGAAACATTCATCTTTTCAAAATATAAATAAGTGATTATATCTATAACTGATAATGCTCCCCCTGGATGTCCCGATCCTGCTTTACTTATACTTTCTATTATGTCTTTTCTTAATTCTTTTGCTATTTTTTCTAACTCTGCTTTTCTCATAAATTCACTCCTATTTTTAATTTACTATAAGATTTTTATATAAAATTAGTGAAGCCTTAGCTTCACTAATTAATATTTTTTATCTATGCTTTTTGCTTTTCTTCTTTTTTACTTTCAACATTTTCTGTAGTGACACTTTTCTTCTTTAATACTGTTAAAGCTATCATTATTCCAACTACTCCAAGTAAAACTGCTGTTAAACCATATCCACCAACAAACTCTTGAACTTTTCCTAAGAATATTCCTGCAACTCCAAAGTCTGCATCTGAGAATGTTGAGTTTGTAAATCCTAAGTTTCCAAGTACAGGAAGTAATGCTACTGGTAAGAATGAAATTATTATTCCATTTACAAATGAACCTATTATAGCTCCTCTTCTTCCTCCAGTTGAATTTCCAAATACTGCTGCTGTTGCTCCTGTAAAGAAGTGTGGTACAACTCCTGGAATTATTATTACAAGTCCCATTGCACCAAGTACAACCATTGAGAATATCCCACCTAAGAATGAACTAATGAACCCTATTAAAACTGCATTTTGTGCATATGGGAATACTATTGGACAATCTAATGCTGGTTTTGAGTTTGGTACAAGTTTGCTTGAAATCCCTTTGAATGCTGGAACTATTTCATTTAAAACAAGTCTAACTCCATTTTGGATTAATATAAATCCTGCTGCAAATGTTAAAGCTTGTATCATTGCATAAACTATAAAGTTTTTTCCACCTGATAATTCACTTTCAACGAAAGTTGGTCCTGCAGCTACTGCTACTCCTATATATAAAACTAACATTGTTAATGATATTGATACTACTGAATCTCTTAAGAAGCTTAATGATTTTGGAACCTTCATTTCTTCTGTTGATTTTGAACCCTTACCAACAACTTTTCCAATTACAGCTGCTACTGCATACCCTGTTCCTGAGAAATGTCCAAGTCCTACTGAATCATTTCCAGTTATTTTTTTCATAAATGGTTGTAATATTGCTGGTGATAAAACCATTATAAGACCTAATGCTAGTGACCCTGTAAAGATTAAGTGGAATCCACTCATTCCTGCTGCTCCTAAGATAACTGCTATCATACAAGCCATAAATAATGTGTGATGTCCTGTTAAGAATATATATTTATATTTTGTAATTCTTGCAATTATAATATTAGCGATCATTCCAAAAGTCATAATTAAAGCTGTATTTGTTCCAAACTTGTCCATAGCCATAGCTACAACTGCTTCATTATTTGGTATAACTCCTGAAATACTAAATCCTTTTTCAAACATAATTCCAAATGGCTCAAGTGAACCTACAATTACTCCAGCAGCTGCTGCAATAACAACAAATCCAACCATTGCTTTTAATGTTCCTTTTATTATTACATCAGCACTTTTCTTTTGTAATAACAACCCTACTAATACCATAATTCCAATTAAAACTGATGGTTCCGATAAAAAATCTACAATAACTTTTAAAAAGCCTCCCATTTCTAAATCCCCCTTTTATAACTTTTTTTATTTTATATTTAAAAAACCTTAACTAAAACCTTCATATATATATGTATTTTTTCTCCCTATCTTTTTTTGACAGGGAGATATATTTTTATAACCCTAATTTTTCTGAAATTTTTGTTTTAAGCTCATCTCTATCTAATAATGAATCTAAAACTATTAACTCTGGTAAATGACTTGCACTATCTGCTAAGTCTAATCCTGTTACAAAAATATCTGCATCACTTGCTGTTACATCTGCAAGAGATGTGTGGCTTGCTTCATATTCATTATCAACACCTAGTTCCTTTAATACCTCTGTAATATTCATTTCCACCATAAAGCTTGATCCAAGTCCTGATCCACAAACTGCCATTATTCTTTTCATTTTAAAATACCTCCATAATCTCTTCTTTATTTTTTGAATTTATAATTTTTTCTAATTTACATTTATTCATACACACTTCAGCTATTTTTCTAAGTAAATCTAAATGTGATTCACTATCCTTAGCTGATAATGTGAAAAATACATTAATCTTTTTTCCTAAGAAATCTACTGCTTCATTTACCTTAACAATAGAAACACCCGTTTCTATTGAGCCATCTTCTGGTCTTGCATGTGGCATTGCTACCCCTTCTGCTATACAAAAGTATGGTCCAAATTCATCTATTTTATCTATGATTGCATCAAAGTACCCCTCTTCTACTATGTTTTCTTCCTTTAGTAAATCACAAGATATTTTAATTGCTTCATTATAGTCTTTAACCCTATCTATAACCTTAATAATCATATTCTCTACCCCTTTTTATCAATCTATAGTTTCTAAATCTTTATAAGACTTTGCATTTTTGAATTTTTCTACATTATCCTCTTTAGTAAGAATATTAATTAAATTTACTAAATTCATATTTTCCTCTTTATTTGCTATTAAAACTATTGTCTTTACTAAAACCTTATTTTTAGCTCCAAAAGAGATTTTCTCTTTTAAATTTAATACTCCAATTGAATTTTCTATAACATTCTCTGGCGTTGCATGTACAAATGCTATTTCAGGAATAAAAACCATATAATTTCCTAAGTCTTCTATAACTTTTATTATGTCAGTTACATATTCCTTATTTATTTTATTTTCTTTTATTAAAGGCTTAGCACATTCTAAAATACTTTCTCTCCAATCTCTTATTTCACTTTCAAATTTTGAAAATCTTTCATAGATTAAAGTTGTTATATTTTCCTTCTTTTCTTTTCTTACCTTATCAAAAAGATATTTACAGTTTTTCTCATATCTTTTGTTATAAATTTCTGCTTTTATTTTTTCAACATCTTTATAATGTAATAATGGATTAACTTTTATAACCTTATGAGAATTTAACTTTAATGGAACTGTTGTTACAATAAAATCAATTTTCTCATACTTTAGCTTTTCCTCAACATCTCTAAGCCTACAAATACTTACTATATTTCCTTCTGGAACCATTATATTAAGCCTTGTCTTCAAAAGACTAGATGTTGCAAGACCTCCATTACAAACAACTAATATATTATAATCAAACTTATTTTTCACGCTTCTTTCAAATATTGCATCAAAATACATAGCCATGTATGCAATTTCTGCCTCTGGGAACTTAACTCCTAAGATATCTTCCTTAGCCTTTAAAATTTCCTCAGTTATTTTATAAATAAAAGCCATCTTAAGTTTAATCTCTTCTAACATAGGATTTTCAATAACAAAGTTATTTTTTATTCTATGGATTGCTGCATCTAGGTGCATCCCTATTTGCTGTTTTAGCTCACTTTCTTCGATAGAGTGGATATTTAAAACTTTACTTATTTCATTTAAAATTTCATTTGTAACTAGATTTTTCTCTTCGCCCTTCATTTTGGCAAGTCCATCTAAAATCCCAATTAAGTATCCAACCTCTTCATTTTCTAAAGGAAAGCTTTCTTTTAAAAACTTAAACTCTTCCCGTTCTTCATTTAAAAGCTTGTTTACTTTAAATCCATTTTTTTCTCTACATTTAGAAAGCAGAATCAAAATTTCAAAAACCTCTATTGATTCTTGACTATATCTAATTTTAAAGAAGTTTTCTAATTCAATTATCTTATATTGGATACTTAAACTATCTAAGCCACTTTCCTCAATAAGTCTATTTTTTACTTCCTTCTTTAAATTTTCTTCTAGTCTAAGATAGATATTTAAAAAACCACTTCTAACTCCTTCTTCCTCTCCTTCTACACACATTCCATGATAAACTTTTTTCTTAATTTTTACGTTGTGACTTTTGATTTTATTTTCTATCTCCTTTAGGTCTCCTACTACAGTATTTTTACTTACATTCATTTCATTAGATATCTTTTCTATAGTAAGTCTTCCCTTTAAAATTAATATAGATAAAATCATAAGTTCCCTAGATTCCGAAGAATATAAATTAACCATACTATCTCTCATAATATCTTCTAAGTGAACCTTATCACTTAAAACCAGCTTAATCCCTAATCTTTGTTTTTTCTCTAATAAACCATTTTCTTTTTTAATAAATTCTTCTATTAAAGATAAATCATTTCTTATAGTTCTTTCGCTACACTTTAATTTTATAGAAATATTTTTTATAGTTATATAATCCTCTTCTCTATAGAGAAGCTTTAGTAACTCCTTTTGTCTTTCATTAAGTGTAATCAAGTTTAATTCCCCCTTGCTACCCTATGACATCATTGTATTCGATTTCATAAACTTGTACTATACCAAACCTTTTCAGTCAATGTGGCAAATTTTATATCAATATCATATTTTTGTATTTTTTCTTTATAATTTCACTGTAAGAAATTTGTCTATTTTTGTCAACACTTTCCTTATTCATATTTTACATTAAATTGTATATTTCACTGCCTAACCTTAACTATACTTTTGTAAACATCATTTATATTTTAATTTATTTCATAGTAAATTTCTTAAATACAAAATAAAATAGAGAGAAGTTTTTACACATTGTATCCTCTCTATTCTAAAATTCACTTTTTTCTTAGCATTTATAACCCTATCTTTTATGAGGTTATAGTAATCTTTCCATCTTTATCTATAGTAAATTTCTTTCCTTCAACGACTTGCATACATTGTTCAACTGTTACATCTCCACTAAGACTCTTTGTTTTATTCAAATTGAAATACTTAGAAAAGTCTGCATTTTTGTTTGCTTCTTCTACAAGTTTTCCTTTCGTTGCACTAGTCTCTAAATTTAAATCTGTCTTGCTATTTATAGTTTGCCATGCAAAAACTACAGTTTGTGCCTCACCTCTTATTCCTACATTCTTTGAATCTTCAATAGCACCACTTACTGTTGGTAAAAATACAGCCATAAGTAAAACCATAATTGAAAGAACTACCGACATTTCTATTATTGTGAAACCTTTCTTTTTCCTCTGCCTCTTTTCTATTAAAATTACCTTCCTATTTTCCTTTAAAATTATTTTTTTCAATATAGTTCACATCCCTTTATTATAATTTTATTTTTTCTGTTATCTGATATACAATGATCTTTATTACCAATATCTTATTTCAAATTATTTCCATAAGACAAACTATCTTATACATCTTTTAAATCTTTATTTTTATAATTGAATAATTCAAGACGTGTTCTACAACTCACTATTATTTTTATACAAAAAGAGTACCAACACTAGTGTTAGCACTCCTCATCTATCTTTAAATTATTTTCTTTTAAATTACTTATTTTATATTTCCTTCTTGAATTTGCCCAGGTTCGTTCTAGGCACTTTAGTTCCCAGTTGCTCTTCTAAAACCGCTGTAGATGCACATTCATGCATATGAAAGAAGATCATATGCAAAATGGCCAATTAAAACCAAGTTATAATCTTCAAATCGGAGTTGAAGGAGACAGCCCCTTCAACTATCTCCAATTTTATTCAAATTCATTCTAAGCACTTTAAGTCTCAATTATATTTTTTCTTCCACTCACAATAATCAATTAAATTATTGTTTTATTACATTCTAATAATTCATTTTTTATTTTATTTGAATTTATAATATCTTTTCCTTCTTTATTTTTAGTTATAAGATTTATTTGTGTAACTTTTTTTAATACCTTCACTATTATGATATTTGCCTCAAGCAGATATTTTTCATTCTCTTCAAATTTTCTGAAATCACATTTATATTTAACTACGTCTTCAAGCCTCATAATCAATTCTAAGTAGTACTTATATAATCTTTTTAGATTTACATCTACCTCTTTTATTATTTTTTGTAAATTTCCTAAAAAAATTTCTCCTTCATTAAATTGTTTTACTGCTTTGCTTACTTCTGCACTTATTTCATAGGCTTTTTCCATACTTGAATTTCCTTTCCATGCCATAAACACACCACCAATTGCAAGTGCTGGTGCTGCCACTACACCACCTAAAATTGCTGTTCCGCCTGCCATACCAAGACCTCCTGTTGCTAACGATCCACCTCCAATTGCTGCAAGTGTAGCATTTGTTGCGGCTGCTCCTGATAATGTAGATATTGCTGTTCCCGTAGATGCAACTCCAAATAATCCAACTCCTGCTATCGTTCCTCCTGCAAGTGCTCCTCCTGTTCCTACTGCCAGAGTAGATGCCCCTAATATCTTTAATGCTGAAATTTTCACTTCATTTATATTTTCAAGTTCTAACTTTGAAACTCTATACTTATCTTTTCCTATTCCACCTTTAAATTCTGGTTTATTTTTTATCTTTTCATACGTTTTTGAAAATCTATCAAAACTTTTCCATATTTCAAGCTTTAACCTTGTAAAATCCTCTAAAGTTTTAACACATTCCTCATTTTTCTTATCAAATAAATTTTTTTTACTATCATATTTTCTTTTTTCATCTTTAATTATATTATTTGCATCTGACATCTTTTTAACACCATAAGCACCAGCTCCAACTCCTGCTGTTCCTGCTGCTACAAGGCCTCCTATAAGTAAAAATGGTATTGGCATAATTATCTCTCCCCTTTCTTTAACATTTCACAAACTTTATAATTTAATTCATAATATTTATCTTTATTAATTTTATCTTTAAATAATACCTCAAATCCCTTTTCTACATTACAAATAGTCGGCCTACTCTCATATATCTTGCACATATTATTTCTTTTATCTAAATGTCTACATATCCCATCCCCATCATGTAGTTCTTTAAAATTTTCATTATCTAAATTTCTACAGCACAAGCCACATTTATCGCATTTAAACATCTTCTATATCCTCCCCTTTATAAAATTAAATCTTCATCCTTTTCCATGAATATTAAAAATTCATCATGACTACTAAAAGGAAGCTCTAAATTTAAATATTTAGCTTCATCATATAATATATTAACAACCTCTTCTTCTGATTTTGCATTAAACAACCTATTATTTATCTTTTTCAATTCATCAATTTCTTTTTTCCAAGCTTCAATATCAATTTTCTTTAACTCTTCTATATATAACATTATTTGATGATTTACTTTTTTATAAGATTCTAGTTGCCACTCTAATAAACCTACTATGTTACATCTTATTGAAACCTCTTTTATTACTAACATTATAAATCTAAACCATGCAATTATATTCATCCTACATATAAACATTACTACATTTCCCCCAGATCTTAATGATGCATCAAGTCCATCTATTGCACACAGTGTTCCCTGTCCTAATATAAGCATTACTCTCAAACTATTATTTTTCATAGTTGGCATACACTGTTTTATTTGCTTTTTATGATAAAAATATCTTTTTAATGCCCATACAAGTCTTATTACTAATTCATTTAAAATCACTGGAATTGTCATTGTAATTCCAAATCTCAAGTCATATCCTTCTTCAAAAACTCTTGTTGCTATTTTTGCAACCGTTTGTCTATGTCCACCTACAGTAAATCCTCCAAAGTTACATAACCCAAACAATTCATAAAAAGGTATTGAAATTCCACTACCTCTTCCACTTGGTCTTCCTCCCGAACTTCCCGCTATATCAGATATTAAATGTCCAAACCAATTTGTTATAGCGCAAAATAATTTAGCTAAAAAATTTCCTCCCTGTAATTCAAATGTTTCACTATTTCTAATTCTTATAATACTTCCATTATCAATAAAAGTTGATGTTCCAGTAAATTGATCTAATACTGAAAAAAATAATCCTATTATGTCAGGTGAATGTGATAAGGATTTTAAATGATGGTTTCTTGTACTCATATTAAATATATTTCCTACATCACTTGTATATCTCTGATCATAATTCACTTTAAACTGTCCTTCTAAAAAACCAATTGCACTTCCTACATTCTCCTCATTCCCCCCCCTTGGAGCCCATCCTTGGCTTTTCGCAAACTTTTTAACTATTCCATCAACTTGATTATCTGTCCAATTGCCTAAAGTACTATCCTTTGGACTACCTACTAAAAAAACATCTATAAGTCCTGCTATTGCACCCGATCCTACTGCTATAAGATAATCATATTTATCACATTTATCATGTTTTAATGCACTATAATCCATACCTCACCCTACCTCTTCTATCCATTAACTCTTTTTTCAATCCATATTTTCACTTAATTTTCGAACTTCTTTTTTAGTTCTTTACTACTTACTTCCTATTTTTCATTTTTCTTTTTAATCTATCATTTTGCATTTTTCACCAATACCTTTAAATTCAGTTCTAGTTTCTTTAACTCTTGATTATTCTATCTATTTATACCAATATCAACTTACTCGTATCTTTCTCTATTTCTCTACACATTAAAACCTTGATTAAATAAATCTTTTTATCTTTTCGCATCCATCTAAATCTGCAAAGGTTCTAGCTATTTTAAAAAATTTATCATAACTTCTTGTACTAAAATTAAACTTCTTATAGTAGATTTTTATCAATTCAAACTCTTCATCGCCTAACACACAAGATCTTCTTAATAGATGCCCCACATAATTATTTTTCTCTCTTATCTGCTGTTTTATTATGCAACTTAATATTTACTTTATTACGCAAAAAGAGCACCAACACTAGCGTTAGTACTCCTTCTATCTCTATATTTAATCTTCTTTAAACTTATCTCTAAAGAATATACTTCATTTTAATTTTTTCATTTGTGATCTCTAAAAACAATTCTAATGTTTCCATGCTCTACATTTTTCAACTCACTAAGTTTAATATTCTTCATCTCATTCCTACCTATTATTTTAAATTATTTTATTATATACAAAAAAACTAGCCTAAAAAATTTTTAAGCTAGTTTCTGTTATTTGTTATTTATTCTATTCTGATTTTCCTACATCTGAAAGAACTATTCCATCATTATGCTCAAGTGCCCATGAGATTCCCCATGTGTTTTGGAATATTAAAAGGTTTCTGTCTTTGAAGTCTTTTACTTTCTTTGTGTCTGATGTAAGGTTTAGTTTATCTACATCTATATTGTTGTCATTTTCTATCCATCTTACGAATCTGTATGGAAGTCTTTCCATTTTTATGTCTACGTTGTATTCATTTTTTAGTCTGTATTCTAGTACTTCAAATTGAAGAACTCCTACAACTCCAACTATGATTTCTTCCATTCCTATGTGTAGTTCTTTGAATACTTGTATAGCTCCTTCTTGTGCTATTTGTGTTACACCTTTTACGAATTGCTTTCTTTTCATTGAGTCTACAGGTCTTACTCTTGCATAGTGCTCTGGTGCAAAGGCTGGTATTCCTTCAAATTTGAATTTGTTTGATGGAGTGCATAGTGTGTCTCCTATTGAGAATATTCCTGGATCAAATACCCCAATTATATCTCCTGCATATGCTTCTTCTACTATTTCTCTATCTTGTGCCATGAATTGTTGTGGCTGTGCAAGTTTTATTTTCTTGTTTCCTTGCATGTGGAAATATTCTTTTCCTTTTTCAAATTTTCCTGAAACTATTCTCATAAATGCTATTCTGTCTCTATGAGCTTTGTTCATGTTTGCTTGTATTTTGAATACAAATGCTGAGAATTCTTCGTTAAATGGATCTATATCTCCTATGCTTGAATTTCTCTTAAGTGGTGATGTTGTCATTTCTAAGAAATGCTCTAAGAATGGCTCTATACCAAAGTTTGTTAATGCTGATCCAAAGAATACTGGAGTTAGTTCTCCTCTTCTTACCTTTTCAACATCAAACTCATCTCCTGCTATGTCAAGAAGTTCAATATCTTCCATTAACTTATCGTGAAGTACTGGTCCTAAAATCTCTCTAAATTTTGGATCACTTGCTTCACCAGTCATCATTTCAACTTCATTTTGACCATGGTTTCCACCATTGAAAAGAATTACTCTATTGTTATCTCTTTCATAGATACCTTTAAAGTCTTTACCTGAACCAATTGGCCAGTTCATTGGATATGTTTTAATTCCAAGTTCATTTTCAATATCTTCCATAAGTCCAAATGGATCTTGTGCTTCTCTATCCATTTTGTTTACTAATGTAAAGATTGGCATTTCTCTTAAAGAACAAACATGGAATAACTTTCTTGTTTGATCCTCAACCCCTTTAGCTGCATCAACAACCATTACCGCTGAATCTGCTGCAATAAGAGTTCTATATGTATCCTCTGAGAAATCTTGGTGACCTGGAGTATCAAGGATGTTGATACAGTGTCCGCTATAATTAAACTGCATAACAGATGAAGTTACAGAGATACCTCTTTGCTTTTCAATTTCCATCCAGTCAGATACTGCATGAGTAGAAGCCTTTCTAGCTTTAACAGAACCTGCAAGTCTTATAGCTCCTCCATATAATAAAAACTTCTCAGTTAAAGTAGTCTTACCAGCATCAGGGTGAGATATAATAGCAAAAGTTCTTCTTTTTTCTATTTCATTTCTTAAATTAGACAAAATCATTTCCTCCTAAAAGTATATTTATATTAAATGTAACCTTACAATTTTACTATCCATCATTATAACACACTAGAAACTAATTTGAAAGAATTTAGAATTGAGAATTAATAATTGAGAGTTGAGGAAAAAACTCGCTTAAGCGAGTTTTAGAAATTTCTGCCCTACTTCGTTCCAGGACTCGTTCGAACCCACTAGCACACAGTCCAAGCATTCTACGAAAGCTTGGACTTGACCGGAGTTCACTCATTCTTCCACTTCGTTAAATTTACCAAAGGTAAATTTTGAGTCGCTAAGAAAAAGAGTAAAACTAATAGTTTTACTCTTCCCACAAATGGAATATTTGGATTAAGGCACCACCCTAGCCTTCCAATGGTATTTTACATTATATTATTTTATATTTTTTTTGTTACTTTATAAGTATATTCTATTTATAAATATTTTATTCTATCAAACAGTATTTCCCATTCCTTAGGTAATATATTTAATTTATAAATATCAAATTTCACTTTTTTAATTATTTTATTTAAATCTTCTTTCAGTAAATCACTATCTTTTTTATTAAGGATCTTTTTTAACGCATATATACGTGAAAATAAATCTGTATTATTAATTAAAATATCTCTTTCATCATCCATATCCACTAATACTATGGATGAAGTTTTTCCTACTAGTTTATTATGATGCGCACAAATATTTCTTAAATTTCTTATAGCATCAATCCAAGTTTCCACTGCTTTCACTGTCGATTTCTGATACCTATGTTTTGAATATCCATAAACTAATATTTCTTTTTTTAAATCCCCTCTTAAATATGCATATATATTGGTTATAGTCCCAAATTCATAATAAGAAAAAGCAGCCCAACAAGGAATTTCCCTTCTATTTTTTGTTCCACCATCCCTATATTCTTTCAACTCTGGAAATTTGCTTCTATCTTGTCTCAGATTTCTCTCTTGTTCAACTAATCTTTTAATAAATTTTTGTTTAAACCACTTTTTATTTGCTTCCCTTTTTAATTTATCTTTTTCTCCTTTTGTTGGTGTATAAAATTCTTCTTTCAAATAAAATGTTGAATCATTTACTTTCATTGAAATAGCATTCGATACATTGCACTTAAACTGTATTTCCGCTTTTTTACAATACTTAAATAAGATTCCTCTTAACTCTAAATCAAACTTATATAAGTCAAACAGCATCTCTTGATCTGGTTTACTTCCAATTTCATTACTAAAAGATAATAAATATTTGGCATATCTACTTACTCTAAAATATCCTGCATACTCTAAAAAATTTTTTATTTTTGTTTTTCTTTTGAATACGATATATCTCTTCATTAACTCTATTTGTTCATCAATATTAATAGCTTCATCCATTTTATACATATTTTACCTCTTTTCATATAAAAAAAAAGATGGTATACCATCCTTAATCCCGCAAATGGAATATTTGGATTCAGGCATTACCCTCGCCTTCCAACGGTTCCTCTATATTATATCATCTCTATTTACATGCTTCAAGTATTATAATCTCAAAATCTCATTGACTCTTACTTTTTCTTTTACACCTCCACTCAAGCTAACTCCCTGCTATAAAATTTATCTCCAGATAAAATGAGACTTGAGTTAGGTGAAGTGTTAACGCCATCTGACTCTTTAGTCGAATTTATACTAAAGTATACGTTCAACTGACTAAATTAAAATTTAGAGTCTCACTTATCTAGGAGCGTATGCCCGTTTCCCCCCACTTGCACTTATTTAAGTTTGAATAGCCAAATTGAAATTTGGATTCTCACTTATAGAAGGTGGGGTATTACGAGCACTAGCTATCAGACAAATTTTGAGCCCCAAAAAGGGAGTTGCTTGCAACTCCCTTCTTCACTTAAATTAATTTCCTGAGATAAAATTTATCGCCAAATAAATTTTAAGCCCTACAGAATCGCTTCCGATTCCTCCTAACTTTTCATTCTTAATTCTAATGAATAAACCCATGGCTCGCGCTACTGTCTTCCTCATCTCCACTTTCTAATATTTCTATAGCTTCTTTTATATCAAATATTAGCTGTTTTGCTCTATTGATTCCAAAGTCTGCTCTTATAACCATTCTTTGAATTCTGATGTTTTCTAAGTCTTCTGGTAATGGGTAAGTTGGTACTTGCCATCCTTTCATTGCTAGTCTGTCTGTTAAGTCGTCTAACGACCATTTCTCTTCTGCTTTTAATCTATAACAAACTATTGGTAAGTTTTCTCCATCATTATATATTTCAAAGATTCCCATTTTAGAGATTTCTTCGCTTATATACATTGCAACTTTTTTAGTGTTTTCATGGATTGCTTTCATTCCATCAAATCCATATCTAACAAATACATAATATTGCCCTATTATTTGGCTTGCACTTCTTGAGAAGTTTATTGCGATTGTTGGTAATTTTCCACCTAGGTAGCTTACTTCAAACACCATTTTTTCTGGTAGATATTTTTTATCTTTCCATAATACCCATCCTATACCTGGGTATACTAGTCCATATTTGTGACCTGAGGCACTTATTGAGATTACATTTTTTAATTTAAAGTCCCAGTTTAATTTATCATCTACAAATGGTGTGAATAATCCTCCTGATGCTCCATCTATATGAATATATATTGGGAATTTAGCAGTTTTATTGTATTCCTCTAGTCTTCTATCTAAATCTTCAATATCATCATATTTTCCTGTATAAGTTATTCCAAGGATTCCAACTATACCTATTGTATAATCATCAATAGCTTCAATTGCTTTTTTGTTGTCTAACTTTAACATTCCTTCTTCAAGTGGGATAACTTTTAAATCAACATCATGATATACTGAGAATTTTTCCCAACACACTTGGTATGCTGATGATATTATAAGGTTTGGTTTTTTCTTTTTAATATCAACTCCTGCCTCTTTAGCTTTTCTTTCCCATTCAAATTTCATTGCCATTCCTGCAAGCATACATGCTTCTGATGAACCTACTGTTGATGTTCCTATATAATCATCATCTTCTTTTGCATTCCAAAGCTTTGCTATTATATTTATACATCTGTTTTCTATTTCTGTTGTTTGTGGATATTCTGATTTATCAATAGCATTTTTTTCTAATGTTTCTGCCATTAATCTTATTGCATTTGTTTCCATGTTAGTTTGGCAGAAGGTTGCAAGATTCATTCTTGCATTCCCTTCATCCATTAGTTCATCTTTTATTAAATTGTATGCAAGCTCTGAATCTACTCCTGATTTCATTATCTCGTCTTTTGGTAGTTCCATGTCAAAAAATTTTAATTCATTAAATTTCATTTTAATCGCCGTCCTTTTTATTTTTAATTTATCTAATTTAATTTGTGCTTTTTTCTTCTAATGCTGCTCTTCTTTTTTTACTTTGTGCATATATTGCAAATGGTATAATTACACTTATTACAAAACACACAATCAGTATTGTTAGATACTCTGTTGAGCTTGATGCAGGTAGTGTGCTTGGTGGTATAAATGATATACATAATGCTAGTATTGACATAACTAAGCTTACTATTGCAACTATCATTTTGAATACTGTTCCACCTGGAATTTTGTATACTCTGTTTAATTCTTTTTTCTTTAATGTTAATACCATATATGCAACTGAGAATAAAAGGTATCCAACTAAATATATACAAACTGTTAGTGATATTGCTGTTAAGAAGGAAACGTTGTTTCCACCTCCACCAAATGTTAATATAGCAGCCCAAATTGTTACTACAATTCCTTGAGCTATTATTAAAGGAGTTGGTACACCTTTTTTATTAACTTTTTTGAATTTTTCTGGTAAAATTCCTTGTTTAGCTGCTTCATGGATTCCTTTGATTGGTCCTACAACCCATGCGCTAATTTCTGCCATTACACCAAATGCAATCATTACTGCTATTATTTTTACACACCAAATCATTCCTGGTGAGAAGTGTCCTATTAATGCTTGGAATGATTGAACAACTCCTGAATTTAGTGATAATGCTGATGCTGGTATAGTTGCTGCTATTATAAGCCCACCAATTGAGTTTAATACTATTGCAACTACAACTATTATAAGAATTGCTAATGGATAATTTCTTTTTGGATTTTCCATTTCATTAACATGTGTTGCTGATGCTTCAATTCCCATATAAGCTAATATAAATGATACAAATATAACTAATGTTGGTAACTTACTAAAGTCTGGTACAAAAGCTTTTGCACTTATTGTTACATATGTTGGATTTCCTCCTACTACATATGAAATTCCAAGTACTAATAATATAATTGCTGGTATTACTATACCTATTACGAACCCTGCCTTAGCTATTTTTTCTGTATTTTTTGTTCCACCTAGTTGTAAAAGTGTTAATACCCAAAAAATAACTAGCAGTCCTATAAATTCTACTAAAGGATCACCACTTAATGCTTTCCATCCTAATACATATGAAAGTGCACCTTCTATAAAATAAATCATTGTTACAAATCCAACAGTTATTTGAAACCATTGATAAAATATTGCTGCAAACCCGAATTTCTTTCCTAAAGTATTTCCTACCCAAGCAAATATTCCCCCTGTTTGCCATCCATCAACTGTAGCCATTTCAGCTGCCATTAATGCGTAAGGTAAAAACCAAAAGAATCCTGCAAGTACTAAATAAAATACCAAATGAAATCCTGATGTTGCAAATGTTGGATATTCATAAACAGTCATAACCATTGTTGCTGTTATTGAGAAGAATCCAAACAAGCTTAATTTTTTTACATCTTTATTATTCCCCATGCTTTTACTTTAATAATATTATTTATTATTAAAGCTCCACCTCCTTTTGTTTTAACGTGTTTTCTTTCTACAGTTTTATTCTAACCATATTTTGTTAAGTAACAATGTTCTTAATTTTAAGATTATTGAAAGTTTTCCTTCATTTAGATGATTGTCTTGAATTTTTTCTTGCATTTTTTCTCCCTTATTTTTCTTATTACTTCTTTAAATAAACTACTAATCTATCAATTAAATCTATCTTCTTCTAATAAATGTATAATTCCATTTTCATCCTATTTTTTGAACCTGATTTATTTTTAAAAATCAATAGTATCATTTGAATTTTTTTCTTTTTATATTAAGTTTCTATGTCCTTTTTGCATTAAAAAATTTTTCTGGTTCACTTTACCATTTCTCTTTTATTTAACTTCTTTATTTTTTTGCATTAACTCCTGCAAAATTCATTTTAAGAATTTTAAATACAAAAAAAACTCCTCATATATAATGAGAAGTTTTTAATAAGGCTCTTTAAATCTTTAATTAAATTTTTCTAGACGTTCTTTTATTCTTTTTTCACCTAATATATCTATTATTACATAAAGGTCTGGTGTATTTATTCTATGTGTTATTGCACTTCTTATTGCTCCTGCAAAATCTGAAACCATTCCTTTAAACCCATCTGGGTTTTTCTTAAATTCTTTCTTGTTAGCTGCAAAGCCATTACTTATTGAGAGATTTTTTAAATGCTCAAACCATTCTTCTGATGTACTAACATTAGAAGGATAATTTTCTATATATAATTTTACAATCTCTTTTACATTATCCATTGATAAGCTTTGTGGAATTTGGATATCTTCTTCTTTTTCTTTATAAAACTGGTCATCTATAAAGTAATATATTTTTTCTCTTACTTCATCCCACTTTGCAAAATCTTTTCTTTCTTTTTCTGAATCCTTATCTATACTCAATGCTTTTTTTATAATATCTTCATTCTCAATGACTAAGATATACATTTCTTTGTCGAACTCTTTAGCCCAGTTTACATATCTGCTATAAACTTCTGCTCCACTCATTCTACAGATAATATTTTTACTTATATCATTTAATTTTTTAATATCAAATAAAGCTCCTGATTTACTCATATGCTCTAAAGATACCTTAAACTCTTTATAAGATTCATCCTTGTGTTCTTCTCTCCATTCCTCAAAGGAAGAATTGATTATATTTAAAAGATATTCTATAACACAAACTTCAGGATATCCTTTTTCTCTATAATAACTTACTGCACTTTCAGGGTCCTTTCTTTTAGATAGCTTTCTTTTAGAACCATTATCCATCTTCATAACGGTTGGTACATGTGCATAATAAGGTGTTTCAAAATTTAAAACCTTAAATAATTGAAGATGAATTGGGAATGAAGGCAACCATTCTTCCCCTCTTATAACATGAGTTGTCCCCATTAAAGCATCATCTATAACATGAGCAAAATGATAAGTTGGAAGTCCATCTGATTTAATTATAACTATATCTTGAAGGCTTTCAGGTAAAAGTAATTCACCTTTAATTAAATCCCTTACCTTTGTTCTATTTCCTTCTTTTCCTGGTGATTTTAATCTTATAATATACTCTTCACCATTCTTTATTCTTTCAATGGCTTCTTCATCAGTAAGATTTCTGCACTTAGCATACTCTCCATAATAACCTGGTGTAATTTTTTCCTTTATCTGTTCTTCTCTAAGTTCATTAATTTCTTCAGATGAACAAAAACAAGGATAAGCAAGACCTTGTAAAATAAGTCTTTTAGCAAAAGCTTTATAAATATCGCCCCTAAGACTTTGTTTATATGGAGCATATATTCCACTTTGGGTATTTTCACCAAGCATCCCTTCATCAAAATCTATTCCAAAATTATTCATTGTATCTATTAAATCTTTAATAGCACCCTTAACTTCTCTCTTTTGGTCAGTATCTTCCACTCTAAGATATAAAACTCCACCACTTTGGTGAGCAAGACGTTCATTAATAAGTGCTGTATAAACTCCTCCAATATGTTGAAAGCCTGTCGGACTAGGTGCATACCTTACAATATACTGGTCATTATTTCTAACTCTCTTTGGATACTGTTTTTCATACTCATCTGCACTCTTAAGCAAATCATTAAAAATTAAATTAGCTAACTCTTCCTTCATACTTAACATCTCCCTTGAAATTTATTTCCTTATTTAAGTATAAAAGCCTTTATTTAACTAAAAATGTCTTAATGGGAAACATTTGATTAATAATTTTAAACAATTCTAGTCCCATGAATCTCCGTTGCACCTGTTTTTTGAATTATGTAATCTCTATTGTTTTTGTTTATTCCTTTTCCCGGCATTATAGAGATTCTGTCTCCTGCATAGTCAACTAACTTTTTTAAGCTATTCCAGTTGTATAGTGCATCTCCTCTTCCACCTTTAGTTAAGATTCTATCTACTCCTATAGCGTGAAGCTTGTCTATAGCATCCATCATTAATTCTAATGAATCCAATTCATCAAATGCCATATGGAATGTTACACTTAAATCACCTTTGTCTTTTAATAATTCTTTTATACAATGGTAATCAATATTTCCATCTCTAAGTGCTCCAACAACAATACCATATGCTCCTGCCTGCTTTGCCATTTCTATATCAATTTTCATTATTTCTATTTCTTCTTTTGAGAATATAAATTTCCCACCTCTTGGTCTTATTATAACCATAACTGGAATACCCACATCTTCAACTAACTTCTTTATAGTTCCATAACTAGGAGTTGTCCCATCTTCCATCAAATTATCACAAAGTTCAATTCTAGATGCTCCATTTTTATATCCTTCAATTCCTTCTTTATAACTTCCTACACAAACTTCATAAATCATAATTTTCCCTCACATTCATTAATCTAAAATCCTTTTCATACTCTTTTTATATCATCTTTTGTCTAAAATTAAAACATTTTTTGAAAAATTTATGAACTTCGTAATAATTTTTCAAAAACTATTTTTCGTTAATCCCTACTTAATACTTTTTTTGTATAGTATTATTTCAAATAATATTACTTTAAATTTTAAATATAAGGAGCTTAAATGAATAGAGATTATTTACTATCAACTGAAAAAACTTATAAATCAGTTTTATTACTTAGTACACCCTCTGCAATTTCGACATTATCTTCTATACTATATAGCTTAATAGATACAATGTTCATAGGAAAGTATACCTTTGTCACTGGAATTACAGCAGTATCAATTTACGTGCCAATCCAAATGCTGATATCAGCTATAACTTTATTATTTTCAACTGGAATAGGAACTAATATATCTATTTTTCTTGGAAAAAAGGACAAGGATTATGCTGAAAAAAGTATTGGAAGTTTAATTATTTTTATTTTATGTTTTTCTTCTGCACTTTTTATTATTGGCATGCTATTTTCTAAAGATATTGTCCAACTATTTGGTGCTAGTGGTTCTGTTATTAATGATGCTATTTTATATGCTAAGGCTATGTTCATTGGAATTTTATTTTACCCATTAACTATTGGTTTAAATAGTGTTTTAAGAGCTGAAGGTTCAGCTAAATATGCTATGAATGGTGCCTTAATTAGCATTCTTTCAAATATTCTTTTAGATTTTTTGCTAATAGTCATATTTCATCTAGGAATTTTAGGTGCTGGACTTGCAACAACTCTTTCCAAAGGAATAAGCTTATTGTACATATTATATATTTTTAAAACTAAAACATATCTTAAAATCAAAATAAAGAACCTTAACTTTGACTTTAACATAATAAAAAAATCACTTCCTCTTGGAGTTTCTTCTTTTTTAAGTCAAACTGTTGGTTCTTTAGCTATGGTTTTATTTAACCATGAGCTATTAGCACTTGGTGGTAACTCTGCAATTGCTATTTATGGAATAGTATCAAAAGTAACCTCAAGTATTCAAGAATTTATTATGGGATTTACTCGTGGTGCCCAACCTTTAATAGGCTATAACTTTGG
This sequence comes from Clostridium sp., assembly GCF_051650885.1. Taxonomy (GTDB): domain Bacteria; phylum Bacillota; class Clostridia; order Clostridiales; family Clostridiaceae; genus Clostridium. Next base: position 31,403 of record NZ_JBOFRG010000249.1, read on the forward strand.
CGCTAAAAATATAAAAAGAATAAAAGAAACCTTATTTTATACAATCCTTTATTCCATAGTTTTTGGTTCCCTTATAAGCCTTATAATTATAATTTTCTCTAAAGAAATTATGGGGCTTTTCTCAAATAATTCAGTCATAATTGATTATGGAAATAAAATACTTATATTAGTTATGCTTACAACACCATTTGTTTGTATATACTATTTATCAATGTCCTTTTTCAGAGGCATTAGAAGACCAAAAGAAGCAATCTTCTTATCTATATCTAGAAGACTTCTATTTTTCATTCCCTTTATATACCTATTCCCTTACTTATTTCACATGGGGATAACCGGTGCTTGGATTGTGCTACCTTTATCAAACATCCTAGCTTTTATAACTGGTGTAATATTCTTTTATTTAGGATTAAAAAAATTAAAAGTTTCTATATAAAACCTCACAGTTATTTTATAATAATTCATTAACCAAATTAAGTAAGAAGCCATAAAAATACCTCAGATAGAATAAACCGTCTATCTGAGGTATTAATTTAAATTTCCTCAATTAAGCATTTATGCTCTTTCTCTTTTGAGTCATAACTTATTGCAACTGCAAGAACCTTCTTACCCTCATTTTCATATTTGAATTTTTCTATATATTCCTTATTTTTTATTTGTTCTAACGCTATTTCTACATTTACGTCTTTTTTAAGTTCTACTATGAAAGCAGTATCATTTTTTCTTCTTGGATGAAACGTAAAGTCTGCATATCCTTTTCCTGTTTTTTCTTCTCTTTCAACCCTATAAGTGTCTCTTGCTGATAGATATGCTAATGTTAATACACACGACAAGCTATTCTCAAGTGAAAATCCAAATCTTAGATTTGGGTATTTGAACTTGTCCAGCGAACTTAGTGAGTCGGACTTCCTTTGATACTGGAGAATCGGAATCTCTGAATTATGAATATCATGAAGTATTTTTTCTACTGTTTTTGTATCTTTATTTATTGTTGCTTTTAGCATACTTTTAGACTTCTCTACTATTTTAGCTACATATCCAAATGACTCATCTTTTAATGCCTTTTCAAATTCTCTCATTAATTCCTTATTTGGGATTTTTAGATATCCATCATAATATGATAAAAAGCCTAAAACTATCATTGCTGAATAAATTTCTTCTTTAGTTTTTGGTGCTTCTTGACCTGCTCTAAATTCTTCATCTATCACTATATCAATTTCTTCACCAGTAACCATTTCTATAATGTCATCTCTAATTTCCAAAGTATTACACTTAAGTAATTCTCCCACCTCTTCCATAGCTCCTGTATTCGTCCAATAACTTTCACAATGATTATTTAAAAGTGCCTTTACTACTGATCGTGGATTATAAACTTTCACTCCCAATGCCGTTTGATATCCATTATACCAAGCTTCCAACTCTTCAAATTTCAATTTTTTATTTTTTTTACAAAGCTCTCTAACCTCAGTCTCCGTAAACCCAAAAAATTCTCCAAATTTTCTATCTCTTAGAAACGTAAACTCATCAAACATATTAAGAGCTGAACCACTTGAATATCTTTTTATAGGAAGAACTCCTGTCATATAACAAAGACTTACATATGGTTTATCTTTTAGCATATTTCTTAGAAACTCTAAAAAGTCATTTTGATTTTCTTTAAATAAGTTATTATTAAAAATATAATCCCATTCGTCAAATATAAATATAAACTTTTCATTTGTTGCTTCTAGCATTTGGCTTATATTATAAAATTCCTTCATCTCAACTTCTGGATACATTGTCTTTAAATCATCAACTATACCTGCTTTGATTAATTTAATATAATCCTCATATTTTTTTTCATATCCTAAATCATCTGGTATCATGTTAAAGCTTATACTTATTACATTATATTTATTTATATTTTCTGCATAGCTATCACAACTACTTATTTTAAGCTTATCAAAAATCTCTGATGTATCTGCTGCCTTAGAATAATATGCTCCAAGCATTTCTGCTACACTTGATTTTCCAAACCTTCTAGGTCTCGTCACACATATATATTTATCTGAAGTATCTATAACTTCATTTAGCTCCTCTATTATGGTTGATTTATCTACAAAGTATTTACTTCTATATAAATTCTTGTAATTCTCTAAAGGTCTTCTCGTATTTAAATATACCGCCAAAACTTTCCACCTCTCCTACCTTACTTCTTATCTATATTATACACATTTCCTCATTTCTTAATCAATTAGTTTTAAACTAAAAAGAACTGACACTTGATACAATGCCAGTTCTTTAATCTTCTCTTTAATTATTTACTAAAACCTTGCTAGTTTTAGCTAATTTTATTTCAACTTTATCAAGTCCTACTTCTTTTAAAATTCTTTCTGATCTATCTTTCGTTGAACCTGTTACCTTTGTGAACTTAACATTTTCAGCCTCTAAGAATGAAAGAATTGCTGTATCTATTGCTATAGCAAGGTCTTCATCTTGCCATCTTACTCCATCTTTTTCATATCCAAACTCTCTTGGTACAAAGAATATATGATCATATTTTTGTAAGTCTCTTAATGCTAAAACATAAAGATCCTTTAATATTTCAATTTCTTTTTTACTTCTCTTTTTATCTCCAAGCATAAATCTTCCATAAACATATGTTAAGAATGTTGCATAATCTGTTAATGCATAGTCGAAAAAATTTAAAGATTCCTCAATTTGGGCTTGTCCTAAATAAATTCCATACTGCTCAGAAATATTTTCTATCATTCCCTTATCTCTTAAATAATCAGTACTATACTCTGTTACTGCTCCAACATTTAAATCTCTTATTTTTAAATCTACATATAATTGTTGTATTAAAGTTGTTTTTCCACATCTTGGTCCACCTAATATAGCTATTCTAACTGGCATAGTTTTTTCTCTCCTCCACATCTCTAAAGACGTCTTCCTCATAAGCATTACCTAACAGTAATTAAGTTTAATTTAAAAATTAAACTCCCCCCGTCTTTAATGTTCAGCCTATAAAAACTTTTCTGAACACTTTTTAATTATATCAACTAATCATTCGCCTGTCCACATTAGAGGAGTTAAGAATTAAAAGTTAAGAGTTAAGGAAAAAACTCGCTTAGGCGAGTTTTAGAAACAAAGTATTTATCTTGCGATAAAATTTACCGTCAGGTAAATTTTGAGCCCCCCAAGACTTGCTTGCAAGTCCTTCCAATTCTAAATTTTTCATTCTTAATTCTATCTTAGTCTACTCTAAAATTTTACTAACTTTCTCTAAAGTCGTATTACATTCTTTTGCTATTTCATCAATACTTTTTCCATTTCTCGAAAGTTTAAATATTTTTTTAGCTAGCTCTATACCTTTATCTACACCTCTTATTTCACCACGTTTTTCAACCTCTGAATCATATAAAGTTTTAGTCATATTTCCCACTTCCTTTTCTATTTCATCATTTTTAAAATATACTCTATTTAAGTATTCTATTAAATTTTGTATTCCTAGTAGCATTCTATGAAAATCTTCACCATAGATTTCTTCATTTTTTAATAATCTACTTGAGCTTTCTGCTAAATCTTTTGCCAATTTTTTTGCATCTTCAGCTACTTTTCCTATACTTTCTTTATCATTTTTACTTTCTAACTTTTTCAAAGTTTTTCTAATGTTAAATAATTGTAGTGGCAAAAGTGGATATAGCTTTTTCTCTAATATCTCTTCTTTTGAATATTCCCAATATTTAATTATGTCAATCTCATATAAATAATCACTTCCATTTGGAAATATTATTTTAAGCTTTAATATATTCTTCTATGCTTTTATTTTCTTCAAAAAATATTACTTTTTGCCTTGGAAAATATATTTCCTTTACTGAATCACCATTTAAGCTTTCTTCCTTAGCCTTCTTAAAGCCATATTCAAAGGTTCTTATCACCATAGTTGAATCATTTTTAGTTTGAAACTCTATGTGATAATTTATATTTTTCCCATCTCTATGTAATGCCTTATAAAACATATCACCTCTTAATATTTCTAAAGAATCTTCAATAAATTCATTTCCACTAACGCTTATGTTGACTTCATCTTCCTCAAAATTCTCATTAAATAATCCATTTAATAACTTAACAAGAACTTTATTCGAAGTGCTAAACAAAAACTTTAGAACTTCATCTAACTTAACACTTTCTTTTTTATCCATCACTCTATTCCTCTACTTTATCTTTTGCTTTAATTATTTACTTTAATTTATATTTTTATTCCTAGTTCATTTCAATTTTTCAAATTTAAAAGTGTTATTTTAATTATATTAAAATATCCATTAACTCGCAATCCATAGTTCTTACTCTATTTAAAGTTTAAATCCCACCTAACTCTTACCTCTAACCTATTAACTCTTAACTTAAAATTCTCCTGCGATAAAATTTACCGCCAGGTAAATTTTGAGCCCCCCCAATTCTTCATTTTTAATTTTTTATTCCCAATTCCCCACGTATATTTTTTCACTTATTGTACAAACTAATCCTGAGGAGTTGATATTTATGAATAATGATAAAAAATGTTGTAGTACGTCTCCACAAATTACTACTAAGGTATCTGAACACGGAAATTCAGAACAACTTAGCAATCTTATGCAAAAAGAAAGTACCCCAGATAACTTATCTAATTGTAAATGCACAAAAGACTGTGCAGAAAATTGTAGCTCAGATGAGGACTATACCTTAGCTTATTTAGAAAATTCTACACCAGTAGAATCTTTTGATAAAATCAGTCCTGATTCTTATTTACCTAATGAAGGAAAGACTGACTATTGCCCAACTAACGGACAATTAACCAGTGTATCCGAAACTGGTGGAAGAACAAAAGCTACAGACCCTACGATAGATGATATTGCCGTAAACAATATCGCTACATCAGAATTTAATACTACAGAAGACATAAAAACTAAATAACCACTCTTCCACAAAAACCTAGCAAGCAAAGCTTACTAGGTTTTTTTCAATTAAAAAGAAACTTGCCGTTCGGCAAGTTTCCTCCATAATTCTTAATTCTTAACTCTTAATTCTTCTTCGCTTCTAAGAATGCAGTTAACTGATTTACAGTCGCCATATCTTTTCTTTCTAAATCAGTTGGTTGTAATTTCATTCCAAGCTTCTCTTCGATTTGTAATAATACTTCGATTATTGCAAGTGAATCTAAAAGCTCTGCTTCAAAAAGATCTAAATCTAAATCCTCTCTTATTTCATCATTTCCTGTTACTTCTTCAAAAATTTCTATAACCGTTTCTTGCATGATAAATTCCTCCTTTGTTTTAAACATTTCTAGTTTACTTTTCTATTTTACTACACTTCTTTCTTTTTTAGAAATGATGTGTATGGAAATATCCTGAGAATATTAATAAGAAAAAGGCTATTATTTGGAAGTTCACTATAATTGCAACAACCTTATACCAGTTTTTCTTTTTATTCTTTTTATAGAATTTTGATTTTCTTTGATATATATCTGTTAATACTAATACTAATCCTTGTAAGAATCCATAAAGTATATAATACCATGTTATTCCATGCCAACATCCTATTACAAACATAGACATCCATTGTGCTATATGTGATGCTGTGTATCTACTCTTGAATCTCTTCTTTCTCATTGATGAGATAACAAATCTTGAGTAAAGGTAATCCCCAAGCCATCTTGAAAGTGTAATATTCCATCTAGTCCAAAACTCTTTCATATCTTTACTGATAAATGGCTTGTTAAAGTTATCTGGAGTTTTTATTCCAAAAAGATAACTTGTTCCTACTGCCATTAAACAGTATCCTGCAAAGTCAAAGAATAAGTATAATGTGTATGCATATGCATATCCCCATGCATGCATGAAGGTAATATTTCCTGGGATTTTATCTAAGAAATATGTGTGCACTACATATGCTAATACAAATTTATAAACAACTCCAAGTATGATTTTCTTAAATCCTACTAAGGCATATTCATTTAAGTATTCTTTTCTTTCAATCTTTTTGCTTAAATCTTCATCAAATCTTCTTGACCTATCTATTGGTCCTGAGCTAAGTGCTGGGAAGAATGTAATGTAGTATAAAAGATCTGCAAATTTTAGTTCTGTTATAAGTCCATCATAAGTTTCTATTATGATTTGCATTACCCTAAAGTTTAAGTATGATAATCCCATAAATGTTAAAACACCTATTGCTACCATATCATGGTGTGCAAGTCTATGCCCATGTATTCTTAAATGACCTATTGGTAACTTTATTGATATTGTTTGTGTAAGCTCGAATACTATAATTGGTAACATTGATAAGAATAAAAAGATTCTGTATTTTACTTTGCTTTCTGACTTTTTTCTTATCCACATATAAATATATACTAATCCAACTTCCCATATCATAAAGATTATAAAGAATGCTAAGTGAAGCCCTGTTCCAAGTATCACTACTATCATAAATGCTGTTGCAAGCATTCCATAAGTCTTTATATTTTTTCCCATAACTCCTAAAAGAAATGCTGGAATTGTAACTAAAACTAAAAGATACATATAAAAATATGTTCCATATTGTGTAAGTGGTAACATTACATTTCCTCCATTAATCTTTTTCTGTCAATTTTTCCATTGATGTTTGTTGGGAATTCTTCTATTATTTTTATGTTTCTTGGAACCATATATCCTGGAATATATTCACCAAGCTCTTTTTTAATAGCCATTCCATTTTTAAGATTGCTTAAATCATTTTTTTCTTTAAGCTGTATTACACCTTGTAAGTATGCTATTTTTTCATCCTTATATACTGGAAGTACTACTGCATTTTTTACATTTGTAACTTTTCTTAAGTTGTTTTCAATGTCTTCTATTTCAATTCTAAAACCGTTTAATTTTATTTGAAAATCACGTCTACCACAGTAATATAACATTCCATTTTCATAGTATGCCATATCCCCTGTTCTATAAGCTCTGTATTCTTTTCCTTCAAATTCATCATAATAGAATGCTTCATTTGTTTTTTCTTCATTTTTGAAATAACCTTTTGAAACTGATTTTCCAATTATGATTATTTCACCTTTTTCTCCATCTTTAACAGTGTTTCCATTTTCATCTACAATTTTAACACCTGATGTTTTCATTGGAATTCCTACAGGAAGACTTTTTTCATCTTCTAACATTTCTTTAGTTACATCATTTGATGCAACTGCAACTGTTGCTTCTGTTGGTCCATATCCATTTATAACTCTTGTCTTTTGGAATCTTTCCATAAGCTCATTTGCTAATTTTTTAGGTAATACTTCACCTATGAATATCATTGACTCAAGCTTTGGCATTAATTCTGCATTGAAGCTATCATCTGTTACACATACTCCTGCAAATGATGGTGTTGATACCCATATTCCCATATCTGATTCTTTAAATTGCTTAAACATTTCTGCATAGTCTGCTAAAGTTTTCTTTGATAATGAGAAAAGTGTAGCTCCATGTGTAAGTCCTGGATATATTGTTGTTACAGAAAGGTCAAATGAATAAGCTGCTTGGTTCATTATAACTTTTTCACTTCCATCGATGTTAAGCTCTGGACTTATCCATTCTACAAAGTTATCTAAGTTGTTACTGCTTATTTGAACTCCCTTTGGCTTTCCTGTACTTCCTGATGTAAAAAGAATATAAGCATTTTCGTCTTCTTTAACCCAAGAATCCTCGCTTATTTCTCCATCATATTTCTTTATTATTTCTTTTAATTCATCTTCATTTATAACTTTTATATCTGAACCAAATTCTTCTTTACCGTTTTCACTAAAGTTAAAAAGTATTTTTGGCATAACTTCTTCTTTAACAGTTATAACTCTATCTATTGGAAAGCTTACATCTAAAGGTACATATGCTCTTCCTGATTTTAAGGAACCTATCATACATGCCATTATTAGATTGTCTTTATTTCCATATATCATAGCTGGCGTATCTAAAGCACCATACTCTTCTTTTAAGAAAAGTGCTATTGCTTCTGAATATTTATCTAAATCCTTATAAGAAAGGGATTCTCCATCACATTTTAATGCAATTCTATCAGTTTCAGAATATTTTTTTATTCCTTTTAATATTTGCATACTAAAAAACTCCTCCTTCGTTAACCTTTGATTTTTAATCTTTTGCTAAGTAATAATTAAGAATTAAGCCTTAGTTATAAACTAATTCTCAATTCTTAACTCTACATTCTTAATTCCTAGAATTCACTATATATAAATGGTAACTGCTTATATGGTGTAAATGTTAATATAAGTATTCCCAGTATTATAGCTATAGTAAATAAGATACTCATCATTAATAGCTTATTGCTGATTATAGATTTTATAAACTTTTTCACTCACATCAGTCCACCCTTCTGTTCCTAAGTGTGCTACGTCTCTTAAGAAATATTTTTTATTATCGTAATCTCTGTAATCTAGTACTGTAAATCCATCAGCTTTTGCAAGTTTCTTAACTTCATCAAATAACTGATATCTTTCTTTCTTTGGTATTCCTATATAATCATAGAACCAATTCATTCCTGGCATTAGTACGATTATTGGTTTAACTCCTGTTTCCTTACATACCTGAAGGAATAACTTATATTGATTTAATTCATCTGACTTTATTAAATCTGTAGTTTTGAATGCACCATTATACCATGCTAAATTTTTTCTAAATTCAGGTGTATACTCTTTGTCTAACATTCCATATGGATTATCAGAACTTAATCTTTTACCATCTTCATATGCAAGTTTTTGTTGCTCTTTCCAGTTCCATGGAGTCATTGGTTTTGTCGGTGCTTCATATGGAGATAATCCTTTTAATCTCTTATATAAAAGTCCTTTTCCTGTTAAATTAAGCATAAACTCATGTACTTTAAAGTATGGATAAAATAAAACTTCTTCAATCTTTGATGAAAGACTTTCATTATATCCATAGATTTTTGCATATAAAACCTCTGGTTGATATTCCTTAGATCCCTTTAAGTAAGAATAAACTTGCTTAGCAAATTTCACCTTTGTTTCATGCGTTATATCAGGATTGTTTAAGAACTGATAAAACTGTACTGGTGAAAACCTTGTACTGAAATCGTAGTTCGTTATTCCTCTGTGTGTTAAGAACCATTGGAATGAGAAGGTAAATACTACCTTTTTATCTTTTATATTTGGGTTTAAACTTCCTATAATTGTTGCTGCTTGTAAATCCTGATTAAATTCTTTTCCTACAATAAATGCATTGTTTTTGCTATGTCCTGTATTAAAGAAATAGCTTGGGTGTTGAAGGGTTACATGTTCAAGTTCTGAAGAACCTAAAAACATTATATCTCCTTGGTTTAAGAAGTAATCATTAGCTACTACTCCCTTAGACTTTAAATCGCTACCAAATTTATTTCTTATTGGCATTAAGTCTTTTTGTTTCATTAGTATTGGTATTTGATGATCTAAATACATATTTAGTCCATTTGCAAAAACAATACCAATTAATATAGGTACTATAAAATATAATAACTTTAAAAACTTTTTCATCCTATCTTCCCTTCTAAAAATCTCAAATTCTAATTAAGAATATTACTTTTATCCCCTTTAATCAACTAGCTTTTCCTCATAAAATTTTAATCCTTTTTAATAAACTGTTAACGGAATTAGCTTTTTTATTATTTTGTGCTTTTTTCTCCTTTTAAATCCCCTTTTTTTTAAGTTTTTTGTTAATTTTCTCTTTTTTTCCACTTCGTATTGTTAAATAATTATTTACTTTTATTTTCCGACTTTTCTTACAATAACCTTAAGAAAATGAAAAAGAGCACTTCTCAAAAGATATCCTCTCTCAAAAACCACTCTATCCATATAATTTATACACATTTATTTGATTAATTTAGTTAAAACCTTTACTACTGAAATTTTAACATTTCATTTTTTATGTGTCCAATTTTTTTAATACCATAATGTACCAATGATATCATTTTTTTTGTCCATCATATTTTACTCTATTTATTTATTCAGTATTTTTTATCTTATACTACTTCTTTAATGTAAAACAGTATTTATTTTTATGAATTTATAAATAAATACTGTTTTTAGTGTATATCTTTACATTTTCATAAGATATATTTTTCCAATTTAATAATATATTTCTATATAGATTTTTCCTATT
>NZ_JBOFRG010000250.1:0-4254 GCF_051650885.1 Clostridium sp.
AAGTCTTGTTTCAAATAAAATAGTTGATAAAAACTATGCAGAGGTTTTAGATGTAATAACTTATACAATTCCAATACATTATAATGTAGGAAATATGAGTGCTTATAATATAAAATTTATAGATACCCTTCCAAGCGAGGTCACATTAAATAGCATAATGGTAGATGGAGTAACTGTAGTTGGAAGTCTTAGTAGCCCAGGAATAACAATTCCGACAATACCTGCAGGTGGTGTAAGCACAGTGGGTTTTAAGATAACTGTAAATACAGTTCCGGCTATAAATCCAATAATAAATAGCAGTTTTATAAAATATAGTTATACTGAGGATCCGGTGCAATTACCTATAAATAGTGAGTTAAACACAAATATAGTTCAAACAACTATTATAAATTCTAAATTTGATGTAAGAAAAATAGTAGATAAAAATTTTTCAACAGTTAATGATACTTTAACCTATACAATAGTTATAAAAAATCTAGGAAATATAGAAGGACAAAATTTAAATTTTACAGATACCATAGCAAATAGTTTAACTTATATACCAGGGACATTAAAGTTAAATGGAGCCTTGATAGGTGGAACACCGAATAATATAAGTATAGGAAATATATTAACAGGAGAGAGTGTGACAATACAGTATATGGCTAGAGTAAATTAAAATAAGAATATACGGAGAGTATAAGTTAGAGATATCTTTCTATTTTATCGAATTTTAAAGTCTCAAGTAAGATGGAATATGAATAAGATGATAGGATGAAAAGTAAGTCTAAAAGGAGAAAAATATGGCATTAAAGACTTTTTATACGAAATCAGATTATTTAAAAATGGTTCATACTGGAAACTCTTTGGGAATGAAAGACAATGGATCAGGATCTTTTTCAATTGGATCATTTATTACATTAGATCCAACTTATACATCTAATTCAGGAATAGTTAGTAGTGTAAACCCATTAACATTTGCAGGAACAACAAATACGATTGTAAATAATGGATCATGGGGCAGACTTATGCCAGATGTAGCAGATGTTCCAACAGGATCAACGGTTGATGTGGCAGTTTTAATATGGGGATTTCAAGGAGCTATAGCAGCGCCACTATCTATAGATCAACCTATTACTTTTATAGATGCAACAAGTCTGACACATAGCATAGCACCAAATTTAACCTATAGTGTAGGGCCTGTAGGTACAACATTTTATACAAGGGCTGCAGATGTTACAACAATTGTAAGTGCAGCAGGAATGGGAGACTATGCTGTGACAAATGTTCCAAATAGGGCATTAGGAAGTGGAAATGGGATAGGCTGGTCGTTGTTAGTAGTATATAAAAATCCAGACAAATTACCTTATAGAAATGTAAGTATATTTATTGGAGATGTAAGTAATGGAGGAAGTGCTACAGTATCAGGATTTTATACGCCACCATCTGGTATAGTTGCAGCAAGAGCTTTTGTTATGGCTCTGTATGGGGATTCAGATGCAGGAGGAGATACATTTACACTTGCAGGAAAATCTTTATCAGGGCCAAGAAATCCAGCTACAAATTTCTTTGCATCACAAGTTTGTGATTATAACGGGAATTTAGCAACGATAGGATCATTTGGGGATAGAAACTGTACACCAGATGTAGCACCAAATCTTCAAAAGGCAGAATTTGATTTAACAAATGTTGATGCAAGTGGAGTTCTAGGTAATGGAATAAGAACTAGTACTGTTGGAATTGGTGCAGGAGGAGATGTAATTACAGCCAATGCTGTGGCACTTGAGATAAATTCAAATGCAGCAAATATAAGTATAAATAAAACAGTAGATAAAGCTACAGGAGCTATAGGAGATACATTAGTATACACTTTAGTTATAGAAAATATAGGAACATCAGATGCAGTGAATTTTATACTTCAAGATACAACTCCAACAAATACAACAATAGTTCCAAATAGTCTTTTTGTAAATAGTATAGCAAACACAGGAAGCTTACAGACAGGAATCAATATTGGGTCTATTGTTAAGAATAATGGAGTAGCAACTGTAAGTTTTAGTGTAACTGTAAATAATGGAATTCCAAATCCAACAACAATAACAAATAATGCTTATGGTGCTTTTGAATTTATATCAGATCCGATAGCACCAACAATCACAGCTGGAGTTATAAGTAATAATGTAGATACTATGGTATTTCAAGATTTAACAACTATAGTTAAATCAGTAGATAAAATATTGACTGCAAATGGAGTAAACTTAGTGTATGCAATTGCTATAAGTAATTTAAATCCAATATTTTCAATAAACACAGTAACTATTGTAGATTCTATCCCAAATACAACATCCTTTGTAAATGGAAGTGTTTTCGTAAATGGGGTAGTGAATGCAAGTGCTAATCCTCAAACGGGTATAAATATTGGGGATATAGCTTCAAATGGAAAAGCTACAGTAACATTCAGTGTTTTATGTAATGGGACAACAGGAACTATTCCAAATTATGCAATAGCAAATTATTTATATAATGGAAGTATAAATAGAAGTATAAATTCAAATACAGTAAACACAGTATATGCAGATATAAAGTTAACTCCAATAAAGACAGTTGATAAGGTTTTTACAACTAGTGGAGGGGTATTAAAGTATACAATCTCATTTACAAATAATAGTAATGTAACTGTGAAAAATGTAATTTTTAGAGATACAATTCCGAGTGGAACAACATTAAATTCAGGTTCTATAACTTTAAATGGTATAGGGGTAAGTGGAGATTTAACAACAGGAATAAATATTGGGGATGTACTTATAGGACAAACTAATACTATAACATTTGATGTAACAGTAAATTAGAATATTAATAAAAAGTTAGATTTATTTAGTGGCTATCAAAAAGATGATAGCTACTAAATAAATTTAATAAGAAGGAAAGGTTGTTAAAAATACAAGGTTAAAGTATAATTGCTAAGAACTATAGAAATAGTTTCAATAGTAATAGCTTAGACTATATAAAAGAGGTGAGTTAAAAGGTGAAAAAAATAAATTTAACAGAGGGAAATATAACTAAATCTCTGTTATCATTATCTATTCCGATTATTATGACAAATTTTATTCAAACAGCCTATGGAATGGTTGATATGATATGGATAGGAAGACTTGGAAGTAATGCTGTGGCAGCTATTGGAACGGCAAGCTTCTTTATTAATCTATCATTTGCTTTAGCTACTATAGTTTTAATAGGAACAGGAGTGAAGTTATCTCATGCAATAGGAAGAGAGGAGCATGAAGATGAACATACATACATAGATAATGGAATTATAATGATTGTTATTTTAGGAATTATATATATGCTTTTCTTAATAATTTTTAGGAAACCTCTTATAGATTTTTATAAGTTAGGGGATCCATGGGTTACACATATGGCAGAAAAGTATTTAGTAGTATCAGCAATTGGAATTGTAGTTATGTATTTAAACTCATTATTTACTATAATATTTAATTCTTATGGTGATAGTAAAATGCCATTTAGAGCAAATACAACAGGATTTATATTTAACATTATTCTTGATCCTATATTAATATTTGGATTTTTAAGTATACCAAAGCTTGGGGTTATGGGAGCTGCTTTTTCAACTCTTATATCAAGATGTATTGTTTTAGGAATATTTTTATGGAAAGGTAGAAAACAAATAGGAGCATTTAAAGAAGGTATAAGCTTTAAATTTGATAAAGCAAAGGAAGTTGTAAAACTAGGATTTCCTGTAACAATTCAAAGGGTAACCTTTAGTCTTATATCGATAACAATAGGAAGAATAGTTTCAGACTTTGGTGCAACTGCTATTGCAGTTCAAAAGGTAGGAGTTCAAATTGAATCTGTATCCTATGTAACAATAGGAGGACTTCAAGGTGCCATAAGTGCATTTGTGGGACAAAACTATGGGGCTAATAAAAAAGAAAGAATAATTGAAGGATATAAAAAAGCATTAACACTGACAGTAATTTTTGGTGGAACAGTGAGTTTAATATTTATTCTTTTCCCTAAAATGATATTTAGCATATTCTTACCTGATCCAAGTGCATTAGAAATGGGTGCAGGTTATATGAGAATATTAGGATTTTCTCAAGTGTTTATGTGTATGGAACTTTTAACTGTTGGAGCATTTAATGGGGTTGGAAAAACGCATGTGCCACCATTTATAAGTACAACATTTAGCTTGCTTAGAATACCTTGTGCTTTGATTTTATCAAGCAGTGCTCTTTTAGGACTTGATGGAATATG
>NZ_JBOFRG010000251.1:0-9961 GCF_051650885.1 Clostridium sp.
CTTATATCTTCATTTTCTAAAATTATTTTTCCTGTTGTTATTTTATCAATAGTCGATATACAGTTTAGAAGTGTAGTTTTACCTGATCCTGATGCTCCCATTATAGAAACAAATTCTCCCTCTTCAACTTCAAAGCTTATCCCCTTTAGTGCTTTTGTTACATTTTTCTTATTTCCATAGTATTTCTCAACATCTCTTACATTTAATATTGCCATAATCTCGCTCCTTTTTCATATCTTATGTATTTATTGTAATATATCCTCTTCTCTTTTAATATCGATTTAACTTTCACTTACCTTACAAAATTGAAAGATAAAAAATATCCCCACAAAGACTGCGGGGATTGTATTACTTTTCTTTTATATTTATTTTTTTAAGTATAAATCTTGAACTTACAAGTGCTACTACAAGCAATACTATTGGTATTATAAATGCTGGCGAAAAAGGCTTATCAAAGTTTTTTCCTAAAAAAGCATAACATAAAGTTTCTGGTGCTGTTCCTAAAAGTGTAGCTAATATAAACTTTTTATATGAAACACTTGATAATCCACAAGCATAACTTACAGGATCTAATGGCATTACAGGTATCATTCTTAAAGAAAACATTATTAAAAACTGTCTTTTTTCTAATTTATCTTGAATATTGCTTAATTTTTTTCCTGCAATTCCTTCTATAAAGTCTTGCCCAAGCAGTCTTGCTAAATAAAATCCAATTGTGCTTGAAATAAAATATCCTACCATACTAATAATGAACCCTTCAATTGGTCCAAATATAAGTCCATTTGCTATTACTATAATATTACTTGGTATAATTACAAAAATAGGTTTAATTAAAAATATTACAAGGGTTATTAATATTGCATAAAATTTTGTATTTGCTGATTCTGCAAAATTTATTATTGTACTTACTTTTAAATTCATTAGAAAATGTCTATTTTTTATTAAAATTGAAATAGCTATCCCTAATATTAATATAAGCACTATAAACTTTACTAAGTTAATCACTTTATTTTTTTTCATTTGTTCACTCCTAAAGTAAATTATGGTTAATTCTCTATATTCTATACTACATCATAAAAAAACACAAATTTTCTATCTCTACTATTATTTGTTTTTTAGCTTTACTTATTCATTTAAATAAAAAACCACTGTGGAAAACAGACTTTTAAAAGTCCGCTCACCAAAGTGGTCTTTATGTATTAACGAGTTTACACTATTATCTTATGTAAATCCTCAAACTTTTATTCATAATAAATAAATTATTTATCAAAAAGTCCTCCACCATTTCCTACTTTAACACCTTTAGATGCACCACTACCAATAACTTTATTAGCTTTTGAGGTATTTTTAGTGCTTTTTCCCTTATTCTTCTTTTCTTCTATTAGTTTTTTCATCATCTCTAAATTCTTATTCACTGTATCCTGTACCATTTAACTTTCCTGAACCAGCACTTTGATTTCCATATCTATTAGGAATTCTTCTTTTTTCTTTTTCTTTAGTTTTTGCTTTTTTCTCTTCTATTAATTTCTTCATCATTTCCATATTTTTGTTTTTCATAATTTTTCTCCATTTCAATTTAATAAGATATATTGTAACATTTCTTTATTTATTTAACTAGTATATATTACTCCTTTGATGATTTTTAAATAAGAGACAATCTAAATTAAGCTTGTCTCTTATTTTTGTATTTTAAAATTTTGAACCAGCATCATAATCTTCTTATCTCTATCTCCATAGCTCTTCCTATATTTTTGTATATAATTGTTTTTATAACTTTTTCCATACTCTCTATATCAATTCCTATCAATTCATTACTTAATGCTAATACCACATTAACCTTATTTTCCCCAAAGCTTTTATCATTATAAGTATTTTTAAACTCTTTTTCATACTCACCCTTTTTTTCTTCATAAGCACTAATACTTCCAATATTTTTTAATGCTATTAATGAATTATATCTATCTTTTGCAGTATTAGGCTTTATTTTAACTAACATCAACTTCTTTTTTATATTTTTCACTTTATCATAAAGAATTACCATTATATTTGCATCATGAACTAGCCTTACACTTTTTTCATTTATTTTCTTTTCTCTATATACACCATAATCTTCTCTTGCTCCAAGCAATTGAAGAATTTGCTCTGTTATGCTTGGCTTACTTCCTCTATATCCACAATTCGTATCAAACCACACTTCATTTTTTTCAATATCTCTAACTATAAAATTATAGTAATATTTCTCTATTCCAAAATCCTCATAATAAGGTGTTCTTTCATCATTAAAAATTTCAAAGCTTTCCACTTCATTTATTTTATTAAGTATATTTTTAGCATACTCTAAAGATTCATTTCCCCCAACCTTTCCTGATACATATCTCATAACCTCACCCCTTTATTCCATTTTATTTTTTCTTTTTCATAATTATTCATATTAATACTAAAAAAGAAAATACTCTCGTATTTTCTTTTTTACACTTCTTATACTGTTTTTAATAATTTTATATAAAATGTGGTTCCTCTTCCTACTTCACTTTCCACACTTATATCTCCATTATGATTATTCACTATAATTTTACTTAAACATAAACCTATTCCTATACTTGTGGGATTTGTTGATGACTCACCTTTATAAAATCTTTTAAATATTTTCTTTAGTTCACTTTTTTCTATTCCATTTCCATTATCTTTTATCTTTATTAAATCATATATCTCTGTTTCTTCTAAACTTACTTCTACCAGTCCTTCAATCCCTGTATGCTCTATTGCATTTTTTACAATATTACTAATAGCCTCACCTAACCAATTTCTATCATGATTATATACTGTAGATTCTGTTCCACTGTAAATTAATAATTGTTTCTTTTCTTCTGCTTTTATTTTTAAAGGCTCTATTGCCTCTTCTATAGTTATGTTTAAATCTAATTCTTCTTTATTATACTTTACAACATTACTTTCTAATCTAGCATACTTTAAAAGTGTTAATACTAGCCATTCCATTCTCTCTAACTGTTCTTTTGATGATATTAAAAATGTATCTATATCCTCTGAATCCATCTCTTTATGGTCTATCAGTATATCATTATACATAGTTAATGCAGTAATGGGTGTCTTTAACTGATGACTTATATCATTTATTATATTTTTCAAATTAATTTTTTCATCTTTCAATAAAACTATGTTATTTTCAATTCTATCTTCCATTAAATTAAACTTATGAAATAATTTATCTAGTGTTCCTGCCCTTGAAGTTCCCTGTCTTCTATCTTCTTTTTTATTTCTATTCTCTACTATCTCATCTGCTCTATTTTTAAGATAATTTATATCCTTAAACAAAGGTTTTAAAATTAAAAATATTCCTATTATTCCAATTAGAGATATTATTATTACAGAAATCACTATAAACTTACTATAATTGATATTTTCTGTTAATGGATTATATTTGTATGAAAGATTATTATCATAAGAATATTTTTGTAATATCTGCCTTCCTACATCATTATTAACAGTTTCTTTCCCTACTATTATAGGAATCACTTTTTTCACTAATTCTTTATCATTATTGCTTACTACGCTTACTATGTCATAGCTTTTATTTATATATCTTTCATTCATTCTACTTAGTATCATTTTTGTTATGCCTGAAAATACTATTCCTTGAATTACTACTATGCCTACTAAAAATATTATTAACTTACTTCTTTCATCCTTGTATAAAAAGCTTCCCATTAACTTTTCACCACCTTAGAACCCCATTTGTAACCTACACCTCTTACTGTTAAAATGTATTTTGGATTTTTACTATCCTCTTCAATTTTTTCTCTTAACCTCTTCATATAAACGCTTAATGCATTTGCATCTATAAAGTTTCCATCTGTGTCCCATAATCTTTCTAAGATAACATTTCTAGTTAAGACATTTGGTGCATTTTCTAAAAGCATCACTAATAACTTATATTCTGTTAGTGTAAGATTTATCTCTTCACCTTTTTTCTTTACAATATGTGCTAAAACTTCTACTTTGATATCTTCACTTTCATATCCCTCTTTTTTTGTTTCTTTTTTTCCCTTTCCTTTTCGTCTCATCACAGCATTCATTCTAGAAATTAGCATTTTTATTTTCACCGGTTTTGAAACATAATCATCTGCTCCTAAGTCTAATCCTAAAATAACATTTTCCTCTTCATCACATGCTGTCATAAAAATTATTGGTACATCATTTTTACTTTCTCTTATTTCTATACAAAGCTCATATCCATCACCATCTGGAAGCATTAAATCAAGCAATACAAATTCAATTTCATCTGTTAATAATGTTCTTGCCTCCTTTAAATTCTTTGCATGTGTAACATTAAACCCTTCCTTCTTTAAACTATATATAACTGCAAGAGCCACTGCTCTATCATCTTCAACTAATAAAACATTCATTTTCTTATTCCTCCTTCATGAGTTTTGCTAAATTATCTATTTTTAAACCTCTAAATGGCAATAAAGTTATAATTAAATTTAATGGTAGCATCAAGCATACCCCTAATATCATTATTAAATATGGAGTATATCCTTCTATTCTTACCCCTTGCATATTAAAAGCTATATTTATCCCTATAATTCCTATTATCGAAATTACACTTGTTATTATTCCTGCTATTCCCCACGTAATAACCCCTTCTAACATTAATATTCTTTTTAACCTTTTCTTTTCTGCTCCCATTGAGATAATACTCGCAAACTCTTTTTTCCTTAGTTCCATATTGGCATAATTACTATTTATCATATTTATAATCATAGTTAATAATATTCCACCTAATACTAAGTAAATTGACTTAATTAATGCATTTAAGTAATTATTTTCATTTTCATTCTCTAACTTTTTATTTATAAAACTTAGATTCAAGTTTTCTGCTTTATTTTTAATATTTTGAAGTTCCTCTTCATTTAGATTATTAACATCAAAATTTATTTCAATAAAATCTGAATAGTCCCTTTCATCTCCTACTTTCTTTGTAGTCATAACTTTTGCCTTATCTTTAACTATACTCACTATATAATTTTCTAACTCATTTACTTTTCCACCACTATCATTATCTACAAAGCCTACTATGTTTCCATTTAAACTCTTTCCCTCTAAATTATTATATTTCTTAGCAAAATAATAATATCCACTTATTAGTGAAAAAGCTATTCCAATCCCTGATAAAGCTATTATAGATAATCTAAATCGCCTTTTATTTCGCCTTACATTTCTATATGCTAAGTAGCTATTATAACTTAATTTTTTTAATATCTTATTCTTTCTATTTTTTTTAATCTTTATCTCTTTCAATCCTTCAATTGGAGTTTTTTTAGTTAACCTTATTATAGGTAATATTGATGATATCAATAACATACATACTCCTATAACTATTCCTTGAAGAATTACCCCTTCATTTAAATGTATTCCCTCTATAATACTTTCATTTACTATTCCATAACTTAATAATTTTGCTATAGCTACTTTATTACAGCTTACAAAAATATATCCTAGAAATACTCCTAGAGGAATTGAAACTGCTCCTAAAATCAGATTTTCTTTTAGTATTAGATATATCAATTTATTCTTTGTTATTCCTATACATCTTAATAATGAATAATATTTTTCTTTTTTTATCATTCCAACATTTATACTTCCATACATAAGAATAATTGTTGAAAGTATACTAATTACACCTATAGCTGTTCTTCCTATAATTTCTTCTATTTTCAAGTTATAGTCATAATTATCTCTTAATAAATTCAACTTATCCATTTTTATTATTTTCATTATTTCTTTTGACTGTATTCCACTTTTAAATTTTATAATCATATATGTTTGATTATAAGTCTCTAATCCTTCATCTGTTATTCCTTCACCTATAGTCATATGTGTACTGTATCCGTCCCTTTCTTTATACACTCCAACTATTTTATAGCTCTTATTATCTATAGTTATTTTTCCACCTATATTTTCATTTAAATTATCTAAAGCATTTTTAGCTAATATAACTTCATTATTATTTAAAGGTAATTTTCCCTTTATTAATTTAACTTGATTTTTAAATATTCTTTCTATAGTTTCATTTTTCACACTATATAAATCTATATTTTTATTAGTGTTTGAAATTTCTGCCCCTGTTTTTTCTTTTATTTCTGCTGTTCCTTCTACATAAATATTATTTTCTAATTTATATTTAGTATTTTCATTTACATTCTGTACTGCTATATCGTAATATCCTATATTTTGATATACTTCATTCGCCCTAATCTCTTTTTCTATTGATAATACATAAGATATGGTTGTGAATAATATACATGCTAATACTAAACCCACTATTGTGTATATTTTTTGTCTTTTATATTTTTTCGTGTAGGCTTTTATAATATAATCATACTTCTTCAAATCCTTAGCACCCTTTCCTTAGATTTTTTCTTTAAGTGTTCCTTCTTTTATAATAAAAATTCTATCTGCTTCTAATGCTATTTTTTCATCATGTGTTATTACAATAAGTGTTTGATTATATTTTCTTGCTGAATATTTTAATAATTCTAATACTTCCATTGCGTTATTAGAATCTAAATTTCCTGTTGGTTCATCTGCTAAAATTATTTCTGGCTTATTTGCAAGTGCTCTTCCTATTGCTACTCTTTGCATCTGCCCACCTGATAATTCATCTATCATAGAATCTCTCTTATCTTTTATTCCTAGCATAGTTAATAATTCTTCCTTATAAATTTCATCTATATTTTCATCATCTAAAAGACATGGCATTTCAATATTTTCTTCTACTGATAAAACTGAAATCAAATTAAATCGTTGAAATACGAACCCTATTTTTCTTAATCTAAATAATGCTAATTCCCTTTCATTTAATTTAGTTATATCTATATCATCTATTATCACTTCTCCACTGGTAGGTTTATCAACTCCACCTATCATATGTAAAAGAGTACTTTTTCCTGACCCTGATGCCCCTACTATTGCTATAAATTCACCTTTTTTTATTTTTAAACTAATTTCATCTAATGCAATTACCTTATTTTTTTCTTTTCCATAATATTTACTTAAACTTTTAATAACTATTTTTTCCACTTTATCACATCCTAACTAATATACTATATCAATTTTTTTTCTAAAAAAAGTAGAGGTTGATTGAATCAACCCCCAAATTTTCTAATTTTTTATATCTTTTTTACTAAATACCATATAACTTACTATTGTTAATCCTATCCCTAAAGCCGTTAATATAGTAAATCCAAACATAGGATTTAACTCTATACCTGCATATACATTTATTATTTCTTTAAAAAATGGAACTATATTTATTATACTTTCATTTATATAAGGAATTGGTGTAAATGCCATCCATTTAGCCCCAAGTGTTGCAAGTCCTATAGTTATTGGCATTGCTCCTAAATATGTTACAGTTCCGACTAACACTGCTACTGATGCATTTTTTATAGTTGTTGATAAGAAGAATACTAATCCTGCCATAAATATTAGGCTTCCACTTGATATTAAAATATTCTTTAATAAAAATACTATAAAGCTTGTTTCTGTAATTCCTTTAGCTGTTACTTCTAAAATATCTACACCATAACTTCCAAACCCATATAGTATCCCACTAGTAATTCCTAACATAAGTGTTCCTGCAAATATTATCCCAAATCCTATTATTAATAATGCAGTAAGTTTTGCAAGTAATATCTTTCCTCTTTTTATTGGTCTTATAGCTAATAATCTTATAGTTCCTTGTGAGAATTCACTTGCAACTATTCCTCCACCAATTAAAATTACTACAAATATGCTTAATACTACAAATATATTATATCCAAAATCGACTATTGTTCTTGCATCAGTTTTAAATTGCATCTGTGGAATATCATTTTTTAAGCTGTACCAATCTAAAGCTTTTTCATTTTCTAACTTTTCTTTTGTTCTATTATAGTTTGCTACATAATCTTCATATGACATTTTCATATTTGACTCAAATCTAAACTCTTTTTCTGATAACATTCCTCTATTAAGTTCTTCATTTATTTCTTCAATATTTAATAAGGTTTTATTTTTCCAATTTTCTTTAGAAAAATCTATTTTATTATCCAATCTATATTTATAAATTTGAATTTGTTCTTCTGTATCTTTTATAGTTTTATCTAAATTTTTTAGCTCTTCTTTATCATTACTATTAGATATTTCATTTTTTTCTTTTTCCATTCTATTTAAGTATTCATTTTTCGATTTAATTTCTACCTTTAAAAATTCTATATAATTTTTATTCAGTATTATATCTTCTTCTATACTTACTTCCTTTTTTAATTCTCCAATTACCTTTACTAACTCTTGCTCTGAAACTAATCCTCTTTCTAAATAATCTAAATCAATATTTACACCATTTTTTAACACTGCCTCTTTGCTTAAACCATCTTGTATTGCCTCTAAAAATAATAATGTTGTATAATCCCCTTGAAGCTTTTGTAACGTTCCTGCTCTCCAATCATTTGGCTCTAAATTCCCCTCTACATAAAGTTCATTATATTTATTGTAGCCTTGTGCCACTAAATTATTTATTTTTTCTTTATCAGTTTTTCCACTAGTTACTCCTTCTCCTTCGCTATTCATCATAGTTGATGTATTTGAATTCGCATTAGAATTCTTTAAAAACTTTGTTGCCACAGGAAAGATAATTCCAATAGACATTATCATAATTAACATTATTACTATACTTTTTTTCTTGAATTGCTTTGTTAATTCATTTTTTGTTATCTTTATAAATTTATTCATCTTCATCCCCCTATCTTATTTGTCCTTTTGACCCCATTGTCATATTAATAAATTCTTCTTCTAAACTTTTACCTTTAAGTTCACCTTTATTTCTTATTCCAATCATTTTCCCATCATCTATAATTCCATATCTATCACACATAAGTTCCATCTCACCTAACATATGACTAGAAACTAATACTCCAATGCCTTCTTCATCAGCAATTTTTCTTAGCATCTCTCTAAGTTCTTTTATTCCCATTGGGTCTAATCCATTTGTCGGTTCATCTAATATTAAAAGCTTTGGCTTATGAAGTAATGCTTGTGCAAGTCCTAATCTCTGCTTCATTCCTAAAGAATATTTCTTCACCTTGTCATGAATTCTTTTTTCTAATTTAACTAATCTTACAACTTCATCTATTCTTTCTTTTGTTACATTATCATGCATATTAGCATACAACTTTAAGTTATCTATTCCAGATAAATATCCATACATCTCTGGATTTTCAATAATTCCACCAACACCTTCTAATGCTTTTTCAAAATCTCTTCTAACATCTATTCCATTTATAAAAATCTCGCCATTAGTTATCTTATATAATCCCGTAATCATTTTTATTGTAGTTGTTTTTCCTGCTCCATTTGGCCCTAGAAATCCAAATATCTCACCTTTTTGTACATCAAAATTTATATTTTCAACTATTGTAGCTTTATCTATCACTTTTGTTACATCTCTTAACTTTAATACAGTTTCCATGTTTCTCTTCACTCCACTCACTTATTTCTTACCCTTAGTATATAAACTTTAAATTACATTTTAATTATTCTAATCTTACAATTGCATAACAAAAAAACAGCCAGAGTTCTGACTGTTTTTAATTATTTTTTTCTCTTTTATAAATACTTTCTCTATAATTTTCAAAATTACCACTTGGATTACTTAATAATTCTAGCAATTCTTCTTCATTATTATAATTATTTAATGCAGTTTTATATTCATTAGCCTCTGTATCTTTTACATCATTTAATCTTGTTTTTATATTATTTAATGTTTCTTTTATATCTGGAAATATTCCTGAATTGTTATAATAAGCCGATTCAACTTTAGCAGCTTGTAATCCATCTGTGTATGTTTCACTTGAATATTCTTTTGTCATAGTTACAAACTTATCGTATGGTGCATTTGTTA
>NZ_JBOFRG010000252.1:0-8612 GCF_051650885.1 Clostridium sp.
AAATATTAGGTAGTGGAGAAAATAATAATAATGAAAGTAATTCTTCAGAAGATGCTAGCGGATTTGGAAAAGTTGTAAATATAGATTCAACTCTAAGAGTTAGAATTAATCCATCATTAAATAGTGCTATTGTTGGAAGTTTAGAAAGTGGACAAACTTTTAAAATTACGGGCAAAAGTGGAGATTGGTATAAAATAAATTACAATGGACAAGATGCATATGTGTATTCTGCTTATGTTGAAAAAGTAAGTAGTATGGATAATAACTCAAATAATAATGTAGAGTCTACAAATAAAACTGGAACTGTAATAAATATTTCATCAAATTTAAGAGTAAGAACAGCACCAAGCTTAAATTCTTCAGTTGTTGGATATTTATTAAATGGTCAAAATGTTAAAGTCACTGGGAAAACTGGAAGTTGGTACAGAATAAATATCGATGGACAAACAGGATATGTAGATAGCTCATTTATATCAGTAAATGGAACAGTAAATGATGTGAATGATAATAATAATGATGGTGGAATAAGCTATACTAAAAAGTATGGTGAAGTAATAAATATAGATTCATCATTAAGAGTTAGAAATAATCCATCACTTAGTTCATCAGTTGTAGGATATTTACTAAATGGACAAGGATTAAAAGTTTTAGGTAAAGAGGGTAACTGGTATAAGATAAGTTTTAATGGACAAACAGGTTATACTAGTGCAGAGTATATTAAATTAGTTGACCATTTAGAAGATAATTCTAGTCAGTCAGGAGCAAGTTTTGAAAGACTTTATTCTATATTGAAAAATCAAATAGGATCACCATATTTATGGGGAGCTGAGGGGCAGTACATTACAACAGAGAGTTTAAATAATTTAAAAAGAGAATTCCCAGAAGTAGCAAGGGAAGGAAGATATAATATTCCTGCTAAATATATAAATCATGGATATAGAGGATTTGATTGTTCAGGTCTTTTAGATTGGGCATTTAGCCAAATGGGAATAAATATAGGAAGAACAACTTATCAACAAGTAAATGCAGGAAGAGCAATATCATTAAATAATGTAAGACCAGGAGATTTATTATTTTTTAAGGGACCGGTTCATGTAGGATTATATGTAGGTAATGGGAAATGGCTTGTAGCGCCAGAATCTCATGCTTATGTTAGAATTGAAAATGTACCATGGAATAAAATTGCATGTGCAAGAAGAGTATTATCTTAAAAAATGATAAACATTATAGAAACTAAGATTATGAGAATAGTCTTAGTTTTTTTCTTATAAAAAATTTGAAGTTTGAATAATAAGGATTACAAAGAAACAAAAAAATAAAAGTGTATGTAAAAAAATAAATTTAAGGTATAATATGGAAAAAAATATTTTAAAGGTTTATAATGTGAATATAAATTAGGGGCAAAAAAAAGGGGGAGAATTATGAAAAAAGTTAAGATTGCATTATTAGGCCTAGGAAATGTAGGTCGTGGTGTATGGATGATATTAAATTCAAATAGAGATGAAATAGTCAAACGTTCAGGATATGATATTGAAGTAGCCAAAGTGCTTGTAAGAGATAAAAATAAGCGTAGAGGTGTAGAAATAGTTGAAGAGCTTCTTACTACCGATTTCAATGAAATATTAGATGATGATTCAATAAAAATAGTTATTGAAGTTATGGGTGGGATAGAGCCTGCAAAAGATTACTTAATAAAATGTATAGAGAAAAAGAAACATATAGTAACAGCAAATAAAATGCTTATAGCTAATAATGGAGATGAACTTTTTGAAAAGGCTGATGAAATGGGAACAATGTTTCAATATGAAGCATCAGTAGCTGGAGGAATTCCAATTATTCAAGGAATAAATGAAAGTCTTACAGCAAATAAAGTTGAAGAAATGTATGGAATAATAAATGGAACAACAAATTATATATTAACAAAAATGGAAGTTGAGGGATTAAGCTTTGATGTTGCATTAAAAGAAGCACAAGATATGGGATATGCAGAAGCAGATCCAACTTCAGATATTGAAGGATATGATGCACAATATAAATTATCAATCTTATCGTCTTTAGCCTTTGGAACAAAAATTGATATAGAAAATGTTTATAGAGAAGGAATAACAAATATAAGATCTATAGATATGCAATATGCTAAAGAATTTGGAATGGTTATAAAGCTTTTGGCAATAGTAAAAGATAAAAAAGGAAAACTAGAAATGAGAGTTCACCCTACAATGATTCCTAAAAATCATCCACTAGCAAATGTATATGATTCATTTAATGCGGTCTTAGTTAAAGGAAATGCAGTTGGAGATTTAATGTTCTATGGAAGAGGAGCAGGAGATTTACCAACAGGAAGTGCTGTAGTTAGTGATATGATAACAATCCTTAAAAACAATATTGATTTAGACAATATAAATCCAGTAGTTAAAAATAATTTATGGGATAAAAAGTTCAGAGATATGAGAGGGGTTCAAAGTAAATACTACATCAGAACAAGAGTATATGATGAGCCAGGAGTTTTAGGAAAAATAACTACAATATTTGGAGATAGTGGCGTAAGTTTAAGGTCAGTTATTCAAAGAGATGTAGATAAAGATGGAGCAGTAACATTAGTTCTTGTAACTCACTATACTAAGGAATCACAAATTATTGAAGCAATTGACGAGATATATGAATTATCATCAGTTAAGAAAATAGATAATATTATAAGAATTGAAGATTTTAATTAATTTTAAAGAGAGTTTTGCAGAAAAATGCAAGACTCTTTTTAGTTAGAAAAAAATAAAAAATATATATAGTAATAAATATCACATTATGATATAATATGAACAATATATTAAATAAATAAGAATTTTTTATTAAGAGGTGTATAAAATGGGAGAGAATGATTTTTCTAATATATTTGATTTTGCAAGTAAAGTAAAGCAAAAAGCAAATAAAATAAAAAAACGTGGGACAGTAAAAGGATATTTAAAATGGCTTATTATAGGGTATATAATAGTAGCAATTTCATTAGTTTTGAAAAGTGCATTAATATTAGATCTTTCTTTAAGCTTTGAAGAAATTATGATTCCTTTTGCATTTATAAGTATTCTTTATGGCGTAACTCATATGTCTAAAAAATTTATGACTATAGGAGTGGCAGCAGGAATAATATTTATAGGAGTAAATATTTTCTTTAGTCCATTATTAAGCTATCAAAAACATAGAAATTTAGCAGGAGAAATAGAAAATATTGAATTTACAAGTGAAATAAAGCATATAGACTTAAATCAATTACCAACAATAGATGAAGAACTTGCTATGAAGCTTGCAGACAAAAAACTTGGAGAAATTCCAAGCCTTGGAAGTCAAGTAGAGATAGGTGATTTAACTCTTCAAAGTGTTGGAGGAAAGCTTTATTATGTTGGACCACTTGAGCATTCATCATTTTTCAAGTGGATTTCAAACAGAGAAGGAACACCAGGTTATATAATGGTTAGTGCTACAAATCAAAATGATGTTAAATTAGTTACAGAATTAAATGGACAACCATTAAAGTTAAAATATTTAGAATCATCATATCTTTTAAGTGACTTAAATAGAGCAGCATTTTTAAAAGATATGAAAGCAGGACATACTGATTTTACATTTGAGTTAAATGATGAAGGAAAACCATACTATGTAATAACTAGATATGATAATGGAGTTGGAGTAACAGAACAAAAAGCTATTGGAGCATTATTAATAGATGTTCAAACAGGTGAAAGTGAAATTTATACAATAGAAGATATGCCAAAGTGGGTAGATAGAATTCAGCCTTCAAAATTTGTGCAAAGACACAATGATAAATGGGGAACTTTAGTTCATGGAGTTTTAAACTTTAGTGATAAGGATAAACTTAAAACTACAGAAGGAATGAATTTAATATTTAACAATGATGAATGTTTCTATTATACAGGAATAACATCAGTTGGAAATGATGAAGGACTTGTAGGATT
This sequence comes from Clostridium sp., assembly GCF_051650885.1. Classification (GTDB taxonomy): domain Bacteria; phylum Bacillota; class Clostridia; order Clostridiales; family Clostridiaceae; genus Clostridium. The sequence goes on from NZ_JBOFRG010000252.1 coordinate 3,969, forward strand.
TATGCTAACAAACACAAAAACAGGAAAGACTACAATGTATAAGACAGCAGGAGCAACTGAAGAGGCAGCTATGAAATCTGCAGAAGGGAAAGTTCAACAGTTTAGTTATACAGCAACATTCCCATATCTTATAAATATACAAAATGAACCAACTTACTTTACAACATTAAAGGATGCAAATGGATTAGTGAAGCAATATGCTATGGTAAATGTTAAAAACTATAACACAGTAGCAGTTGGAGATTCACTTCAATCAACATTAAATAGATATCTAGAAGCTTTAACAAATACAAATATATCTTTAGAAGGAAGTAATACTGGAAAAACAGTAGAAGGTGAAATTGAAAGAATAGGACTAGTAGTTAAAGAAGGTACAAGTATCTATGATATAAAATTAAAAGGAAAAAATGAAATATTTTCAGTATCAACAGAAACAGCTAGAGAAGTTGCTTTAAGCGCAGCTGGAGATAAAGTTAAAATAGAATACATTCCAGTTGGAGACAACAAATTTATAATAGTAAATAAATTTGAAAAAATAAAATAATCCTAAGTTTACAATAGAAAATTAAAATTATATAATTAAATAAAAACTTAGGAGAAACGATATGGATAAAGAAAAAAAGTGTCCTATATGTGGAGATACATTAAAAGAATATGAATATGCATATGATAATAATCAATATGGGAAAAAGTATTATAAATGTCCAACATGTGGTCATAAAACAAATACAATGGATTAAAATAAACTCTAGAGGGAAAGATAAGCTCTCTAGAGTTTTCTTAAAGAGAAAAATTAAAATATAGAAGTTACATAAAAAATTATAGTTAAATACTTTACAAAGATATTAGGATAAATTAAACTAAGTTTTAGAATGTTTTATAACTAGGAGGAAAAAATGAGCGTAGTTACAGTTAAAAATGTAAACCATGGATTTGGTGATAGAGCAATATTTGAAGATGTATCTTTTAGATTATTAAAAGGTGAACATGTAGGACTTATAGGAGCAAATGGTGAAGGTAAGTCTACTTTTATGAATATAATAACAGGAAAGCTTATGCCAGATGAAGGAAATGTTGTTTGGTCTAATAATGTTAGAGTAGGATATATGGACCAGCATGCAGCATTAGAAAAAGGAACAAGCATAAGAGATGCATTAAGAGATGCATTTAAATATCTTTTTGATTTAGAAATTGAAATGAATGAATTATATGGAAAAATGGGAGACTGTACTGAAGATGAATTAAATAAAATGCTAGATAGAACAGCAGTTATTCAAGATATGCTTGATAATAATGGATTTTATTTAATAGATGCAAAAGTAGAAGAAATAGCTAAAGGACTTGGACTTTTAGATTTAGGACTAGATAAAGATGTAGATGATTTATCAGGAGGACAAAGAACAAAAATTCTTTTAGGAAAGCTATTACTTCAAAACCCTGATATCCTACTATTAGATGAGCCTACAAACTATTTAGATGAAGAACATATAGTATGGCTTAAAAGATATCTACAAAACTTTGAAAATGCATTTATACTTATATCACATGATATTCCATTCTTAAACGATGTAATAAACTTAATCTACCATGTAGAAGAAAGAAAACTTACTCGTTATGTTGGAGATTATTATGAATTCAAGAGAATATATGATGATAATAAAAAGAGACTAGAACAAGCCTATGAAAAGCAACAAAAAGAAATTGCAAGACTTGAAGACTTCGTAGCAAGAAACAAAGCAAATGTTGCAACAACAGGAATGGCAAAATCAAGACAGAAAAAGCTTGATAAAATGGAAAGAATAGAACTAATGGAAGAAAAGCCAAAACCTGAATTTAACTTTAGACAAGGAAGAACAGCAGGGAAAATAATCTTTGAAACAGAAGGATTAGAAATAGGTTATGATAAGCCATTAACAAAACCATTAGATCTTTACTTAGAAAGAGGACAAAAAGTAGCATTAGTAGGAGCAAATGGACTTGGAAAATCAACACTACTAAAAAGTTTACTTGGAAAAATAAAACCATTAGGTGGAGTTGTACATCAAGGAGACTATCAACAAATAGGCTACTTTGAGCAAGAAGACAGAGAAGGAAACAACAATACTTGTATAGAAGAGGTATGGAACGAGTTCCCAAGTAAAACACAATACGAAATCAGAGCAGCACTTGCAAAATGTGGATTAACAAGCAAACAGATAGAATCAAAAATAAGAGTTCTATCAGGAGGCGAAGCAGCAAAGGTAAGACTATGTAAAATACTAAACACAGAAACAAACATACTTATCCTAGACGAGCCAACAAACCACTTAGATCAAGATGCAAAAGATGAACTGAAAAGAGCATTAAGGGAATACAAAGGAACAATACTATTAGTATCCCACGAACCAGAATTCTATAGAGATGTAGTAACAGATATCTGGAACTGTGAGGATTGGACATTAAAAATTCTATAGGAGCTTTAATAAAAGAGTTAGTGATGTTACTAGCTCTTTTTGTTATACTTAAGTAAATATAGAGGGGGGATAGTATGAGCATAAGAATAATTCCTATTAATGAAAAAGATGGTCAGGATTTATTAAAGTTTGAAATTGATAATAGAAGCTTTTTTGAGGAGAGTTGCATAGCTAGAGGAGATAAATATTATGAAGAAAATAACTTTAAAGAAATACTAAAGGAATTAATTAAAGAACAAGAGCAAGGAATACATTATATGTATTTAATAAAGGATAATAATAATGAAATTGTAGGAAGAATAAATCTTGTGGAAGTTATCAGAGGAAAGATGAATAAGGCTGAACTAGGGTATAGGATAGCAAAACTTCATACTGGAAAGGGGTATGGGAAGAAGGCAGTAGAGATTATTTTATGGCAAGCTTTGAATATTCATAAGCTCCATAGAATAGAAGCGGGGACATCTATAGAAAACATAGCTTCTCAAAAGATATTAGAATCTAGTGGTTTTAGAAGGATTGGAATATATAATAAGTATATATATTTAAATGGACAATGGAATGATAGTGTTATTTATGAAATAGTGTTAAATTAAACAAAAAATAAATATACTTGAGAGGTAGAAATGGAAAGAGAAGATATGGTCATAAATATAATACTTGGAACAGAAGAGGATATAGATGAAATTGAATTACTTTACAATGAGCTAAATGATTCATTAGAAGAGGGAATAAATTATCCAGGATGGAAAAAGGGAGTTTATCCAACTAGAGAAGATGCTATAAAGGGAATTGATGAAGGCAATTTATATATTGCAAAATGTATTAGTAAAAAAGAGTTAGCAAATTAATGGCTAACTCTTTTTAGGTTAGATTATTTAGAATAGTTTTTTATATATTCTTTATAGAAAAGAATTCCTTTTTCAAAGGTGCTTATTGAAAGTTTTTCATTTAGACCATGGACCATATTCATATCTTCTGGTGTCATATAAAGTGGAGCAAATCTAAAGGTATTCTGGGTTATGGAATCAAAATGTCTTGAGTCTGTTCCTGCAAGCATTCTATATGGCGAAATAGTTACATTTTCAAAAACTTTTTTTAATGAAGTTTCAATATTTTTAAACCCATTAGAATTAGTTGTACTTATTTTTGATGGTGGAAAACTATATTCTACAGAATAATCTATATTAAATTCTTTGAATTTTTCTTTTAAGATATTCATAACACCTGATATTCCATCTTCCTGAGATACTTTAATGGTAAGTGTTGTGGAATTATCATCAATTTCACTAAATTTATAGGTGCTTCTTATCATATCAGAACCTTCTTTACCCATTTTATTTAGGCTTTTTGCTAAAATAGGCTTTAGATATTTTCCACTTTTGAAGATAAGGTTCATAGGAAAGCTTACTTTAGTACTAAATGATTTAAGCATTTCTATCATTTCATCTGAAACTCTACTTTTAAAGGGATTTTCTTTTTCAAAACTTTCTTTTACTTTAAGTAAATTTTTTGAATCAGCTGTTAATTTTAAAATTATATGACCTTTTTCAGAAATTCCTATCATTGCAAAAGCTCCATTAACTCCTTTTATAGGTGGATTCATTATTGCACCACCTTCATCTAAAAGAGTTTCAAAAAAGATTTTATGCTCCTTCAAATAAGAGCATATTTTTTCACCACCATCTCCAGATATCTCTTCATTACGTGTAGACATGAAGTAAATATCACTATTAGGAGTAAATCCAGATTCTATTAATTCATCACAAGCAATAAGCATTTCACATAAGGGACCTTTTGTATCAATAGTACCTCTGCCACAAATATAGTTATCTATAATTTCACCACCTAAAGGATCAAAATTCCATTCTCCACAATTTATAGGTGCTGTATCCATATGATTCATAAGAGCAATAGGTTTTAAATCATTAAATTTACCTTTCCATTTTAAAATTAAGTTTCCATCTATATTAATAATATCTAAGGTACTAAAAATATTTTTAAAGTTATTTTTCAGTACTAAATGAAATTCATTAAATTTTTCTTTAGTATCAGCCTTTTCTGATATAGTATTGCACTTTATCATTGCAGATAAAATTTTTGCGCGTTTTTCCATAAAAACATCTCCTAAGATTAATAGTTCATAGAAAAGTATACATCTACATTTTAAAAGAAACAATATTTAGGCAATACA
>NZ_JBOFRG010000253.1:0-18302 GCF_051650885.1 Clostridium sp.
CAGGTGGAACTCTTGGTGGAATTATTTTAATTGGAGTTAAACGTGGATTATTCTCTAATGAAGCTGGTATGGGAAGTGCTCCAAATGCCGCCGCTACTGCTACTGTTTCTCATCCTGTTAAACAAGGTCTTATTCAGACATTAGGTGTTTTTACTGATACAATTATAATTTGTAGTTGCACTGCATTTATTATTCTTTTATCTGGTGTTGATTACACTGCACCTGGTGTAGAAGGAATTCAACTTACTCAAAAAGCTTTAAGCTCTCAGATAGGATCCTTTGGAAATATTTTTATAGCTATCTGTATCCTACTGTTTGCTTTTAGTTCAATTATTGGAAATTATTATTATGGAGAATCTAACATTGAATTCTTAACTTCAAAAAAGAGATACCTTTTCTTATATAGACTTTTAGTAATTTTTATGGTTTTCTCTGGTTCACTTGCAAAAGTGTCTGTAGTTTGGAATTTAGCAGATGTATTTATGGGCTTTATGGCAATAGTTAATCTTATAGCTATTTTCTTACTAAGCAAATTTGCCTTTGCTGCCCTTAAAGATTATTCGGCTCAAAAGAAAGCCGGTATTAAAGAACCTATCTTTAAAAAGTCTTCTATCAAAGGATTAGAAAATGTTTCTGAATGGGAATAATATATAAAAGATCGCTTACCCGATCTTTTTTTATGCAAAAAAAGATAGACACTTATAACTTGTCTATCTTATTCCTACTTCTTTATATAATTTTTCTTCTATTTCTTTTCCACATACTTTTTTTATTAAGCTTAAGCAAAGTTCTAATGTTCCCATTAAATTTTTGCTTAACATTATCTTTCCATTATCCGTATAATTTCTATTTATTACTCTTAACCCTAGCTTTTCTTCATTTGAAAGTCCATCTAAAAATTCACCTTGCGGGACTACAATCCCTTTAAGTTCTTTACATTTTGCCAAATAATTTATCCCTTCAGCAAATGCACAAATATAATCACACTCATTATAATTTTTTAATATATAATCAATTATATTTTTTGAATTTTTATTTAGATCAAATCCGCCAGGAATAATTATTACATTTGGATTTGGATTTTCATTTTCTTCTATCTTAATATTAAGCTTCACCTTTGAATTTATTTCTATATCTTCTTTAAATGAAATTGTATTTATTTTAAATATATCTTCTTTTGCTATTTCATTTGCCTTTTTTAATAATTCAAATGGCATAGAATAATCTAACATACTCATATCCTCTGTTAATAATATATCGACATGTTTTTTGGTTCCCGTATTAGCGCTAAAGAACTTTTCTTTAGTAATTCTAAATATAAATCCATCTCTAGCTTTTCCCATTTGTTCAAAATGAAACTTTTTAGCAAGCTCTATTCCCTTTTCGCTTTTTATAGTATCCATCATTATATTTCCACCAAATTCTTGGAAATAATATTCAAGCATTAAGTTTACTGCTTCTTTTCCATAACCTGCATGTCTATATTTATTTTGTACCTTTATATTAAACCTTGCAGTTTTCGTGACTAAATCATAACCATGAAAGCTTACTTCTCCAACTGGGATATCTTTATTGTTATATATAAGGCAATAAAAATTTTTACCATCTGATGGACTTACCATCTTTCTATAGAAAGGTTCCCACTTGTCTTTTGTAAAGTGAAATATACCACCAATCCCCTCCATAGTCTCCTTATCACCCCATAATATTGATACATATTCCATTTCATTAAATTCTGGTTGCTTTATATATACCTTTTTTCCATTTCTTCTATAAAGACTTTGCATCTTTTTCACCATATATCCCCTTCGTTTTATTTAATTTCATTATATCAAAGTTACATAACCTTTTTCCACTATTTTGATTTTATTTCTCTTAAAACTTTATTATATTTTAAAATTCACCACTTCTCCATCATTTTTTCTTTTTCTTGATTAGTATTTGTAAACTTTAAATCATTTCTTTTTAAACTTTTTAAAACAAATCACTATTCTATGCCATTTCTCTTAATTTGTTATTATTAATTTTTTTAATTTTTTTTGAATAAATATATTGATTTTTTCCACTAAAAATCTTATAATAATTTTTGTTTGTTTAGTAAATATAAACTTTATGTTTAGTAAAACTTATTTTTATAAATATTTTTTCATGAAAGAAGGTGTTTTATTTTGGAAATTGGTGATAAAATCCGTAGTCTTCGTATTGCAAAAGGATTAACTCAAGAAGAACTTGCTAATAGATGCGAATTATCTAAAGGCTTCATTTCACAAGTTGAAAATGATTTAACTTCTCCATCCATTGCAACTTTAGTTGATATATTAGAAATTTTAGGAACAAATCTTACAGAATTTTTTAGTGACAAGCATGAAGAACGTGTAACTTACACTCCTGACCATATGTTTGAAACTGATGATAATGAGTTAAAATATAATTTAAAGTGGCTTGTTCCAAATGCTCAAAAGAATAGTATGGAACCTATAATGCTAACACTTTTCCCTGGTGGTCGTTATATTGAAGAAGAGCCACATGAAGGTGAAGAATTTGGACTTGTTTTAAGTGGTAGCATAACTTTACATTTAGGTGATATGACTCATAAAGTAAAAAAAGGTGAGACTTTTTATTTTAAACCTAAATGGAATCATTGGATATCTAATAATGGAAAAACAGCTGCAAAAATAGTTTGGGTTGTTACTCCTCCATCATTCTAAATAATATATTTTGTAGAAAGAGGTGTTTTCATGAGTGATAACATTTTAGAAATTAAAGGTATTAATAAAAAATATGATGATAATGTAGTTTTAAACAATTTAAATCTTAATATTAAAAAGAATGAATTTTTAACACTTCTAGGTCCTAGTGGATGTGGAAAAACTACTACATTAAAAATAATTGCAGGATTTGAAACAGCAGATAGCGGGAAGGTTATGTTTGGAAAAGAAGATTTAGCTTCTATCCCACCTCATAAAAGACCTGTAAATACTGTCTTTCAAAAATATGCTTTATTTCCTCATATGAATGTATTTGAAAATATTGCTTTTGGTCTTAAAATCAAAAAAGTTCCAAAAGATATTATAAAAGAGAAAGTAACAGAAATGTTAAAGTTAGTTGCCTTACCTGGCTTTGAAAAAAGAAATGTTGATTCTTTAAGTGGTGGACAACAACAAAGAGTTGCTATAGCTCGTGCTCTTATTAATGAACCAAAAGTTTTACTTCTTGATGAACCTTTAGGTGCTTTAGATTTAAAACTTAGAAAAGAAATGCAAATAGAACTTAAAAAAATTCAACAAAGACTTGGAATAACTTTTATCTTTGTAACACATGACCAAGAAGAAGCTTTAACTATGTCTGATACTATAGTTGTTATGAATAAAGGAATTATTCAACAAATGGGTACGCCTCAAGATATTTATAATGAACCAAGTAATGCTTTTGTAGCTGACTTTATAGGTGAAAGTAATATTGTTGATGGAATAATGTTAGATGACTTTAAAACAGAATTTTGTAATAAGGTTTTCCAAACACTAGACAAGGATTTCCAAAAAAATGAGCCTGTTGATGTTGTAATTAGACCTGAAGATATACAAATGGTTAAACCATCTTCTGAAACTTTAAATGGTATTGTTAAATCAGTTATTTTTAAAGGTGTTCATTATGAAATCGAAGTTAAAATTGAAGATACTGATTATACTTGGATTATACACAATACTAAAATGGCTGAAGTTAATAGCAGAATAGGACTTTCACTTCAACCTGAAGATATCCATGTAATGAGAAAGGTAAGATAGCATATGAAAAAGAGTAATAAATTTAGCTTTATAGCAACTCCCTATGCACTTTGGAGTGCTATCTTCATCGTTGTTCCATTACTAATTATTATATTTTTTAGTGTAACTGTGGAAACCTCTACTGGATATAAATTTTCATTAGACAATTTTACAAGAATGTTTCAAGAACAATATGTAGCTATTTTTACAAAATCTATAGTTCTTGCAGCTATTTCCACAGTTCTTTGTTTAATTTTAGGATTTCCTATTGCATATATTATTTCAAAAATGAATATTAAACATCGTAATTTAGTTATTATGTTGTTTATTCTTCCTATGTGGATGAATTTTCTATTAAGAACTTATGCTTGGATTCCTATCTTAGGGAAATATGGAGTGATTAATAATTTTCTCTCTTTATTCGGCATAGAACGTATTCAATTATTATATAGAGAAGGCACTATCCTTTTAGGTATGGTTTATAACTTCTTACCTTTTATGATTCTTCCTATATATACTGTATTATCAAAAATAGATAATAATTTAATAAATGCAGCTAAAGATTTAGGTGCTGATAATAAAACAATTTTTAGAAGAATAGTATTTCCATTAAGCCTGCCTGGTGTAGTTTCTGGTATTACTATGGTGTTTATGCCTGCTGTTTCTACCTTTGTTATTTCTAAGCTTTTAGGTGGTGGAAAAACTATGCTTATAGGAAATGTTATAGAACAACAATTTACTGCAACTAATAACTGGCATTTTGGATCATCAATTGCAATTATATTAATGATTTTAATTCTTATTTCTATGGCCTTTATGTCAAGATTTAGTGAAAACAATGTAAAAGGTGGTGGTAAGCTATGGTAAATAAATTTACATCCTTTATAAAAAGATTCTATCTTTTTATTATTTTTGTATTTTTATATGCACCTATCGTTACACTTATCTTTTTTTCATTCAATAAGTCAAAAAGTATGGCTAAATGGACTGGCTTCACCTTTGATTGGTATAAGTCTCTTCTTCAAAATGATACTTTACTTGAAGCATTATATTATACTATCCTAATAGCTGTTATAGCCTCAGTTATTGCAACTATTGTTGGAACTATCACTGCTATTGGAATTTACTATATGCGTGGAAAAAGAAAAGCTTTATTATTAAATATAAATAACTTACCTATTTTAAATCCTGATATAGTTACAGGAATTTCTTTAATGAGTCTTTTTATATTTTTTAAATTTAGTTTTGGATTCAAAACAATGCTTATAGCTCATATTGTATTTGATATTCCATATGTTATACTTTGCGTCCTTCCTAAATTAAGTCAGCTACCTGATAATACAATTGAAGCTGCCATGGATTTAGGTGCAACTCATTCATATGCACTTAGAAAGGTTATTCTGCCACAAATAAAGCCTGGAATTGTTGCTGGTCTTCTTATGGCATTTACAATGTCTATAGATGATTTTGTTATTTCCTTCTTTACAACTGGTCCTGGAGTTACAAACCTTTCAATAGAAATTTATTCTATGGCTAGAAAAGGAATTAATCCACAAATTAATGCTCTTTCTACCCTAATGTTTGTAACTGTTTTAGCTTTACTTCTAATTGTAAATAAAAAAACTAACTCAAGAGGTGATTTAAATGGGAAAACTAAAGAATATTAAAGTTATAATTTCTCTTTTAGTAGTTATCTTAATATGTATTGGTCTTCTTTTTGGATATTCTAAAATGAAAGAAAGTACAACATCTACAGGTAAAGTTCTTAATGTTTACAATTGGGGAGATTATATCGACCCTACTTTAATAACACAATTTGAACAAGAAACTGGTATTAAAGTTAATTATAATACTTACGACACAAATGAAACTATGTATGCAAAAATAAAAAGCGGAAGTAGTGATTATGATATTGTTGTTCCATCTGATTATATGATTGAAAAAATGATAAAAGAAAATTTATTAGAAAAAATTGATTTTAGTAAAATTCCTAATTATAAATATATAGGGTCACAATTTAAGCATTTATCTTATGACCCTACGGATGAATATTCTGTTCCATATATGTGGGGAACTATTGGAATTGCATATAATTCTAAATATATTAAAGGACCTATTACAAGTTGGAAAGACCTTTGGAATCCTAAATATAAAGACCAAATAGTTATGTTTGACTCTGTTCGTGATTCCATGGCTATTGCTTTGAAATCTTTGGGATATTCTATGAACTCTACAAACCCAGAACAAATAAAAGAAGCTGGTGCTCTTCTTCGTGAACAAAAGCCTTTAGTATTAGCTTATTTTGTAGATGAAGTAAAGGATGCACTTTTATCTGGTGAAGCTACTATTGCTCCTGTATGGTCTGGAGATGCAGCCTATATGATGAGTGAGGATCCTGATATTAAATATGTAATTCCTAAAGAAGGTTCAAATGAATGGTTTGATGCTTTAGCAATTCCAAAAAATGCTCCTCATAAGGAAGCTGCTGAGGAATTTATAAATTTCTTATGTAACCCTGAGAATGGTTTGAAAAATGTTGAATATATAGGCTATCAAACTCCTATTCCAAAAACATTCGATATGCTTCCAGAAGATATAAAGAAAGAATATCCAACAAAAGAGCAATTAAAGAATTGTCAAATTTATACTGATTTAAATCAAAAAACTTTAGATCTTTATGATGAAGAATGGATTAAATTAAAATCTTAAAATACGCTGCACAAAAGTGCAGCGTATTTCTTATATATTAAACCAAATTTTTATTTCTCTTTCTGCGCTTTCTACTGAATCAGAGCTATGGACACAGTTTTCTCCTATACTATCCCCATACAAGTTTCTAATTGTTCCTTCTTTTGCTTTTGAAGGATTTGTATCTCCATTTAATTCTCTAACCTTCTTTATGGCATCTTCTCCTTCAATTATCATTGCGCAAATAGGATTTCTTGTTATAAACTGAATTAAGTCATTAAAAAATGGCTTTTCTTTATGTTCTTCGTAATGTTTCTTTGCAATATCCTCACTAGCTCTTAAAAGTTTCAATTCTTTAATTTCTAAATTTTCTTTTTCATAAATACTTATAATTTTTCCAATTACCTTTTTCTCTACTCCATCTGGTTTTATTAAAATTAAACTTCTTTCCATTTTATACCTCCATTTACTTTATATTCTATATTATAGTTTTGAAACTGTTTTCATGCAACGGTTTATGTTATAATTATATAAAATTTATTTTTGGAGGTTTTTATGGAAAGATTGTTAATAAATGTAACTGGAAAAGTACAAGGAGTTGGGTTTAGATATCTTTGCCAACGTCTCGCTTTAAAATATTCTTTAGTTGGAACAGCTAAAAATTTAGATGATGGGACTGTAGATATTGTAGTACAAGGGGATACTTCTAATCTAAAGCTTTTTATTTCAGATGTTTTAAAAGGAAATAGATTTATCACTATTTCAACACATACTGTCACCACTTTAACTATTGATTCAACATTAAAAAAGTTTAATATTTCTTATTAATTCTATTGTTGTAAATATTTACAAGTGCTATAATTTTCTTATGTTTACAAATTTATGGAGGTTTTTTTATGGGAGATCCATTAGTCCTTAGAAAATTGGCTTTAGATATGATTAAAAGAGGTAACTTACCTAAAGCAAAGCTTGCCCTTTCAAAGTCACTTTCATTAGATTCAAGGACTCACGATACTTATACTTTACTTGGAGATATTTGCTTTTTAGAAAATAAATATAGCTTAGCTAAATCATATTATTTGTCAGCTATGCATCTTTTGCTTTCTTCTTTAATTAAAGAGTTACCTGAAAGTGATATTAATAGCAACTTTTCTTCTCTGCCTAAAGAAATACAAGATTCCTTACCATCTAAATATGCATGCTATGTTTTAAAAGAATATATTATTCCTTATCATATGGGACAGGTTCTTTTAAATAATGAATCAAATGAATATAATAAAGTTTATAAAGAAGCTTTAATCACTAAGCTTACTTTAAATTCTATTTTATCAAGACATGGGTTATCTTACGAAGATTATCTTGAATATAGAAATTATACACTTATTCCTACTGGTAGAGATTATTTAATAAATAACCTTCAATGGAATTCTATTTTTTCAACTAATGTAAGAGATTTATATCTATAATTTAATATTTTTCAAAAAAAAGTCCTATATAGAATAAATCTACATAAGACTTTTTTTTTATTTTATTTTATCTAAATATATTTTTGTTTCTTCAAATACAACCTTCCTTAAACCAATTAACGCAATTAAATTTGGAACTGCCATTAATCCATTAACAATATCTGCTGATATAAATATAACATCTATCGTTAAAAATGATCCTATAAGGACAAGTATTATATATAAAATTTTATATGGTAATATTAATTTCTTACCAAATAAATATTCAATACACTTTTCTCCATAATAATTCCATCCAAGTATTGTTGTAAAAGCAAAAAAGATTAATCCTATATTTACTATATATTTTCCTATTATTGCAATTGGAAAACCAATTTCAAAAGCAGCTGTCGTTAAACTTGCTCCATCAAGTGGTGAATTATACATTCCTGTAAGTACTATTACAATACCTGTCATTGAACAAATTATTATTGTATCAAAAAATGTTCCTGTCATTGATATTAACCCTTGCTTTGCTGGTTCTTTTGTTTTTGCCGCTGCAGCTGCTATAGGTGCACTTCCAAGGCCTGACTCATTTGAAAATACTCCTCTACTAACCCCTCTTTGCATTGCAATCATAAATGTTACCCCAAAGGCTCCTCCAAGAGCTGCTTCTGGATTAAAGGCACTTCTAATAATTAAACTAATAGCTTCTGGTACTTGCCCAAAATTAAAGATTATAACTATTAAAACACCTATTATATATAAAGCTGCCATAAATGGCACTATTTTTTCTGAAACACTTGATATTCTCTTTATTCCTCCTAAAGTTACTAAAGCTACTAATATAGTTACTACAACTGCTGTTACTACAATTGGAATATTAAAACTATTTTTCATTCCCTCTGACATAGAGTTAACTTGTGCAAAAGTTCCTATTCCAAAAAGAGCCACTAATACTCCAAAGAAAGCAAATATCTTAGCAAGCCATTTATTATTCAATCCATTTTGGATATAATACATTGGTCCACCTTTAACTTCTCCCTTGCTATTAAATTCTCTATATTTTATAGCTAAAAGTCCTTCTGCATACTTAGTTGCCATTCCAAAGAATGCTGCAATCCACATCCAAAATAATGCTCCTGGCCCTCCTGCTTTAATAGCTGTAGCTACTCCCACTATATTTCCTGTTCCTATAGTTGCTGAAAGTGCTGTACAAAGAGCACCAAAGCTTGAAACATCACCTTTTTCATCACTTTCTGTATCTTTCGTAAATACTAATTTTAGTGCATGTCCTAGTTTTGTAACTTGTAAAACTCTTAGTTTTACCGTTAAATAGACACCTGTTCCTACTAACATAATTAATAATGGTGGCCCCCATACAAAATTGTCCACCGCGGTTAAAAATTCTTTCATAAAAAAATCCTCCTAAAATTTAAATTTTGGGAGGAGATTGTATAACAAAATAGAGATTTTGTTATAAATCCCCTGTCCTTTTACCTGAGAGTTTCGATATAGTTTCCTATATCTTTCTCCTTCGGTGCTCTTTAATAGAGTCTCTCCAGAGGCTCGTCCAATAGCAGTCCTTTTACCTGAAAGATTACCATCTTCGGTGGGGAAATTTCTTCCCTCTCTCCTACTATCTTCATCCGAACATATTTAATTTTATTAACATTATAATAATTTTTTATCTTTTTTGCAACGTTTATCTTAATATTTTCTTATTTATTCTTTATTAAGTGCATTTACATAGGCTAAAATACTAGCTTCTATTACATCTGTACTAACCCCTCTTCCTATTACCCTACTGTTTTCTGATTCTAACTTTATTGATACTTCTCCTAATGCATCAGCACCACTTGTTATTGCATTTATACTATAATCTGCTACAATTCTTTTTTTATCTAAAACTCTTTCTATTGCATTGTAAAGAGCGTTAACAGGTCCATCTCCACAGGCTGCTTCTTCTCTTACCTGTCCATCAATTTCAAGCATTACTGTTGCTGTAGATGTTATATTATTTCCTGTACTTACATTAAATGATTTCAATTTATATTTTTCTTTTATATTTATTCTTCCATGATTTAATATAGCTTCAATATCTTTATCTGATATTTCCTTCTTTTTATCTGCTACTTCTTTAAATTTTACAAATGCATCATTTATAGATACCTTATCTACATCATATCCAAGCTCTTTTACTCTATCCTCAAATGCATGCCTTCCTGAATGCTTTCCAAGTACCATATTATTCTTTTTAAAACCTACTGACTCTGGTGTCATTATTTCATAGGTTTCTCTATTTTCTAATATCCCATGCTGATGTATTCCAGATTCATGTGCAAATGCATTTTTCCCAACTATAGCCTTATTCGGTTGTACACTTACCCCAGTAAAATGAGAGACTAAGCTAGATAATCTATAAATTTTTTCTGTATTTATGTCTAAGTTAAAATCATAAATATCTTTTCTTGTTTTGATTGCCATAATTATTTCTTCTAAAGCTGCATTACCAGCTCTCTCTCCTAAACCATTAACAGCGCACTCTATTTGCTCTGCTCCATTTTCTATAGCTGCTAAAGAATTTGCTACTGCAAGGCCTAAATCATTATGACAGTGAACACTTATTTTTGCTTTTTCTATTCCTTTTACATTTTCCTTTATCCCCTTAATTAATGCCCCAAATTCATTCGGTGTTGTATATCCGACTGTATCTGGAATATTTAATATTGTTGCACCTGCATCTATTGCCCTTTCTAATACTCTATATAAGAATTCTCTTTCTGTTCTTGATGCATCTTCTGGAGAAAATTCAACCTCTTCAACTAATGTTTTTGCATAGGCAACCATTTTCCCTATTTTTTCTAAAACCTCGTCTCTAGACATTTTTAGTTTGTACTTCATGTGAATATCAGATGTTGCTAAAAATGTATGAATTCTTCTTTTATTTGCCCCTTTAATAGCGTCATATGCTACGTCAATATCTTTTTTATTTGCTCTTGCTAATGCATTTATAGTTGAATTTTTTATATTTTCTGCAATAAGCTTAACACCTTCAAAATCTCCTTTAGATGTTACTGGAAACCCTGCCTCTATTACATCTACTCCTAGATTTTCTAATGCCTTTGCTATTTCTAACTTTTCATTTGGATTTAAACTTACCCCTGGTGTTTGTTCTCCATCTCTAAGCGTTGTATCAAAAATATAAATTTTCTTTTTCATGTTTTCTGCCCCCTTTTTAATATAAAAAAACCACGTATGTCTCCAGCATTTTGGAGCGAATTACGCGGTACCATCCAATTTTTTTCTTAATTTAAATAACGGCTTTCACCGACACAAAATTTGTGCAAACTCTAAGACAAGTTCAAGAATGATTATTTGCAAAGCTCTCACCTTTCCTTTGCTCTCTTTAAAATATCCTTTTCCTTACTACTTCTTTTCATAGTCTTTAACTCTTTATTTATTTGATAATAATAACTTATTTTACTTTTATTGTCAATAATTATTTTTGGCAATTTATATTTTTTCATGGTAAAATATGTTTGATAGAAAGAAAGGGTGATATTATGATAAAACTTATAGCTACCGATATGGATGGTACACTTTTAGATGAACATGGAATTATTCCAAAAGAATTTTTTCAAGTCTTTAATAAATTAAAAGAAAATAATATAAAATTTATTGTTGCAAGTGGAAGACCTTATTATACTTTATATGAAAATTTTTCTCCTATTAGTGATGAATTAACTTATATTTGCGATAATGGTGCAATGGTTGTTGATAAAGGGGAGATAATTTCTATTTCTAAAATGAATTCTAATTACATAAATGAAATTATTTCAGAATGTGAAAAACTTGAAAAGGTACATATTATTTTATGTGGCGTTAATAGTTGCTATCATAAGCCGTGTTCCATTGAAGCTTTAACTGAAATAAATAAATATTATATAAAGAAAAATGTTGTAGAAGATTTTTCTCATATTGATGATATAATTTTTAAAGTTACAGTATTGGATTTAGGTCTTGCATTAAAAAATTCATATCCTATTTTAAATCCTATTTTTGGTGAAAAACTAAATTGTGTTGTTTCAGGCGATGTTTGGGTTGATTTCACTAATAAAGGAACTAATAAAGGTGAGGCTTTAAAGAAAGTTCAACTCCAAAATTCTATTTCTTTTGAAGAAACTATGGCTTTTGGTGATTTCTTTAATGATGTTGAACTCTTACAAAATGCTTATTATAGCTTTGTTATGGACAATGCTTGTGATGAAATGAAAAAACATGGACGTTTTATAGCTAAGAAAAATACTGAAAATGGCGTTATTCAAGCCATTAAAGAGTATACTAATATTTAAATTTAAAGTCCCTCATTAAAAGCTAATGAAGGACTTTTTTTAATATAGTATTATTGGCATGCTTCCATCTATATTATTATAAATTGTTTGAGCTACATTATATGGCAGATTAACACATCCATGAGAACCGTTAGTTCTATATATACTTCCTCCAAACTCTCCTCTCCATGTTGCATCATGTAAGCCTATACCTCCATTAAATGGCATCCAGAACTTTACTGGTGTTGCATAGTCTTCTCCTCTTAAAACTGCATCTAGCTGCTTATAAGTTAGCTTGTACACACCAGCAGGAGTTCCCCATCCACGACTTAAATTTCCTGTTACTATTTTACCTTCTGTTAGGAGCTTTCCATTTTTATAGTACCAAATATGTTGATTATCTAAACTTATTTCAACATAACTATTTCCAATATCATTTCCACTTCCTACATTTCCCGTTTGCTTGAAAATTGGCTCTTTATTTATATTTTTTATATTTTTTATTCCATTTAATATTTCCTTTTGTGTTTCTTTTCTATCTACTATATATCCAAAATTTCCTCCACCTATAGTTATTTCATTTCCATAAGAATTTTTAAATTTTCTATTTCTTCCTGCTGTTTCAAAAGTATTTTCTAGACTTTTAGTATATTCTAAAATTACATCCTCTTTTACCATAGGCTTCATATTTTTATCTACACTTATTGCATCCCCTAATGTCTTTTTATCTAGCTCTAAGGTTTTACCCCCATAAGTATAAGAAATTTGGACATTCATCATTTTATCTAACTCTTCTTTTGCTTCTTTAACCTCTTTTGAATCTTTTGTATACTTTGGACTTTTATAAATATCCAATTTTTCTATATCTAATTCTTCTTGACCATTCTTTATTGCATTTTTAATTTCTTTTACTAGCTTTTCTTTATCAATTTCATTTCCTTTTACTTCATCAATAATCTCAAAGCCTTCACCATTATATTTAAAACTTGCATCTTTTGCTTTAACTCTATTCTCTTTTTTTAGAATTTGTAATCCATCTATCTTCTTATTTAGATTTTGCTCGTCATATGTAACTGCGTTATCTAACACCTTGTCTATTGGATTCAAGTATCCGCTTATCCAAAATAATGGATTTTGATTTTCCATCATTTTTTTTAATTCTTCTTCCCCATCAAACTGTAAGTTTATATCTGTTCCTTTTATCTTTTCTACCTTACCCTTCTCTCTTATTATTAGCTCATAATTTTCAACTGAATTATTAAGTTTTTCCTTTGCTTCACTTACAGTATTAGCTTCTACACTAATATTATTTATTTCTACTCTTGCTAAAAATTTATCGTTATAATAAAAGCTTCCTCCTAAATATCCTCCAAGAACTAAAGTTCCTACAATTCCCATTCCTATATATAGTTTTTTCTTAGATTTCTTTTCCTTACTTTCTTCCTCTCCCTCCTCACTTTCATTTTCATCTTTTTCTTCCTCATTTACAGCTATTTCTTCTAACCCAGCAATTTCTTTTTCTTTTTCTTTTTTTATTTTATCCAAAGTCCCCCTCCTAAAACTAAATATTATTCACTCTATTTCTATGCAACTAATTTTAATTTTAGAAATAAAAAAAGCATGTTTTCAAAATTTGAAAACACACTTTTTCTTTATTATATTTTTAATACCATTTTTAAATCGCTTCTATTTTCTAATTTATATCCAAATTTTCTATAGAATTCTACTAATTTGTGATTATTTGCTCTTAAGGATAGTTTATTATATTTTCTACAAATTGCTTCACTTAGAACTGCTTCTAGTAAAATATAGCTATATCCAAGACCTCTGTATTCTTCTTCTATATATATATTAGATAAATAATACTCATTTAAAGTACATTCTTTATAAAATAAATATTTTAATATTTCTATTAAAAACTTTATTTTATTTTTCTTTCCTTCTCTATAAGAATACATAATCATATCTGATTTTATTGTTTTAACCTTTAATTCTTTTCCTCCAAAAGCTAAGAAAAAACCAATAGTCTTTTCATTTCTTTTTAGAACCTTAAAGTTTTTATAAAAAAATCTATTTCCTTCATGCATCATAAGACGCCTTAATATAACTAATCTTTCCTCTTCAGTTCCCATTCCCCACTCATATTCCGGGTCATCCTCAGTTTTATATAACATTTTACTGAGCCCTTCAATATCATCTTGATTTGCAATTTCTATACTATAATTTTCACTTGAATCCAAATTTCCATACTCCTTTTCTCTACCATATTAAATATATTTACTATATATATGCTAAAGTTTTATTTTTTTTCATTATTTTTATAAATCAACTCTATTTCTTACTTCTTTATTATAAAATGCTTTTATATTTAAAACAACATCTTTAAAAAGTCTTTCTCTAGCTTCTACACTTGCCCATGCTATATGTGGTGTCATTATTAATTTTTCTTTATTCTTTACTTTTAATAATGGACTTTCTATTGGTAATGGTTCAACTGTAAATACATCTAAACATGCTCCCTTTATTAAATCCTCATCTAATGCTCTTCTTAAATCCTCTTCAACAACTATAGGTCCTCTTCCCATATTTATAAGAACTGCATCTTTTTTCATCTTTTTTAAGTTTTCATAATTAATTAGATTTTCTGTATTTTCATTTAATGGTGCATGTATTGATATTATGTCCGACGTACTTAATAATGTGTCTAAATCTACACTTTTGTACTCACTATTATTGTTTTTTCCTGATGTTGAATAATAAACAACATCTACTCCAAATGCTGTACAAACCTTTGCCACGCCTTTACCTATAGCTCCAAGACCTATAATTCCCCATGTTTTATTTTCTATATCAATAAATGGTCTTTCTAAATTTGTGAAAAATCCTGATTTTGAATATTCCCCTGATTTTACGTAATTATCATAATGTAATATTTGATTGTTTAGTGAAAGTAATGTTGCAAAAGTATGTTGCACTACTGTTGGTGTTGAATATCCAGCTACATTAGTAACTGCTATACCCTTTTCTTTTGCATAGCTTATATCTATATTATTGAAACCTGTTGCTGTTTCACATATAATCTCTAGGTTTTTACAGACATCCATTACTTCTTTATCTATTACAACTTTATTAGTTAAAATTATATGAGCATCTTTTACTCTCTCTATTCTTTCTTCCATACTAGTTGTATGATATACAGTAACTTTTCCAAATTCCTCTAAAAGTTCTTTTTTAAATTCTCCAATTGCTTTTCCGTCTAAAATAACTATATTTTTCATATCCCTACTCCTTTATCAAACTTATTATCTCAATAATATACCCAGAATAAAACATATATATATAACTACTGGATATATGTAGTAAAATATCTTTTTAATTTTAATTCCTTCTTCTTCATTATATAGTAAAATAAATATTATTCCAAAAAACATCATCCATTGTGGAAACTTTAATAGCTCACTTAAACTAAAACCTGGAATAAATAATCCACTAATTACAAATAGACCTGTAATTAACATTCTCTTATTTTTTCTAAATACATATACTATTAATGCAAATGCTGGACCTATTATTGCTGTTTCTGTTAATATACATACTGAAAAAATTATTAATACTCTAATTAATGCTTTCTTATCAAGCTCCTTCTTAGATCTTTCTAATGCATTTACTAAAAGCAGAACACCTGCTAAGGCTAAAAACATATTACTTCTTAGTAAATCTATGCTATTATCTATTTTTCCAAGTAAAAGCATCATTCCTAATGACAGTATAAAGACTATAATAATCCCCCATCTATCACTCAAACATTTACCTTTAAAATTTAAAACAAAGAATATAAGACTTACTAAAATTAAAATTAATCCATAAATTACTATTCCCTCTTTAATTTTTTCAAAATGTACCTCTCCATTTATAGTTACTCTCATTATTAATGAAATGATTACATTAAGACAAAGCATTCCTTCACCAAATAAAAGCATCCTCTTTAAATAATTTTTAAAAGAACTTGTTTTATAATATCCATCCACTGTTAAAAATATAGCTACTGGCATAACTACTCTACCTGGATAGTTTAAATAAAATGGTACATTTGGGATAAACATTCCTATTGTTCCTAAAATAAAACATATTACCATTACAACTTTAATTTGAAATCTGTTCATCTTTTTCCCCTTTCTTCTTTTGATTATATTAAAATTATACAATGGTTACCTTTACTTTGAAAGTTTTTTATACTAATATACCTTTATAAGAATATTTTTTAGAAAGAAGGTTTAATATGTTTATATTATCTTATGAATTCCTATCTAATGAGGTTGATGAAAAAGTCGAATTACTTCAAATTAACGATATATTTGACGTTTTCTATGAAAACCCTTTAGAAATAACTACAGATGAATTTGGATATGGTTACTTAGAAAAAGAAAATGTTTCTCTTACTTTAAAGGTTGCATTTAATGATGACTCTAGTGATTTAGACAAATTTACAAAAACTGTTTCTTCTATCTTAAATAAAGAACCTTTTAATATAGAAGAAATAAATTATGAGTATGATGATTTCAAAATGCCTCCTGTAGAACTTAATAATGACTGGGTTTTAATACACCCTGATTATGCTACAGAATATGAAAATAAAAAAATAATTAATTTTATATCTCAAGGTGCTTTTGGTACCGGTCTTCATGAAACTACTCATGATATTTTGAATTACATATTAGAAGAAGATTTTACTAATAAAAAAGTTTTAGATATAGGTACTGGTTCAGGAATACTTTCTTTAGCAACTGCTATAAGAAATGCTAAAGAAGTTATTGCTTTAGATATTCGTGATATTTCTGAAGAAGTAATCCTAAACAGAGATTTAAATAATTTAGATAATATTATTCCAGTAGTTGGTGATGCATTAAGCGAAAACTTAATCCATTCCTCTGATTTTGATTGTATCTATATAAATATAGGTGGAGAAGAAACTAAACTATTTATAGATTTTATAAAAGCTCATTTAAAATCTGATGGTTTATTATTAGTTTCTGGTCTTGTTACTTGGAGCTATGACTCTATAAAAGAATTTGTTTTAGATGAAGGTTTTATCTTTGAAAAAGAATTTATAACAAATGAATGGTGTACTTGTATATTTAAAAGAAAAAAACTAAGATGAAAAATTTTCATCTTAGTTTTTTCTTTTATTTTTTTTAGAATTTCTTTTTTCCATTAATCTCTTTGCATTTTCACGCTTCTTATCTCTATCTTCCATAATTTCTTTTGTATCAACTAATCCTCTTTGGCTCGCGAAAGACTTATGTAATCTCTTAATTACAACATACCATACTATTGTAAAAGTAATTATTGTAGCAATTCCTGTAACTAGTGCTACATCCATACTCATTCCTGAAAAAACATTAATTATATAAAATATTATTCCTATTACAACTCCTGCAATTAATGATGTTTTTTTATGAAAACCTTTATCTCTCAAACATTTCTCTAAATACGCTTCTATAAACTTCATATATTCCTCCTATATTTTAATACTATATATATTCTCTAAATCATCTAAAAATCCTTTTTTTATCAGTATAATTTTCTTTTTTATACTTTTATATTTGTAAAAATTATATTAACAAATTCACCTTTTATCAATCTTTTTTGCATTTAAAATCTTTTTTGGAATTAATTAGCTAATGTAACCTTTTTGTATCTTTCTTTCTTTTTGGCTTTTTTTACCTTAATACTGTAAACTAATGTTCATAGCCTTTTTAGCCTATAGAAAAAATTTTCCTTCTTTATTTTTTCTGAATTTTTAGAATTTTTTTAATATTATCTTTTTTAATTTTAATGTACTTTAAATTAACTTTATGTATAAAAAGTTAATAGTTTTGAAAATTATGGAATTACATTTTCTATAATCCTATGCTATAATACATAAATATCAACGATTTATATTAGGAGGTTGTTACATATGATGAAAAAAGCATTAGTCTCTTTTTTCACTATAGTTACAGTTACATGTAGCTTAAGCGTTACTTCTTTTGCTGACACACCAAATAACAAGTCCTTAAACGATGATAAAG